>CAIRGO010000331.1 GCA_903878115.1 Akkermansiaceae bacterium | reverse complement strand
TCGTTCGACCATGATTGACGGGCGTAGGTGAGAACATCGGCGATTTTTTGGTCATCGAGGTCGTTATGCGGAGGCATCACGCTGGTGAATTTATTGCCTTTTACCGTCACGGGACCTTGCAGGCCTTTAAGAACAATTTTGATAGGCAATTCTGGATCGTTGATAAGCCACTCAGAGCCATCCAGCGTGGGAAAAACGCCAGGCGTGCCTTGACCATCGGGTTGATGGCAAGCGATGCAGGTCATGGCAAAGGTTGCGGCACCACGCTTGTGCACGGCTTCGTCGATACTATTTTTTTTCACCACAGCTACTTGTGGTTTTGTTAGATTCGCGGAATATGCGCGCAGCGCACCAATGGCTGATTGTGGGCTGCCACCGCTGCCGATTTTCGTGAGCGATACATCGTCAAAGAACGCTGTACCAGTGGAGCCACCGTAGCCACCAAGGAGGCAATGCAGTAGTTCATAGCCATCGCCATCGGTTTTGAAATCGAAGGAAATTTCTTGCCAATCTTTGGTGCCATCGAGCGCTTTCGATTTCACCTGTGCGCCGTGCACATTGAGCAAGGCACCGAGTCCGCCAGTTTTGACAACATTTTCTGTGCGGATCCAGGCGGAGAAACGATAGCTGGTATTCGCTTCAAGTGAGAACTCGATCCCGGCTCCAGCATCGACTGATTCCTTGGCGGTGATTTGTAACGCTTTGGAATTATTACGACCTTTATCAGAAACGCTGAGTGTGACATTCTTTTTATTACCGCCATACATGCGTAGGCTCCAGCCCTTGGGCAGGCCGTTTTCTACTTGCGAAAAATCGGCATTGGGCATCAGATTTACTGGGGCGACGGGTGTTTCTTTTTTGCCAGAATTTTTATCCGCTAGCGCGATGATTTCTTTTGCGTTGTGACGTGCAGCGATCTGCCAAGCATCGGCGAGAATGGAGTCGGCAAAGATTTCTTTCGATTGCTTTGTCGCCAACACATAGAGTTCATTGGCTACTGCTGTTGATGGGGCGCCGTAAGAAAGTGCCACCAATTTTTCTGCTAACTCGCGTGGAGACTTGGTGCCGAAATTCGATCCCGCTGAGGCCTTTGCCAGCAATGCTGGTGCCGTGATTCCTGCATATTGTGTGGCAATGCGACGCAATGCTCGATTAGGCGAAACAAGAGCAGCCGAAACCATTCCGTCATCGAGACCGTGCAAAGCAGCAAGAACAGAGAACGCGTGAGCAGAAGCTTGATTGTTTTTTTCTAACAAAACTTTTAGATCGGCGGCGATGTCATTTTTGCCGCGCTGCACAAGTAATCCTTGCGCGGTGGTGCGCCAAAAAAGATTCGGATGAGATAGTGCCGCGATCAGGGTCGCAGGTTTTGCGAGGTCGAGTTGCGGTGTTGCATCGTTCGCAGAACCCTGAGGATAGATGCGATAGACTCGTCCCATGCTCACATCGCGCATTGGCGTTTCATAGGCATTGCCTTTGCCGTTGACGGCATCAAGTCCTGAATTGGATACCTTAGGCGTCGGATTATGCTGGATGATGAGATTATACCAATCACTAATCCACACGGCTCCATCGGGGCCAGTTTCTGCGGCGACAGGACCTGACCAGGCATCCGCTGAGCTATATAGATTGTTAACGAGTTGCGTTGATTTGTAACTCGCACCATTTGGCTCGACCACAAATTGCCCAACCAGCTTGCCCGACGGTTCGGTGACAAACGCATACTTTTCACGATACTCTTCAGGAAAACGATTAGACGTGTAAAAACTATGACCTGCCCCTGCGGTGTAACGTTCAAATTGATCCACTTGACGAATGTCGTTAGACGAGGGATTAAATAACGGATTGTCATCAGCGCGAGGTGTTTTTGGCTGACTCAACGAGAAAGCATCATAGCGCTCTTTCGCAAATCCATAAACCCACGAAGGATTGCCATTCGCAGTGGAACCGAGGATATCGAAGTCCGAAGTGAACCCGAGCCCCCACGTATTGTTGGTGGTGTTTTGCAAAAATTCCAATTTTGAGCCATCCGCGCGGAAGCGAAATAGCCCAGAGGAAAATCCGATTTCTTCGCCACCGACAGTGCCCTTGAACCCGCTGTAGCCGACCGTCCCATAGATCCAATTATCAAGCCCATAGCGCAGATTGGAAACACCAGCATGCGTATCACCCGTGCCGAAGCCAGAGATGATTGTTTTGCGCACATCCGCCACGTCGTCACCATCGGTATCTTGCAGCAACATGATTTCCGAAGCATTGGTGCAAAGCAATTGTGTGCCCACAAAACACAAGGAAGAAGGAATCGATAACTTATCGGCAAACAGCGTAAATTTGTCCGCTCGACCATCACCATCGGTGTCCTCACAGATCGTAATTTTATCATGCCCCAGATCCTTCGCATGCAAATTGTTAGGGTAATCGACGGTTTGCAACACATACGCACGGCCGCGATGATCCCATGCGACATTGATCGGATTGACAATATCTGGCTCGCTGGCGAAAAGCGAGATTTCAAATCCCACGGGGATCTGCGCCATTTTGATCGAATCCTCAGGCTTGAGTGGTTTTTGCGCTTTGGTAATCAATTGGCGTTTCAGATAGCCGGGGAGCTTTGCTTCTTCTTGCTCCAACTTTGGCAAATCTAACGCTTTTAGGTGATTGTATGTCTCCGTGCCGACTGTCCAATACACAGCACGCTTCAGCAAATCATGAAATTCAGGCAAGTCCCAGACACGATGATCATGACCAGACGCGGTGTAAAATACACGCCCTTTGCCCTGCGTGCGCACCCATGTCCATGGTTCATCATCTCGCATCTGCAAAATTGTTCGATCATCGCCTTGCAGATCATGAGTGTAGGTTTCATCCCACGCCGCAAACCCCCGATAACCACTCGTGATGGGATGCGTGGCATTGATGGTTTTGGGCTCAAAAACTCCGGTGTTGTGCGACTTGAAACGACCGCCGACTAATTTTACAAATTCGGGTGAGCCACCGTAACATGCCGATGCGCAATGGATCGGAATAAACCCATGGCCACTCTCGACATAGTCGATCAGCGCCTTGAGCTGGTCTGCGGGCAACGGGCCATTTTGCGCCCAATTACCATACATCATCACCGCGTCGTATTTGGCTAAAGTTTTCGCGTTAAAAACCACAGATGGATTTCCTGAGTAAGTAAAATTAATCCCCTCCGATCCAAGATTGCGTTTGATCACACGATAACGCGTCACGGGATCATGACCTGGATGTGCCGCTGTCGGAGCACCAAAAAATAACACCTCAATCCTACGCGCTTCTTTCTTCGGCTGAATCAAACTCGCGGCAAGGGCCGAGAAACATAATAGTATCGGGATGAAAATTCTCATGTGCGGAGGTAGCTACGAGAAACATAGCAAAAAAGTATCAGCAACCGATGGAGAAGTGTGTCAGTATCCAGGGCGCGCATTTATTTTACCCGTTAAACCATCGGTTTTTTGGCGACTGGGATTTTTTCTTTCAGGTGGATTTGAGAAGCTGTCCGATAATTCGTCAATCGACCTATGTAAGAGCCCTGTGGTGGATTCTCGCTGGGCTAGTCACGGCGAGATAGCCCAGCGGATTTGCAATACTTGAGCCCGGTGGTCCGATCCTACTTCTGGACCAATGTCCCGCTGCTCAAAAAACAATGGCGGCGTGCACAGCGCCAGATCAATCGGCAACGCCAGCGGCGTGCGCACTTGCCAGGTGGGAAGCCAGACGGCGTTACGGCATCGAAAATCCAGCGTGCTCTTTGCGCGCAATTCGTTGATGGCAGGTGACCAAGGTGTGGCATTAAAATCTCCCAACACAATGGCTGGAACGTCAGGGGTCGCGGACACAAATTGACCGATTGCCTCCAGTTGGGCGAATTGCACGGAAAGTGTATCCGCGTTATGAGGTGGCAGTGGATGAGTGCCCACAAGTCGAATCTTCCGTTCTCCCACCGTAATGATTGTCGCGATGCTGGGCATCCCCTGATCCACAAAGGAAGTCACCTGGAACTCTTCTAGTGGCAAACGACTGTAGAGCGCGATCCCGAAATTATCCTGCCGGGATTGCGACGTGCCGTGCGGATGTGTCTTACGCAAAGGCATCAATGATTGCTCCCAGGCGGCATTTACCTCCAGCAGGAGAATAACATCAGCATTGGTTCCTTGCAAATAGGCTAGGGTGTCGGCATACCGCTGATTGCTTGTGAGCACGTTCAATGACACGATTTTCAGCCCTAGTTGAGGATGGGCAACAATCGTGGTCGAAAGCGTGCCTGATGTTTTCAAAAGAGGCATCACGTTGATCGCCAAACTCACAGCGGCAAGTCCCACTAGCCACCAGCGACGGCGCCAAACCAAAACCACTAGCGCCACCAAGCAGACGATGGACCCCTGGATCCGAAAGTGATCAAATAACGACAAGAACCAGTGCCAGCGGCCGAGGCAACCAATCCAAGTAACGAGCAAGCCCAGCACGAGTATGATGTCGATCAGAACGCCCAAGTATTTGCTGAATGCGGAAAATTTCCGCGAGTTGTTACTGCCATTGTTCATGGGATTAGGAGGAGACGTTACTCAAGCGCTTACTTCGCGGGCAGATCCTTCGCTTTCTCTGGCCCCTTGGGTTTCTCCGGCAATCCCTGACCGGGTTTTGGGTCGAGATTTGCCTTCAAGTCGGCCTCGGTCACCGCAGACTTCACGCCGTCTGCAGGCACCTCGCTGTGTGCGGTCCAGACGATGGCATTGAGCACAACCTTGCGCTGATCGTTGTTGCCCCAACCGTTGTGGAAATGTCCGCCGCTAAAGCCGAAACCGCGTCCGTCAGCGTCGCGCTCCACGGCCCATGCTGTATGCTGCGGCACGTGGTTTTTCACGTCCTCGCGCACTGCTGGATTGCCTGAGTGCGTACCGTCTTTACGGGACATCGTGCTGTCCGGCGCGATCGCGGTGAGGATCGGAGTTACGCCCTTCATGCCGTCGCGGAAGCGCATGTGGAAATACCACTCGTCATTCGTCGCAAACGGATCCACGCCGTTGCTGATCACGTGCTTGGGTAAGGTCTTGAAATCGGCCTCCCAGTGGGGATTCACGCTCCAGTTCGGCTCGAAGTAACCGCCGAGCCAATCCTTGAATTCAGGCCCGCCAGGTGTGACGGGCACTTCCACCGCGTAGTGCAGGCAGACGAAGCCGCAGCCACGTTTCATCTCCTTGCCCAGCTGAACGAGATGATCGCCCTGCAACGCAGGATGTCCCTTCCCGCCATCGGCGTAGATCACGATCGTGTCCGCCTGCGCCATTTCTTCCACTGCCGGCCACTCGGCATTGAGGTGAAAGGTCACATCGAGCGGCAATCCGCTTTCCCGCAGGCATTTCGCCAGAAGCTGAACGCCTGCATTGTGCTCATGTTGCCCTGGACCATGCGACGGCTTGCCAGCGATCATCAGGATGTGTTTCTTTTCCGCCGCGAGCAGCGAAGAAGAGCAGAGCGCAAGCAGCGCAGCAGTGGTTTGAAAAATTCGACGTTTCATATTGATAGATGGAATGACAGCTACGTTACAAAACAAGGGTTACTTACGAATGATGATCTAACAATCTTCCGATTTTCTCACCTATCCCATGTTGCTTGCTTCGGCAATCACATCGGTATTTTTGGCCATGCCGCTGATGGATTTTTTATACAAATGCCCGCCGTCCCAGACCAAATCTTTGGCTCGATTTTTATCCACAAACTGACCGGCATTTTTTGCTGATTCCTCCCAATCGATCCCTTTGATGACGGCATTTTTCCATGCCTGCGCATAAAGTGTGTGATCGAATTCTTCTTCCGCATGGACCTTGCCATCGTGAATGTGAACAGTGGGAAAAAACAGCTTACCGGGAGTGGCCGTCGGAAAGCGAAATGCCATCGGATGCACATGCTGGCTGCCTTTGCGCAACTTAAATACGGCAAACCCATATTTGGCATACTGTGGCAATGATTTCCACACTGCATCATCGAGCCGAAACTGCGCATCCAAGCGACCAAAATCACCGATCGATGGCACAAAAGAAGCATCGAACGAGCCGACCCGCTGCACGACCAAGGGCTTCGCTTCTGCTGCAGGCATCGCGGATTTACTTTTGCTACGAGATAAACTAACCGGCTCCGGATAAGCGCGATCGAGATCCTTAAAAAAATCGGTATAGCCGCTCAAATCAATGAACGTTACCGCATCATCTTTTGCGGGTTGCATCACGGGAATCGGCAGAATCATCGCGAGATCCTCCTCGGCATCGATCTTCATTTCATAAACCACACACTGATCTGCGCCATCAAGAAAACGCGCAAAGATCTGCGTAGCACCAACAAATTTTACAGGACGACTAAAGCAACACATGATGAAAAAATAGCCGATGCCAGCGGGAAGTCGAACAAATTTTTGGCGAAAATGCTAGAATTCCATGCAAAATCAATGGTTGCTGGTTCAAGAGAAGGGCACCCCGCTCAGCGGGACAGGCAGGCGGGAAGCACTGTCCTAATCGCAAATCTAACTGCGCACGAATATAGTAGCAATTGATAAAGGTTCCGACACGGATTTCACGAATTGACACGAATTGACACGAATTTTGGAAGAGGATTTGGAAGAGGCGGTTTTGTGGGTTAGGTCATTCATAAAAAATTCTTAAATCCTCAATTTTACATTCGTGAAAATCTATGCAATTCGTGTCAAAATCTTAGCCCTATGTTCTCCTTTCACAAAACTCAATGCGTGTGAGTATATTAATGATTTATCATGCGTTTACCCTAAACAAATTTTTGGCTTCCTAAAAATTCGGTATGACACTGCAGGATGCAAAAGGCGTAGATCCAAATCTAACGTGTTGAGAAAAATTATTTACCCTCCGTATTTGTCTTCGTTACGATTTCTGGAAATGCCTTGCCCACCCAGCCCCAAGCGGGATCGACTTTGAGTTGCAAATGCCGCATCACGGTGGCAGGCACGGCGATTTGACCCACAACAGCTTGTGAAACAAGTCCTTTGGGAGTTTCCCCGCCTGAAACAATCAGCGGAATGATGCGCTCTTCAGGGCTTTGTCCGCCATGGACTTTGCGGATACCGCCGTGGTCAGTGCAAACGACGAAAAGCCAGTCTTCGTTAGAAAATTGCGGTCGTTTGTTGACGGCGTCGATCACTTGGCCGATGCGTTCATCGCTGATGCGGATCGCCTCCATGTAATGCGACACCGCGGGACTGAAGCCTGATTAATGACCCACGGTATCGATTAGGACTTGGTAACAAAACACCACTGAAGGGTTGCCAGTGCTGACTTCCAGAATCGTATTGCGGACGAGTTTTTCCTCCGTCACCAGCGGATCCGAGTGAACGTAAGTGTGACAAGTGCAGCGTCCTTTTTCGTTAGTCGGCTGAAAAATATGTTCATGAATGGGCGGCCACGTTACCAGAGAAACAACATCGTCATTTGGTCGAGCCGAGCGCACACGTTCGAGGAAATTTGGGTAGCGAGTGAAATTGGATCCACGAAAACTATTGTCGGTGACACCATGTTTGTCATGCCAAACGGCGGTGAAAATGCTACTCCATCCTGGTCCACTAAAGGTGTCTTGTTGCGTCGGTTCATCGAGTTCGCCACCCGCGTAGGCGGTCCACGTCACGGTGCCAGTTTGAATGAGCTTGGCAATGTTTGGTGCTTTGCCCGTTTCCACCGCGAGCTTCAGCGCGTCAGCACGGCAACCATCAATTCCAAAAATCAGCGCATGCTTACTACGCACTGTCACAGTCGCTTCCTGTGCGATGGATAGCGAAGGAACGAGCAGTAAAAGAAGAAATGTCATTTTCATAAAAATTGATTACGGAACGAGTTGGCGTTTTTTTCCAATCACGCATGCATTTTTCTCATCAGATCCACTACGTCACGTATTTGCTCAGAGAAAGTATCACGATAACATTTCGTTCTCCGCTGTTCTTGTGTCAGTGATGCGGACTGAAGTCCGCGCTCCTTTTTTCATAATGATGGGCTTGTGGATTGCCAAGTGGGCGTCGATCGGGTTGAGTGGGTGGCGAGATGAATGGCTTACGGATTTTTAGTGATACGGCGTTTGGTGACAAGGCGATGGAATTGTTGCGGGAGGGCACGACGGCACATGCTTTGGTGTTTCCGTTGAAGGCCGCGGCATCGGTGCTGGGTAAAAGTGAGGCGGGGCCAGAGATTGAAACGGTGGAAGTGGCTTTTGGGCAACCAGATGTGGCGGATGTGTTGCGGGCCAAGAATTTGCGCTGGCTGCATCTGACGAGTGCAGGCTACACGCGCTATGATACGGCGGAGTTTCGTGCGGCAATGCGCGAACGCGGAGTGGTGGTGACGAATAGTTCTTCGGTCTATGCGGAAGCCTGTGTTGAGCATGTGATGGCCTTCATGCTGGCGCAGTCGCGCTTGTTGCCACAGGCCTTGGCGACGCGCTGTGCGAATGGAGCAGCAGAGTGGAATGCCCTGCGCGAGGGATCGCGTCTGCTGGTGGGCCAGCGGGTGTTGATTGCGGGTTATGGTGCCATTGCCGCACGATTGGTGGAGTGTCTAGCTCCGTTTCGAATGGAAATCGTGGCGATGCGTCGCAGTCCGCGTGGGGATGAAACTGTGCGAGTTGTTTCGTTAGAAAATTTCGATGCCGAGTTAGCCACCGCAGATCATGTGATCAATATCTTGCCCGACAATGCGGCGAGTCGCGGATATTTCAATGCCGCCCGTTTTTCACGGATGAAACAAGGCGCGGTATTTCACAACATCGGGCGCGGCACGACGGTCGATCAAGAGGCACTAGCAGAGGCATTAGAGTCGGGCCACCTCGGTGCGGCGTGGTTGGATGTCACTGATCCAGAACCTCTGGCAGAGGGGCATCGTTTGTGGTCGGCGCCGAATTGTTTCATCACCCCGCACACCGCTGGTGGCCATGCTTTTGAAGCTGGTTCATTGATTAGGCATTTTCTGGGCAATCTGCGGCGATTT
>CAIRGO010000330.1 GCA_903878115.1 Akkermansiaceae bacterium | reverse complement strand
TCGCTCACCGATTGCTTAAACCGGGTGGCTGCCTTTACTTTGTGATCCCTAACATTCGCTCGATCGAAGCCAATATTTTCAGGAGAAAATGGCACGGATTTGACCCTCCGAGACACTTATCATTTCCAACTTTACCTGTGATTAGACGACTTGCGAAGGAAAGTGGTTTCAGCGTGGATAGTACGAAAATTTTTGGATCACCTAACGACCTCGCGGGGACACTATCCATTGTGCTTTTCGGCCGCTATCTTTACCCTGCTTTTTGCGCGTTCATTCCGCTCGCCATGACTTGGTGTTTGGCAGGAGCACAAGGAAATTTGGCGGTGAGGCTCATCAAGAAACGATAGTGAAAAACACATCATCCTTCACAAAGAGAATTTACGAGTTTGGACCAGCTTGGCGGTAGATTTTTTGTAATCTCGATGCTTCCGAACTCGGAAATCTTCTGTGGTTCACATTTTTTGGCCCATGCCGCCATGATGTGAAGACCTTCCACCAATGGAGTCTCTTTCTTTACATTGAAAAATCGCATCAGCTTGGAATGATCGGCATATGCAATCTTGACCTCCTTACGTTCGGGCAAGTTGATGATGTTGGGTTGGGAATCCAAGGCGGATGCCACCATCAACGCAAGACTACCCACCGAAGTTGGTTCAGATGCGCCAACATTAAAAACCTGATTGTAGCATGATGGCTTGTGAGCGGCCTCAGCAATGTAAGGGGCAACATCTCCAATGTATGAAAAAGCACGCTGCTGCAACCCGTCGCCAAAAATCGTCATAGACTCCCCCCTCATGATCTGGCTCATGAATATCCCAAGAACATTGCGGTATTTGTCCGCCATATTTTGGCGTTCCCCATAGACATTGTGAGGTCGGAAGATGACATAATTCAGCCCGAACATTTCATGGGCTGCCTTCAAATCAAGCTCCACCGCGTATTTTGAAATGCCATATGGATCCTCGGGAATCGGCTGGTGATCCTCGGTCATTGGCAATTGGTTGGCCCCGTAAACAGCGATCGATGAGGTAAACACCAGACACTTCACTTCATGCAGCACCGACAGATTGATTAAGTTGATGCTGCCTATCAGGTTGTTCTCGTAATTGAAGCGCCGAATGAAATGGCTCAATCCTTCGGCAGCATATGCAGCGAGATGATAGACATAGTCGAACCGGTGTTCCCTGAATAGCGACTGGAGTAGCTCATAATCCGTGACGGACCCCTTCACGAAACGGACAGCCGAAGGAACATTCTGCGCCGCCCCACCGGAAAGATCATCCAGTCCAATCACCTCGTCGCCGAGCGCCAAGAGCGAGTCGCATATGTGGGAGCCGATAAATCCGGCTGCACCGGTAACAAGAACCTTCATAGTTAAAACTTTTTCACAGTGTAATAACGAACCGTTCCATCGAACAACCCGTAAGTGTAAAGCAAGTCCGCGAGCAGTCCGAATGGAATGGCCCAGAGACGCAAGGGCATGCGCATCGGTTGTGCAATTTTGAAATAATAAGCCGAGCGCGAAATCAAGAGCAGGCAGAGAATAAAACCGAGCCATGAAATGAGCAGACTGCTCGCGAAGAGCAAAAACACAAACACGCCGCACAATAATTGAGACAAACGGTGCAACGCCCGCACATTCCGATTGCTGGTCGTCAATTTAATCGAATGACAGCCGTATTTCAGCAGAACATATGCCTGCCCCCGTGCGTAACTCGACTGTTTACGCAATACTTTCCATAGGGAATCCTGGGTGCCGTTGTACTTCACCGAAAACCGGGCACCTTGATGTTGCAATAACTTGAATCCTCTAGCCCGATATCTTGCGGATAAATCCTGATCTTCCGCCGTAAGGGCTAGGTTCTCGCAAAAGTATCCGAATTCCTCCAGTTCCGCCCTACGAAACATATCGGCCTTGCCTTCGA
>CAIRGO010000329.1 GCA_903878115.1 Akkermansiaceae bacterium | reverse complement strand
TGGGCATCTTGGCGTTTCTCTTAAAAATCTACAAACTCAAGTTCAAGCCGTAAATGTTTTTTTATTTGCTCACTACTTTGAAGTGCGTATTGTAATTTCTAAATTATCTCTGCAAAGACTTTAGTTGATATGCATACCATCCGTTCGATTTTCTTGTTGATTCTATTCATCGGCATCGCCAGTGGGCATAAGTCGGAAAATGACCATCATTCTGCATACTCCTTTAAAGAAAAAATACACGAAATGTGTGCAGGACATCATCATCTGGACGACATCGAGTTAAAGGAAATCTGCAATCATTTTTCCGAACATTTTTCTGACATTCAGGAACTTCAGGCAGAACTTCCTGAGTTTATGCCAGAGATATACATTACTAAATTGACTTCACTTGTGATTTTTTCTGACACATTAACCAAAGATCAGAAACACAACTTCTGCCGAAGAAGCTACGACCAAGCGCTTGAAGCAGGTAAAAATGGAGATGAGTGGAAATGGTTATTGGGGTTGCTAGTGGAGCAAACTGATACTCTCTCTTTACCCGAGCTTCAAGACCTAATGAGAAACACCACACATGAACCGATGAAACCGCTTATTGGAAAGGCAATTGATCGCATGGAGAGACTCTCAAACATTGAAGTCGACCTTCAGAGAGAGAATCGAATAAACGTATGGGTGTGAAAGACGGAGTCGAAGAAGAACAATCCTCTACGGCTGATGACCAAAATCGGCTTCCTTGGATCATTTCAAGTGACGCGCTGTTAGGGATTGTTTTACTCCTTCTGAAAGCCTTAAAAGCTAGGCCTACTTCATAAGGCTATTGCCGAGTGGTTTAGAAAATGCCTTTATTTAGTATTACAAGCTTTGTTCACATACTATTCTACCGACAAAGTTTGGCTCGATTCTCTCTATTTGCCAACAGAGAAAAAACTGATCGCAATGCCCGCAAGCAGCTTTATTGACGCCGTAGTTTTTGCTCATCTCCCAAGGCTAAATGGTCAATTGAAAGACGGAGATGATCCGCAAAAAGTAATGTGGCTATCAGTTTCAGACGAAAGCATAATTTTTGAGGGTTATATTAATATGGATATCAAAATCATAACAACACAGTCAAAATAGATGACCATGAGCGCCCTTCGACGATAATTCCTATTTCGCAAGCATTTCTGTAATTGGTATCAAGAAAAAATTCACATAAAAAAATCCTGTGATGACGGTGTGCCACCACAGGATCTGACTACACACCCCACAATAATTATCCGGCGGTGGTTTCTTGTTGGTTCCACTGCGCCAAGCGTTGGCGAAGGTCTCTGCCGTTGCTACGAAGCTGCCGCAGCATTGCCAATGATCCTACGCCTACGAATGCAGCACCGCAGAGCATGCAAACGCTTGCCCCAATCCCATGTGAGAAGACGAACAAGATGGCAGCAAGGCCCATCAGGCTGAGCCCTCCGATTACCATGCCAACGATAACTCCGTATCCTAACAATGTGACCATACGGCCACTCCAACGAACGATTTGTTTTACTATGTCTTGATTCATGACAAGCGCAGTGTGCACCCGCTCTATGAACTCATGATGAAGGTACGATGAAATGTTCGTGAAATAAAAATCACTGCTCAGCAGGAGAAAAATCCTCCATGCGCGTGCGGTAGCTTTCCACAGCTCGACTCCATGCTGCATTCATATGCTCAAACGGACGCGCCCAAACACTGCGGTGCATGAACAACATTCCTTGGGCACAATACATTACTTCCGCCATCTCTAACTTATTCAGTGATTCTGGGCCATCACTGAGCCATTTTTCTATCAATTCACTGGGGCATTCTTCCGCATTGGTTTCTAACAAAGAAACGTGAACACCATTGACATAAGGATCAACCACGGCGGCCATCACGCCTTCACGATTCATCGCGTTTGCCGTGAGTGCTGAATCCACCGCCGCAGAGGCGGTATCTGCTAGACGAATGATTTCTGGGGTAAACAATTCTTCCGGAGTAGAAAGTATTTTTTTCCGCTGCAAGGCTCGTCCATATCGTGCGCGGCTGGTCCATACCGAAACAACCGAAGAAAAAACCAGTCCCGCTAAGATAGGTGACATCCATAAGAAAAACACCTCACCAATCCGCCAAGCAACGGCAGACCAAGCAATGCCTAAGACCGTGGCAGGCCCATGGAAACGAATCGCTTCAAACCAGCCCGTGCCATCGGTTTCGCGCGTTTGATTGCCCCAATTGACAGAACGCCCGAGAATCATACCGAGCACCATAAATGTATGGGCTACCATGATCGATGGTGCAAGAAGTGCCGAAAGAATCATTTCTAACAAAACTCCAATAGTCAGAGAAAACATATTGCCGAACCCCTTACGAACGCGTGGATGGATCAAAGCGCCGAGCCACGCTAAAATTTTAGGCGCAAAGAGGAGCGATATCACCATGAACGTCAAAATCAAGGCCTGTTGATTGCCACCGATGTGCAGGTATTTGCCTACTAGCCCCTCAT
The DNA here is from genome assembly GCA_903878115.1 of Akkermansiaceae bacterium. Taxonomy (GTDB): domain Bacteria; phylum Verrucomicrobiota; class Verrucomicrobiia; order Verrucomicrobiales; family Akkermansiaceae; genus UBA956. The sequence continues at coordinate 15,354 of CAIRGO010000329.1, read as the reverse complement.
AAGGAAGTTCACTGAGATCACTCTCGCGGAAATCCCATGCCACCCAAGTGCTAACGATCAAAAACAAAAACCATACCGGGCTGCCTAAGTAGGCCATGATGCCCATGAACAAATGAGCGCGCGAAGGGAAAGGAAATCCCCGAGCGAAAACCAACCACATGTGCTGTAAATTTCCCTGACACCAGCGGCGGTCGCGCTTAAGGTGATCGATCAGTGTCGGCGGAGCTTCTTCATAAGTCCCTTCAATATCCCAGGCAAGCCAGACCTCCCATCCTGCTTTCACCATTAAGGCGGCTTCCACAAAATCATGGCTGAGAATTTTCCCGCCAAAAGGCTCCTTACCCGGCAACGCGGGAAGCTCGCAAAACTCGGAAAATGGTTTTACACGAATCAGGGCATTGTGGCCCCAGTAACTGCCCTGGCCTAATTGCCAATAATTTAAGCCACGCACAAACAACGGACCATATAGTCGCATCGCAAATTGTTGCAAGCGTGTGAACACCGATGAACCACGAATCAATTTCGGCGGTGTTTGCAAAATGCCCAATCGTGGATTAACATCCATGATTTTAGCCATCTTCACAATGTCTCGACCTTCCATCAAACTATCGGCATCGAGCACTAACATGCCTTCATAACGACCACCCCAAGTTTTGACAAAATCACCGATGTTTCCCGCTTTGCGATTTTCATTGATACGACGACGACGATAGAAAATTCGACCAAAGGCATTCAGCTTACGGCTAAGATTCGTCCACGCCACTTCTTCTTCCACCCACAAATTGAGTTGCGTGGTATCGCTGAGAATGAAAAAATCGAATGATTCCAATCGTCCTGTTGCTTCAATCGAGCGATAGATCGATTCAACCCGCGCACAGACTTTGACAATATCTTCATTATAAACCGGCATCACCACGGCATAACGACTTTGCAAGGCACCCTCGCGATGATGAGCTAATTTGGTTACGCGGACCGAGCGCCAACCGAAAAGCCAATCCCATACGCCAGCGAGGGCATGAAATGAGCCCAAGACTAACAAACTATTGAGCAAGGCAAAAATGGCTAACAAAAAGTAGTGAGACTTGTGAAAACCTTGACGGTTGAACAAATCAGCCAGCCACAGCACTGCGATGAGATTGACGATCGCCACAGTGCCAAAAAAGAAGGCGCGTCGAAGCCAAGCACGAAAGGGGCCAACCAATACAGGAGCACTCGCCGGCGGCGATACTTCCGGGATCTGCGCATCGGCAAAAAGATGCCCCGTGGGTTTGGCATTTTCCTCCACAGGTGGAGTCACTACATGCCTAAAATTAGCATCTTCCTGTGGTGATTCCCCTTCTTGATAGTCTTGATTTAGCATGCCATGTTATCCCTTCCAAATGAACCAAATCATTGCCGCAATCACTGATAAAATCAGTAGATTGTAGAGCTTTTTCATCAGCGGACGTCGTTCCATCATCCCAAACCACTGCGCGGCACCACTGCCAAGTGCGTTCAACTCTAACGGTTGTGGCGTCATCGTCATCGCTGCAAATTGTGGACCAGCAGCAAGGTAGGACGAACGCATTTTCTGCACAAACGGCTCAGGCCATGGTTGTTGTGTCAGAAAAACGGGCTGCCATTTCCCTGGCATATCAGCGAGCAGTAATGATAACCGTCCACGTGCCGCGAGGCGATTGTCTTGGAGTTCTACATCTAACACATTCGATGTCCAGTCAGCCACTGCCTTGAGCGTTTCTTCCATCGCTAATACCCGCGGCGGTTTGCCTGGTTCATGCGCTTGTCGGTCAGAAGCACGAAATAAAATGCCGCGCACCATATCCGCCACTAAGAGACGATTGCGCAATTGCAACGCGCGAAGGTAGCACTCGACGGAAATATAGGCTTCCTCCCACTCAGCGAGTTCCATCTCGCTTAGTGGACGTAAGGAAGTCATGGCTGGATGCGGTATGCCCATGTTTCTGTTAGAAAATTTTCTCCACTTTTTAGACAACAGCGCATCTCGGCTGGGCCAACATCTGCCAGTTTGCCGCCTTCCGTGGCGGGAGCAAGTAGAATGCTCAAACGCCAACGATTGCCCTCCATTTTTTGCACGTTGCTAAATTTCACTTTCATTTTCGTAGCCGCATCGCCACAGATTTCGATGATTGGCGTTAGCTCGCTTGCTTCTTTGATCTCATCGAGCTTACCACCAGAAAATTCCACGAAAATCGTGCGCTGTTCCTTCTCCCATTCATGGACTCCTGTGCGCGTTGCCACGACATGGCCACCCGCTTTTGCGACATCCTCCTCTAGGGTCCAATGCTGGCGATAGGAAAACTCTAAGCGCTGCCCAGGTTGTGGCGTTTCATCTGGCACCCAAGTGGCGACAATGTTATCGTCTAATTCTCTCACGGTGGGAATTTCCATCAACATGACCTTGCCCTTGCCCCAATCATTCAATGGCTCGATCCATACCGAGGGACGCATGTGATAGTTTGCTTCGCCATCTTCATAAGCGGCTAAACGACGATCGCGCTGCAGCAGGCCAAAACCTTTGATTTGATCTCCCGCAAAAAAACTAAAGTCCAAGCGGCCAGCATCATTGGTGATCGGACGCCACAGTTTTTCACCAGAAGCCATGGAAATCGAGAGACCATCCGAATCGTGAACTTCAGGACGAAAATCATCAAATCGGCGTTTTGAATTTTCGCCAAACCAAAACATGCTCGATAGCGGAGCCACGCCGAAGCGCTTCACTGCTTTGCGCGGAAAGATCACCGCTCTTACCTCAGCTACCGTATTGTCGCCGGGCGTCATTTTGAACTCATAGGCACCGGCAACCGATGGGCTATCGAGCAATGCATAAAATAAAGCGGTGGTGGAACCAGCTTCTGGTTTGCCCAACCAAAATTTGGTGAAGCGAGGAAATTCTTCGGCTGTTTCCTGCGCTCCCGTATCGATCGCCAATCCACGAGATGACAATCCATAACGCTGGCCTTTTCCTAAAGCCCGCCAGTAGCTTGCTCCTTGAAATACCACGAATTCATCAATCACTCCACCGCCGTTAAAATCGGTCATCAATTTAAATCCCGCATAACCAGCATCGCCTTTCTCTTCACTATGTTCTCCCACTAATGATCCATAAGAAAAATAATCTTGTGAGAAGCGCACCTCTTGCGTGTGAGATGCGGTGAATTCATTCAAAATCACTGGCTCACGAAACAAATATCCAGGGTGGAAAAACTGAGCTCGGAACGGCATGTTATCCGCCGACCATAATGAACGCTCGGGTAAAAATCTAATGTCTCTATATTGATCATAGGTGAGATTTTTCATCCACCCAGGAAGCGACTCTTTATCAGGTGCATTGTAATCGCGTGAGGCCAACTCTTTGGCTTTCTCTTCTATTTTGTTAAAATTGATCTCGTCTCTCTCCCATCCACTCGACAGTAATGGTAACATACTAGACGCGACCACCAGATACTTCATACCGTGAATCATAAATTTCTGCACAAATCTGTATGATCAATCAATGAAGGTCAAGCCAATGATGCATAGTATTATAGCAAAAATCCTCTGATCATGTCAGCGGATGTCGTCGCCCACATCTTCATGGCTTTTGATCGCAGCGGCGAGCGGTTTTATTTTTCCGTTATCCAACCGATAAATCCAAGAGTGAACGGAGATCGCTTGTCCTCGTTCCCACGCATCTTCAATGATAGTAGAACGCGCTACGTGTTTTGCTTGCGCTAATACATTGAGCTCACAAAGCCGATCCACTGCTTGTTCATGGGGTAGTTGAGTCAGCTCATCTTTGTGCTTCCGGCTCAGAGCGCGAATTCCAGATAGCCAATTATCAATCAACCCATGCCGAAAATTTTCTAACGCCGCCCGCACACCACCGCAGCCGTAATGTCCGCAGACAATTACATGCTTCACCTTCAGCACATCCACCGCATACTGTAACACAGCGAGCACATTGAAATCCGTTTCGACAACTTGATTGGCGACATTGCGATGCACGAACACCTCACCTGGTTGCAAACCAGTAATCTGATTCGCCGGCACCCTGCTATCCGAGCAACCGATCCACAAGTACTCTGGGGTCTGCTGATTTTCCAAACGTCGGAAAAAATCCGGATCCCCCAGTGCCATTGCATCAGCCCAGTGCTCATTTGCATCAAGCAGTGTTTTCAAAGTTCTCACCCAAGAGTTATGAACTACTGATGCTCAGAAACGCAAGCTTGATTTGTGTGCAGCGCTTAGCGGCCAATGATCAACCCATCAACGATCTAACACAGCTCACACCATCTTCCTCGGCGCGCACATGTGCAGAATCACATGGCTGCTATGCGAAACATCGGCACGTTGGCCGCAGCTTTGTAAGTAGGCACTGATGTCTTGGCGTAGGCGCAGACAAGATTTGTCCCATTTCTTAGCACCTAACACATGCATCACACACTCATGAACGTGTAAAAAACGAATTTCGTCAGCACCTGCTGCTCTGAGATCTTCGACTTCACGTTTCAAAATTTGGAACAGCGACATCTCAAAGGCGCATTGTTCATCTTTGACCAAACGCAAGAGGCACACTTGCACGGGTGGCGCATAGGGCTTCAACTCACCGGCAATGCTGTCACAACCAATCGACTCTAACATTTTCCGCATCTTATCATACAGAGCGGGCAGCGGCAGCAATTTCAGCGGGCATTTGTTTTCCAAATAATGGAAAATTCCCTGGCAAATTTCATCCACCAGTGGGAAGTCGGCGCGGTCGGCATCGTCGGCGGCACGGCACAAAGCATCCCTCAACCATTGGGAGTCGTAACACGAAACCTGATGGCGGCCTACTTGGAGCACGGGGCGGTTGCCGATAAGAGCGATCACGAAAAAATAGATTCTGCGGTAGTGAGAAAGATTGCGTTAAGTGTTTGTATGAGGAACAACGAGGAAAAGGGAAAAAATTGCTTAGTCTTTGAAAAGTCGGCGCTGCATCGGATCACGCGCAGCGCGGCGTTCCAGTGCCTGAATTTCATTGATGAATTCACCGACGTTGTCAAATTGGCGATAAACGGAAACATAGCGCACATAGGCAACCGGATCAATCGAGTGGAGTTTATCCATTACCTTAGCGCCAATCGCAGCGGATGGCACTTCGGCTAAGTGATCTTTGTGAAGATCACTTAGGATTTCCTCCACAGCGCGATCAAGTCGATCCATGGGAACAGGTCGTTTCTCGCACGCTTTGACAAGCCCGCGAAACAGTTTCTCGCGGTTGAGGGCTTCGCGAGTGCCATCACGTTTCACCACTCTCAATTCAGTGCGCTCTATCTGCTCATACGAAGTATAACGATAGTTGCACACCAAACATTCACGACGCCTTCTGATGGTTGTTCCGTCCTTCGACATCCGAGAGTCGAGAACTTTATCTTTGAGAGAACCACATTGAATGCATCGCATGAGCCTAGAGAAACGAGACGCAGAAGAAATACAGAGGAACATCTGGTAGTGTCAAACGGAAAAGTGTAGCATATCTAGTATCACGTAAAATCAAGGGTTTTTGCTAATACTAACTATCTAGTATTTGTTAAGTAAAATGCAAAAACGCACAAAAAAACGCCCGCAGAACTGAATCTGCGGGCGTTTTCTGTTAGATTATAATTTTCTGTTAGAGAGGAAAATTACCATCCGTAACGCGGAGGCGGACAATGCTGATAAGCACCACCGTAGTTGCCATTACTGTTATAATTGTTAGAGTAATGTCTGTTACGATGACCACTATTATTATCGATGATGGCACCCACCAAAGCGGCACCCGCAATGATCGGCAAGGCCGCTGCAACAGGATTTTGACCATAGCCGCCACCTCCACCGCCATATCCAGAATTATAATAAGGATCCACACACGAGGAAAGCAACAAACTCGCGGCAGTAACGAAACCAGCGAATATCAATTTCTTATTCATAACAATCGTATGACGATGAAGTATGCCATTAATTCAAAAAATCACAAAAAAGTTGCTCGTCGCCCGATAAATCGAAATTTCCCTCTTGCCAAAATCATTTTTTCTCCTATCATACCCCTCCCCCTAACAAAGATGGTGGTCGTAGCTCAGTTGGTAGAGCCCCAGATTGTGATTCTGGTTGTCGCGGGTTCGAGCCCCGTCGATCACCCCATCTTTCCCGTCGGATCGTATGTTTTTCGCTGTTCAGTGAATGACGTTCGGGCAGGAGAGAAGGAACCAAAAAAGTTTCATGGAAAGCATCGAAGTCAGACTAGGATACAAATTCCGCAACCCGCTCCTGCTCGCAGAAGCGCTGACTCATCCTAGCCTCGCGTATGAATCGCAAAAGGCACATTTTGACAACCAACGTCTCGAATTTTTAGGCGACTCCGTATTGCAATTGGCATTAACCGAGCACCTATTTCGCATGTTCCCCGATTTTCCTGAAGGCCGGATGACCAAGCTGCGAGCACAACTGGTTTCGCGTCCTGCGTTAGCGCAATTTGCGCAATCTCTCCAGCTGGGGAGTTACATCTTGTTAGGCAAAGGCGAAGAGGCAAGTGGTGGGCGGAAGCGCTCCTCCACCTTAGCTGATGCGTTCGAGGCTCTGGTCGGCGCGATCTATTTGGATGCTGGTTATCTCGTAGCGCGTGATTTGGTCATGACTCTATTCGAGCATGAAATTGGCAGCATTTCCGAAACTCTCGAAGGCAGTAATCCGAAGGGAACTCTACAGGAAACTCTCCAAGCAATTTCTGCTGAAGCCCCCAATTATCGTATCACCGGTGAAAGTGGCCCTGATCACCGCAAGGTATTTCATGCTCAAGTGATTTGGGGAAATACAATCCTCGCCCAAGGTCGAGGCAAAAGCAAAAAAGAAGCCGAAGTGCGCGCCGCGATCGAAGCGCTGCGCAAGAAAGTCTGGCTGAATGCTGAGGCGTCTTGAGATGTTAGACTTCTAAGGAGAAGGGATTTTCAATCCCTTTCACAAGTAAGATTATTGACGATTGACGATTGTTGATTTTTAACTGTTGATCTTTTAATTTTTTTGAATTTAGCCTCTGACTGTTCACTTGCCTAACAGATAGCAAGATGCTATTTGTGGTTCATGCGAATCAAGTCACTTGTTGCAAGCCTATTGCTAATGCTTACTGCGATAGCAGAAGAGGCCTATCAACCACAGCACGGAGATGTGGTTTTTCAATCATTGCCCAATCCTTTTGGAATGGATTTGGTCGATATGATCGAAGGAGCCACAGGGTCTCCCTATTCTCATTGCGGTATGGTCATCGCGGAAAAAGGACAATGGCAAGTCATCGAAGCCATCGGTCCCGTGCAAATCATCCCACTTGCCGATTGGCAAGCTCGTGGTCGTGGAAAAAAATTGTGGGCTTATCGGTTCGACGAAACAAAGCGAAAACAAATTCCCCAAACAATTGCCGCGATGAAACTGGATCTAGGCAAACCATACGACCCACGCTATCGACTCGACTCCGAGGCCATCTATTGCAGTGAATTGATTTATCGTGGATGGAAACAAGCTACAGGTGAAACATTAGGTAAAACCGTCACCCTCCAACAATTGAACTGGCAGCCCTATCAAAAAATTATTGTTGCCATCGAAAGAAGTGAGAACATCCCGCTAGATCGAGAAATCATCACCCCACGCGACCTAGCACTCGCTCCGCAATTGAAACCCGTATGGCCAGTAGTTTCGCAGAAAAAATCGAAGTAGAAAAGCGCTGTGCTTTCGTAGATGTAGTATTTTGTCTATCGCTAGAGTCTAGGGCACTACCTGTGGCGTAGCCCAATTCAGCAAGAGTCGCCATACTCGTTGTCACCCGCGTCTTGGCATTTTAACGCGGTATCTTGTTCTGCTGCTTTTTAGTCCCAGTAGTTCTTGTGGAAAAATACTAAACCTGAAGCGCTATCGTGCCAAATATACTCCCGAAATTGGAATCCTTCATTCGCCGGCGTATCATCCTGGGATCGTGTGAAAATGACTGTGCTATTTGGAATGGTCTTTGGCCACCACGCGGGTGATGCGCTACCGTTCGGAATATCGCTATACTGTTCCTGTTTGTAACCACCGAGGATGATCTTATCGAACGAAGCCTGTTCAAAGGAAAAACTCAACCACTGTCCGTAAGCACCATCCATGACACCTCGGTTGTAAAGGTCGGCATAGTTGATGGCCGTGATCGTGGTGGGTGGAGAAAATCCGAAGGCTTTGGTGAACTCACCTTCCTGTTCCTTTCTGGTCTTGGCTTCACTGGAACCAGAGCAGGACACCACAAATATGGCTGCTATCATCAAGAGTAATGCAGAGACTATCTTCATTTTTTAGGAGAAACTTAAGTTCAGCGGCAGCCCGTCATGGCTCTCCGCTGCAACTAATAGTTAGCGATCCATATTAGAGGCAGGGATGGTTATTTCGCGGACGGTGTGCTTCCTTCCTTCATCGCCATCGATCATCTGTTCTTTGATGGTTGAGAAGTCGATCTTCGACAGGTCGATCATGCGTACCTCACGATTGCTCATGGTGTGAAAATAGTAACGCCGATTCTTAAGATCAGACGCGGTCGTGATCTGAGTCGCGCTTTCGATATCTTGCGCAGTCTTGCCGGGCTTGGCCGTTATACCGACAGGGATGTTGAATCCATCGAGGATCCGGAACGCCTCAAAGACCGCATCCTTCGAGGTTGGCAAAGGGCGCGCCGTCGCTGTCAGCACAGATGCTCGGACGAACCTAGATGGAGGAGTGAAGTCGCCAGGAAGACCTACCAGCCCCGAGCCGCCACCGAACGGAAGGACTGATTTACCATCGATGGTCAAGGGAGCCGCAGGCTGCGTGCTTAGGTTGAGATAATTGCGGAGGTTCGTGAGGTGCCATTCATAGGTGGGCGAGTTGGCGATGACTCCCTTGAAGGTGTCATAGACCTTGATTTCCCCGCCATTGACCATCTCGACGACGATACTGGCACCTGTCGGGTCTGCGATCTTCCAGTGAAAGGGCAGCGGCGCTCCTCCAAAACGGGGATCTTTGACATCAACGACTAACACCTTGTCTAGGTTTCTTTTGACTTCCTCGACAGTCTCGAACGACGAGAGCATCCACTGCATGAAATCGCCTACGCTCATCGACTGGTCGGCATGCTTCTTGTCGTATTTCTTGTAATCGGCATAGCCAGGGAAATAGTAAACGCCGACATATAGGCCCTTCTCGTTCATGGCATCGGGACCGAAGGGTTGGTCGTAAGCCGCCACTGACACCAAGCCATACTTGCCTGCCCAAGACTTTCCATTCATGCCATCGGGCGTCTGCCCGCGATAGGACTTGTTGCGCGGAAAGACAACGATCTGGTTGTGCTTAGCATCGCCCAGTGCCCACTCGACCGTTCGGGCCACCACGACCCCGCCGTCCTGGCTCTTTAAGGAGATGCCGGTGCACGCTGATCCAGGAACCTGGTGAATGGCGAACAAGACGCTGATCGCACACGCAACATACTTTTTGGTTTTTGGTTTTTTTAGCTTCATTGATTTCTATTCTACGGAAAAGGTTCTTGAATTCTCGCTGTAAACTTCGAGACGCTAATATAGTAGCGACGGCATCGCAGTCAATGCATTAAGAATGTAATCTATCAAAAGAGCGAAGCTTGAGGGCGCTTGCCATCCGCGAATGTTCGGTCAATCTTCTTTTTGAGTCTCATTCTTCTGAACGTCACGCTCCAGTTCAGTCGATTTAGCTTCGAATTCCTTCATGAACTGGAGCTCTTCTTCGAGTATTTCGACTGGACTACGAACATTATACACGGGACCGAATCTGTGGCCAGTGTGCCTTCCCAAGGCATCGATGGTTGCAGACTCATAGGCATACCACATCGCGATGCACATGTCTCTTTGCACAAGATCGTCCGGGTCTTTCAAAAGCAAGCCATACTCGTCACGGGTCTCCGCTGCGCTTTTGGCTTCTGACCCGGTATCAATCGTTGCCTGTGCGGGCGAAAAGGGATCTAATCCGGGATCGTCATGCGCGGCGCTCGGTCGCCCTGCCTCTTTTGGTACCCAGACTTGGCACGTCCAATAGCAGGCACCTACCCCGATTGCGAGTCCTGCAGCGAATGACAAAATGACTTGGAGTTTCATGTTTTTACCGAACGTTAGACGTGGGCCCAACTGCGTGATTGAAAGGAAAATGAAATGAATACGAAAAGCTTATGGCCTATTGGGGCATCACGACTCATAAACTTGCCCGGCCATTCCAGAATTTCCATTCATTTCTGACCATTCTGTGTGCCAAGCCACCACTTTGCGGCCTCCAGCTCCCCCACTAACCGAACTCGATCAATGTAGCGGTTCACTAGCTCAGGGTCACTTGCCATGATGACTTCCAGCGGCGCTTGCTCCATTACCTTGCGAAGTTCCTCACGTTCGGCTGTGATCGCCTGTCTCGCTTGCTCTACAGTGATTCCTTCATAGGGCGATGGCGAATTGTTTGCCAGTCCCGCCAATGTCTTTTCTTCCAATTTCAGCCCAACCAGATGGTCGATGAACGTGACTGAACTCTCTTGGTCATTGAGACGCATGCCCATGGAGGCGGCCAGAGCGCGTAGATTGGCAGCCTCGTCGGGCGGCAGGGAGTTTCCCAGGTCATTGATTGAACTGGCTAAAGACTGCAAATCCGAAAAATAGGGCATCCTAAGGTTAAATAAGCTCAATGCTTTGGCCTTGTCAGTCGAAAAACCTGCTGCAATATAGGCATCATCCATCAGCAATTGCGTTTGGGTGGCAAAAGAGTCAATCCGGGCACGACCTTGCGCGCTGCTCAAGATCTCGATTCCTTTATTTGTATCGCCGGTCTTGAACAGTTGCGCCGCGTAGATGTAAGCGGCCAAGCTATTTTGCGGGTCCTGACGAAAGAAACGCTCGCTAAGCGCCAGACGCTCCTCACTGGTAAAGGACGGCAGAGTTGCGCCGATGTAGAGAAGATGGGGGTTCTCAGGATCAGCTGCTATCGCTTGGCGAATCAAATCCGGATTGTTGGTCAGCAAACCAGCAATCGCCTGAGCCTCGGCCAGCGAGCGAGAATCCCCCTTCTTACCATCCAGCCACTGCGCGAGATCTGCAGCTGTGATCTCCTTCAAGAGTCCATCTCCCAGTTGTCGCGAGTCAAGACGAGAGGCGCCCCCACCCGATGGCGGAGTGACCGAGTCAGTCATGCCGAGCTTTCCAGATTCGGATTTATGATCCGCCCCAGCTGTGGTCTTCTTGTCGTCGCTGGCAGGCCGCAACAGAAGTACTGCCAACACTCCCATGGCGACCGCGAAAAAGTGAGTAATAAAGTTCTTTATTTTCATGGACAAAGGTTGAGACGTGGCACCGCATCATTGCGATGAAATTGAGTTAAATTTGATTAGCTTATGAGCGGTTAACATTCACGACTTGTTCTGCTTCTTGGAAGTCTGGAGTGCTCACTCGTCTACAAATGTTCCATCAGGCCGAATGATGAAATCGTCACAGGAGCCGGCGAAATAGATCGGAATAAAGCCCAAAAAAGGCCTAAGAGGAATCGGCAGGACCTCGGCGAGGACTCTAATATCTCGGCTCGGCATGTCGTCCCAGAATGCCTTCACTTCGATCTGAAATTCCTTTCCGTCGTCGGCAGCTACGTCTAGTAATTCAAGATCAGCTCGTGAACCTTCTGCCGCACGAATCGCGTTGGCTAGGTAGTTGTAACCACGCTGGCGGTATTCGTTGAGTCGCTCACTTCGAAGCGCTCGTATCTCAGGAGCTATCTGTTTCTCCGCATTCATTATTTTGCAGAACATCAAAGAGCACGCAACCATATCAGCGGGAGCGAGCGTCGATCACGGGGTTGAGGTTAAAACTAGGGAAGATCATGTAAACAGGGCGGCTACTAGTGGTTGCGTGGCGCGGCTTGTTGGGCTTCTTCTGAATTACTCGGAAGCGGTGGAGGTCCGCCCTCTGCATCTCGTCTTAGTGCATCCATGTCGAAGTAATGATTGATCTGTGAATAAAGTCGAATGCTCTGAAAATACATTAGATAGTATCCAATTAGGACACCGAAGAATGTTCTTGGTATAATGGCTAGCGGTGATTCCCACTGATTCGCAAACATATACACTATGAATGATGTGACAAAAAGTAGCATTAGCTTGAGGAGCGTGGTCTTACGCTTCTTGTCGTCGATCATGTTCAATATTTGATTGGCAATTTTGCTTTGTTTCATCATATAAATATTTGCTCAACGTAAAGCACAGGCACCACTACCCGCGAAGGCGGAGGATGCATACAAAGTGAATCATCGAATTAGGGGAAATCGTCTCAAACACAGCGGCTACTAGCGGTTGCATGTCGCGTCTTGTTGGGCTTCTGATTAGACTTCTCGCTTGGTGCCGAAGCTTGGGTGCCTCCTGTCATGCCGAAACACCACCATGAAGATCGTATCGTCGTTGACTTCATACAAGAGATGATAGGGAAATCTCCTCATGTTAGCCCTTCTTAATCCACAGGAGTCGTAATGATGACTTCTTGGATTCCGCTCGATGGCATCAATGACCGCATCAAGCTCTATCCAGAATGACGAGAATACTCTCTCTGAAAGATCAGCATAATGCATCGCAGCGTCGCGAATATCATCTGCCAGCTTTGGATGTCTGATGACGTGCATCGCTTATGGGCGTCCACATGCCTTCCAAAATTCATCCCTGGTGAGACCCTTGACCTTGCCCGACCTTAGTTCTTCCAGACGCTCTAGAACTTCCTCATCACTGACATAATGAGGATTGGGATCCAAGTCTTCTAATAGCGACGATACAAGTTCTGCCCGTTCTGGGAGATCGAGCTTCGATGCTTCCTTGAGTAGTGCTGTCACCTGTGTCATGGCAGTAGGATAGTTGATTTCTCGGACAAAGCCAGCGGATAATTTTCCGCCGAACGTTTGATGTGCGCCCACCGGCGCGATTGAAAGGAGAAAGAAAAGAAATGGAAAAGCTTATTGCCGGTTGGTGCGCCACGACTTGTTAGGCATCTGATTTTGGTTTATTATCGGTGATTGCTGCAAGGGGCTCCAAGAGACCGACTTGGTTGTGACTCCTTCGACGACGTAACGACCCGACGACCCAAGCCATTGGAAGACCAGCGAAGCCGACGGTAGGAATCCAGCACGGTAACGTCAAAGCCCAAACGCGGTAGCGAAGTCCAGCGATGCCTCTATCGTTCATGTATACTTCATCTTCGACACCGCCGAATCGGGATTTTCTCTCCGTCCGAAGTTGTTCCGTCACCGATTGCCGCAGGTAAGGCTCGATCCGACTGGAGTACCGGTCGACGTATTGCGTCCGCTCGCCGTCTTCAAGAGAGAGAACGAACTCGTCTCGCGCAGATTCGGGAAACTCGTAGCGTTGTGTTCCGTAAACGAAGACGCCGACGAAGCACGCGGGGCCATAGCCATAGCGGTCCGTTTGACGAATCTCTGACCATATGGCCACTGACTCCCACCAATAGTAGCTCCTCACCCATAGTAAACTCACCGCTATGCAAATCAGCAGTGAGATGGTCGCGCAGAAATTGAAGAGTCGTCGTCGCATGTCGTTTCTACCGCCTAACAGTTTAATTAGTCCGATCAAGAAACTAGTGAATTTGATCGTATATGTAAAATTTTTTTCTCAAAAATCGCCAGAAAATCCTTGTGGCGTATTGATTTTATCTTTAGTTCTAGAATATAAGATACTCAGAGATGTGTAGTATTTTTCCCGCTTGATCGGATTTGTGATCGTACTGCTTACTATTCTTGATTTTATTTTTTTCTTGCTGTTTAAGAAATCCGAAATTGACGGAATATTCTTGCGTCGTGGTCGTTTTTTCGTAAATTGATGTTCTTATGAACAATTCGCACGCAGATTGGCGCAATGACTTAGAGGCCTCTAGGGATGTTAGTGAGAGAGATAAAGAGCACTATGGCTTTCTCTTGAATTGGTTTGATGGTTGGCGCTTGCGCTTGAATTTAGAGGCGGGACGAGATGCTTCGGTGAAATTTTGGCAAGAACAAGTTCGGGTAAAGGAACGGAAATCGTGGCAATTAGAGAAATGGGCGGAAGCATTTCGTTGGTCGCGTAAAGGGCGTTGCCCCACGCGATCAAGAACAATGTAGAATTAGAAATCACCGTTTTTTGAGAGAACCACCATGGTATATGTTTATGTAATTCAATCTGAGTTGGATGGAGGTCTCTATATTGGGATGAGCGGTAATTTGCGTAGAAGGTTTTTGGAGCATCAAAATGGTGAATCTCGAAGCACCAAGGGTCGCCGCCCGTGGAAACTCATCTATTATGAGGCGTATATTGAAGAACAGGATGCGATTGGAAGAGAGCAGTTTCTAAAAAGCGGCAGCGGGAGAAAATTTTTGGATAAGCAGCTAACGTTGTATTTCAGCCGATTCCCCAGAAGGGAAACCACGTGACCGAAGGTTTTTACGGGGCGAAGCCACGTAAAAAAAGAATTTTTTTCACGGAATAGCCGCGTGACCGAAGGTTTTTACGCGGGGAGTGCAAAGCCCGCTGGATCGGATGGCGGGGGCATGTTGAAGCAGCGTGTGCAAGAAGACTGGATTGACGAATGACGAATGCAGGTTTTATTTCTGAATGGGGAAGACAGTTAACTCCGGCAAAACATCCGTGTAAATCCTGCCTTTTATCCGTGGTGAAAAAATTCTTCCTCAAACCTTAGCGAACTTTGCGAACTTAGCGTTGAATCAAATCTGGGCATGCTTGTTTTGATTCGACTAAAGTCGAAGCTACTTTTTTGCGATTGATCTAGCTGAATTTTATCGTGATTTTAGAATTTTCTCGGCGCTGCCGCCCTTGGTCGCATGTCAAATTTCGTGACAAAACCTTCTTGTGATTTTTGGTGGCATGGCGCTGAGACATGGATAAGATCAACGTTTGAGGCAATAAGAAGACCCTAACAAATCAAAACGGGAAGGAAAGAAAATAATAGAAATTTTTCAAAATAGGAGTGCGTCATATCTTTCAAAACAATCTGAGCTATCTGTGAAATCTGTGGTTCATGATTTTTTCACACGAAGCCACGAAGCCACGAAGCCACGAAAAAAGAGAGAAGAAAAGAGTTGTGAGTAGAGTGTTTTTTCAAAATCTTAGCATTGATTCGTGTCAATCTTGCTTGCCCTTCGTAGCCCTTGGGCGAGGTTGGGCCTTTCATTCTTGGTTAAAAAAAAATTCACAGGCGTCCCATAGCATTGAGTAAAAATGGGCTGGTGTTGAGTTGAAATCCCTGCCACTCGGTAGGGGTAATGAATAACAAAACACCAACCCGCGCCAATGTAATT
>CAIRGO010000328.1 GCA_903878115.1 Akkermansiaceae bacterium | reverse complement strand
GTCCGCGAGCCTGTCGCAGTAACACCAGCAGAGCCGCAAGAACGTTTGGTTGTCCCACCAGAGAACATCCTTCAATCAAAAATCGTCTATCGCGACGGTCAGAGATTCACCCTCCAACAAATCGTCCCTGTCGAGCTTGAGCCTGTTCCTGAGCCTCCTGCGCCTACGCCCCTAACAGAACAACAACTTGCAGAGCGTGCGGCCAAGAAAGAAGCCTCAGACAAGCAAGTATTGCTCATGCTTTCTGCTACCGTTTATAATGGCTCCCACACTCTTCTCCGCTGGTCAAGCCAAGGCGAAGTCCCCGTCCGCACTTTCCAAGCATGGAGTAATGTTAACTTCCACAACCTAACAACTCTCTATCACTTCAAGAAAAACAAAACCGTCTATTCGCTCATGTTCGGAATTGGCGATGAAAACACTGCCAAAACTGCCGCACGTTTTGCTAAACACGGAAGAGCCTACACCCCGCCCACCATTCCAGAATTACCAGCCGATAGCGGTACAGAACCCACTTTTCAAGTCATCTCCGGCGAACCGACCGCTGCCGACCTAGAACCCATTTACGGCCTCCACGAAATCTACAAAGAAAACTACCAAGCACTCATCGCAGAAACCGAACGAATAAGGGCCGTCCGCGCCCAACATGCTGCCGAACGCCTAGCCAATCCTCCCGACCCCAAGCCTGAAATTATCATCCAATACTGGGATATCGAAAAACCAGCCAACAAATCTAACCAAGATGAGGCAACAAAATGAAACCCTTCTTCTCTTCCTCAAAACTTCGCGCCCTTAGCGTCTTAGCGGTTCAACTTCTTCTGCTTTCCCAAAGCCACGCCGTTCTCGATGTCAACGTTAATGGCATGAGCGACCTGTGGGAAAAGCAATACAACAACGGCAACCTATTCCCTAACACATTCCTCATCACCGCCGACCCCGATAACGATGGCTGGAACAATCTGACAGAAGCCGCCGCGGGCACCGATCCCTTTTCCTCCACTTCTCCAAATGGCTTCGTCACCACAGACTTAATCCCCAGTCTAACCTACGGAGCACATGCCCTAGAATGGCCTACCACCATCGGCAAATCCTACCAAGTCCAATACTCATTTAATCTAACGCCTTGGTCAAATCTCGGCACTCCCATCATCGCCACCACCACTATCCACAGCATCGGCATCAACGCCACCCAGCCCGACACCACCGTCCCACCGAAACTCTTCTGGCGCGTCACCATCACCGATGTTGATAGCGATGGCGATGGCCTAACAAATGCCGAAGAATTTACCCTGCACTTGAACATGTCCACAGCAACTACCGTAAACGGTATTTCTGATAAATGGCTGGCAACACACTTTGCTGCAATTTTACAAACAACAGGTGTAAACGGCATCAATATGAACGCCGATACTGATAACGATGGACGCACTAATTTGGAAGAATACCTCGATGACACAAATCCCAACGCCGTTGATGCACCAAGCGCCCAGCAATGGGTCATCGTAAAAGGCGATGGTGCACAAAATCAAGCCGCTACCCGCATCAAGCAACTCACCATACCAGCAGGACGCACCGTTCTGCTGGTCGTAGCAATCGCCAGCGAAGAATACCCCTACTACACCGCGCCAGACGAAATAGAGGAATTCAATGACTTGGTGACATGGAACGTCGAACCAGCGGGGCAGCCAGCCATCACTGGTGAAGTTTACGTGAACGAGCGGCATGGCGATTGGATCATTGCAGATGTAAATAACCAAACCCTCTCGGGCTTACCTGGCCCTGTCCACTACGAAAAAATCAAAACCATAACCGCTCCAGCGAATAGTAGCCTACTGATCGACGTAGAAATCTCAGCAACAAACATTGCAGATAGCACCCTTCCGAGTTACATTGCGGTAGGCGTATTGCCTCTCGAAATAGTGAGTCCGCAGATAGGTATAGATGGCAAAGAAATTAATGGAGCACTAAGCGCACCCAGTGAATTGAAAATTTCAAAAATGGAGCAAGCACTTACAATCTTAAAAAACGCTGGTGAGATTGTGAAAAAGGAATTAAATATAGATCAAGATATTGATAGATTTTATGTCAGGATTTTGGGTGGAGCTCACTTGGGACAAAATCACAACATCTCAGTGGGCAT
>CAIRGO010000327.1 GCA_903878115.1 Akkermansiaceae bacterium | reverse complement strand
CGTAGTTTTTCCTACGCCGTTGCGACCAACAATTCCCGTGCATTGCCCTGGACGAATCGAAAGTGTTAGATCGCGAAACAACCAACGTGGTTGCTCTGCGGTGCCCACATTGACGGATACATTTTCCAACTCCACGCCGATATTCCCGATCTCTGGGGCTGGCGGCATCAACAAATCCATTTCCCGTTCTTCCGGTGGCGCTTCTAGTCCAGCCACCGCATAAAACTGATCCAGTCGATGCCGTGACTTCGTGGTGCGGGCCTTCACTCCTGCGCGGACCCATTGCAATTCTTCGCGCAGAAAGCGCTGACGGCGGCGTTCCGTTTGTTCAGAGATCGATTGACGAATGGATTTTGATTCGAGATACGCGGTATAATTTCCTGGATGAGAAAATGCTTTGCCATAATCAATTTCGATGATGCGCGTGGCAATTTCATCGAGAAAATAACGATCATGCGTCACAAAAATCACGGCACCAGAAAAACTTCGTAAAAATGTTTCCAGCCAGGAGATCGATTCCGCATCGAGATGGTTGGTCGGCTCATCTAACAATAATAAATCTGGCTGCGATGCCATCGCTCGGCACAGTGCCACGCGGCGTTTTTCTCCACCAGATAAGGGCCCGACGATCGCATCCAACGGCGGACAATCTAACGAAGTCGCCAGTGCCTTAGTGCGCGTTGGCAAATTCCAGCCGTCGGCATGATCGATGAGATGCAGTAGTTCCGCTAGTTCGGCATCTGAGCCACGCCCTTGTTCATAGCGCTCTACAGCATCGATCACATCAGCCGCACCCATTTCGATATTTTCCCTAACAGTCTTCTCCGGATCTAACTCAAAATCTTGTGGCAGATATCCGATGCGTAGTTGCCGACGAATCGAAATTTCCCCTTCGTCTGGTTGTTGCTGACGAGCAAGAATTTTCAGCAAGCTAGATTTCCCGCAGCCATTTTTTCCTACCAACCCAACTTTTTCACCCGCAGCGACAGCAAGCGTGACTCCATCCAATAAGTTTTGATAACCATAGGAAAGACGAATTTCGCTAGCTGATAATAGTGCAGACACGGCGGGACGCTAGACGCAGCAGTGCCCGAGGGCAATAGCAATCGAAGCAATTCTCGTTCTGGACAGCGAGGCATTTCACGTGCACAATGGGCCGGGACGATTCATCGTTTCACTAATTTTATGGAGTTTCTTAAAAATCTATTCTCTAACCCTTTTTTCCTAGGTCTCATCGTAGGGCTGCTACCCACCGCGCTGGCGTGGAAAAGCACCTTCGCCTGCAAATTGTTATGGAAAAAAGAAAAGCAACAGTTGGGCACGGAAATTCGCGACTTGCAGGCACATCTGAATACCCAACTTAAGATCAATGCTCTCGGCAATGATACCATTCAAAAAGATCTCGAAAAACTGCGCTCGGAAAACGAGACCCTACGCATCAATCTGGCAGCGGTTCAGCAGAAACCAGAGAAAGCTGCTATGCGCCAATGGCACATCAATGAGGCAGCCGTGCGCACCATGCGCGAGCAGGCCCCAGGATTTGCCGCGGCATGGGAGAGAGCAGTGCGCGAAGCAGAAGCAGAAGCTGATTCTGGAGATAAAGGACTGACAAAATTCTTGCGTAAAGTCATTCCCGGTCTAGGACAATCGAAGCCGAAACAGATCACCGATTCTCAAAATCCAAACGACTCAGATTCTTGATGATTGCGCGGGTCGAGGATCAATACGCCATCCTCCATGCGAATGCGTGCCATTTCTTCAAATGCCAGATGTGTCTCTTCGGCGTATTGCGCGGCGAGATTTTTGTAGGCAGGTAAAATGAAACGCAAAAAACCCTGCGGCACTACTAATTTTCCAAAACGTCCACCGCGCTGCACGAAGGAAAAAATCGGCATCGGTCCACCGTCGAAGTCAACAGTCGTATTGACCTCACCACTACTGCTCTCGGTTTGATTCACTTTTAGCCACATTGATACGGTAAACGACTGGCCCCACAGTTTTCTGACCATGACCACTTCCGCTTGGTCTTGTTCGATGCGCACCAAGACTTTTTCTAGGGTTGCTTGACTGGCTAACATTCCCCCTTGCTTAGCGGCAAGAGTGCGCGCCAAAAAAGCATTGAGTTCCTCTTCTGAAATCCGCACCTCGTAGGCACCTTCGATCGATTTTTGCAGCACGGTTTTTAAATCCCTGCTCGTTTCTGTTTGCACATCAGTGCCAATATCGACAATGCTTTGCGCTTGTGTAACCAAAAATACTGCATATCCAAGAAAGCCGATCAATAATACAACAGCCAAATAAATCATCCGCATCAGGCAGCCTGCTTCTTTTTTTTCTGCGGGTTTGTTATCTTGCTTAAGAACGGACACGCCCCAGTCATAAACACTCAAGCGCCATTGGTCAATTCTCATTCAACGGAGAAAAATTTCTTCTTTGAATAAAAATCAAAGCGAAAGCTTGACCTTGTCCGCCCATCACGCTTCCCTACCCGCGTGTTGCATCAAGTATTAAAATCAAAACTCCATCGCGCGATGATCACCGCGGCTGACGTAGAGTATGAAGGAAGCATTGAAATCCCCACCGACCTGATGGAAGCCGTGGGACTTTGGGAAGGTGAAAAAGTGTTAGTCGCATCGATCACCACTGGTAATCGTCTGGAAACATACGTGCAGCCAGGTCCTGCTGGCACAGGTAACATCATCATCAATGGTGGAGCCGCTCACCGCATTAAAAAAGGAGAACGCGTCGCGATCATGGCCTTTGGATTATCAGCTACGCCCGTGTTAGCGAGCAAAGCTGTGCTGAATGATCAAAATGAAATCATCCGCGGGGGACGCTAACCCGCAGGGGATGCTAACGAATGGTGACACGAGTCAAGAACCTTGATTCGAGCCAGTAGTATCGTTAGAACTAACGTTCGCGTAATTGTTCGTGGCAGCAGCCGATGGCAAGCCACCACGTATCACCT
The DNA here is from genome assembly GCA_903878115.1 of Akkermansiaceae bacterium. GTDB lineage: Bacteria > Verrucomicrobiota > Verrucomicrobiia > Verrucomicrobiales > Akkermansiaceae > UBA956. Next base: position 11,188 of record CAIRGO010000327.1, on the reverse strand, counting down.
GAACTTCAGCACCTACGCCGATGCGTTTGTAGAGATCCACCACATCACGTGAGGACATGCGAATGCAACCGTAAGAAGCGGGGGTACCAAGGCGCCATTCTTCTGGAGTGCCGTGAATGTAAATGCACCGACCAAAGGTGTTTTTGTTACCACCCTCTTTGCCATTGAGCCACATGATACGAGAAACGATAGGATCGCGCCCGGGAGTATTTGGACGCAGAATTTCGCCAGTGGGGCGACGTGATTTAAACACCATTCCGGCAGGTGCGGAACCACCGATTTTTTTGGCGACTTGTAGTTTACCCAATGGGGTGCGATTGCTGCCGCTGTTGCTGCCAATGCCAAATTTTGACGTCGAAATCTTATATGATTTCACCGGATGTCCATCTCTGGTGAGCAATAATTTTTGATCGCGCACCGACACAATCATCTTGGATCTACGGTCTAGCGATGAACCACAATTGCAAAGCGAGAAGCTCAAAAGCAACGCGATTGCGGCGAAAGAAATCCTGTATTTGTAGGCGAACAATTTTTTCATCACGAATCTAGGGTGGTCATGGTGGCCATCTCTTTGACCACCTCCACCTTACGTGAAGGCAACATTCGTGCCAAAGAAGATACGGATGTATAAAAGAAACCGAGCGGAAAGGGAAGCAAAAGTATTGCCGAAGCCCATTTTTTATCGATTGCCGCCTCCAGCACCACGTACAGGAAGAAAATCCCGAACAAAAACTCGACCACTGGGGTCAGAGATTTCATCGCTTTATAGCTACTTTTTTTCCATTCTTGCTTTGGTTTTTGATCAATACCGTATTTGGGCGTGCGCACAAATCCCGATTGATGATTGAAAATCGCCTCGATCACTGCTTTTGCGTTATTGACCGACATCCCAATTCCCAGCGCTAACAGCAGAGGCAGGTAAGGAATTTCTTTCCACCACGCATCAGGACGCAGGGCTTTTTGTGAGGTCAGATAAAAAGCCGCAATTGACACCGTGGTGAAGAAGAAAATTGATCCATTGATCAAGTAGTAACCGACTGGACCGAGGTCGATTTTCGTGTGCAAGTTAGGATAAATCAAAAAACACAAGCAGATCAGCGCGAGGTAAGCAAAATTCGATGTCAAATGGGCAAACGCCTCCATTTTAATCGGCAATGAAACGTTACTGCGCAAAATCGCTGGCAACACTTTTTTGCAAACCTGAATTGATCCTTTCGTCCAGCGGTGCTGTTGACTCTTAAATCCGTCCATGTCCACAGGCAACTCAGCAGGAGTTTCGACGTCGTTGAGGAAAATAAAACGCCAGCCTTTTAACTGCGCACGATAGGATAAATCCATGTCTTCCGTGAGTGTATCATGCTCCCATCCGCCTGCATCGGTGATGCAGCATTTGCGCCAAATCCCCGCTGTGCCATTGAAGGTAAAGAAGCGACCTGAACGATTTCGTGCCGTTTGCTCTAGCTCTAAGTGACCATCAAGAAACATGGCTTGCACACGGGTCAAGATGTTGTAAGTGCGATTCAAGTGCCCCCAACGGGTCTGAATCAATCCGACTTTTTCATCGGTGAAATAATGCATGGTTTTTTGCAAAACATCTGGATTCGGCACGAAGTCCGCGTCCAAGATAAAAAGATATTCCCCTTTGGCAAAGGGAGTTGCGTTTTCGAGTGCACCTGCTTTATAGCCTGTGCGGTCATCGCGATGGATCATTTCCGAATCAAAGCCCATGGCCCGTAGGCGCGCGGCACCAGCTTCGCAAATTGCCGTGGTCTCATCGGTAGAGTCATCGATGATCTGGATTTGCATCTTGTCCTTGGGATAATCCAAGGCCGCCACGCTATCCAGCAAGCGGTCAACTACGTGCATTTCATTGAAAACCGGCAATTGAATCGTCACCAAAGGCAGATCCTTAAACAATTCCTTAGGCTGAGGCTTGTTGTTTCGATGCTTTAAATACAAATAAACAATCGTCAGGCGGTGAAAACCGTAGCCCGACATTCCGATCAATACGAGTAAATAGCAAGCATACCAAAGCGGAGATGTGATGTCCATAATGTGAAAGTAGTGGTTACGTGTGTTCGGAGCCCCACCTTTCACTTCGTTTTGACAATCGCGAAAATGATTAGCGGATCGGCACAGCAGAAAATCTACCATCCCAAGCTATCAGGGCGTAGCCAAGCGACAATAACCCATCTCGTCAAGCAAGAAAATGCGGATTAGCTGAAAATCCATGAAATGAATGCCGCAACCCGTGCAGATTCATCATACCATAAGCGATTTTTCACACTGCTCAGAAACTAAGCTCCAGAATTCTGTTAAATGTCGATCGCGCCGTCACCAGGAATGCTTTTCGCCGCAGTATGGGGCAGCAATTTCGCAAACAAACGATCCGTCTGTTCACGGGCTTTTTGTTTATGCACGTCTTTGATATAAACGGAAATGGTACCTAAGGCTGCAACCAGCGCACCCCAGTCATCAGTCAGTCCAGCCCCAGGAATCACATCCGGGACTATATCCGCTGGCAAAATGAGGTATCCAAGCGCACCAATGATCACAGTGCGTGCCCACGCTGGTGTTTCTTTGTCTTGCAAGCAATGAAACAGAATCAATGCGGTGACGATGATTTTATCGCCTGCACGACGAGCGATCACTGCCAGCTTTTGCCAAAGACGGGGAGCAGAATACCATGAATCAGCCGCAGGAACGGAAGAAGACTTCTTTTTCATGCAGCTATTATGCAAGAAAATCTAATGCCTAGCAAGTGGAAGATATGATGATTTTTGGAACGCGATCGGAAATTGCTAGGCGCGGTCAAAGGCCGTCAGCGCTTGATCCATCATCGCGCGACCACTTTCTATCTCATCATGGATCACCGTGGCTCCCATGAGCTGCAATTCATCAGCTTCTTGTGAAAACTTGGCACGTGCAAAAACCGCAATCTCTGGATTCTCTTCTAACACAATGGGAAGCGAAATTTTCGTGGCAGCCACATGAGGAAATGTAAATGCAATCATCCGCGCTTTACTCACATTCGCCATCATCAACGCCTCAGGATGTGTGGCATCGCCGAACAAAACGGGATGCGATTGTTTTTTTAATTCCTTGGCGGTATCAGCATTCAGATCAATGATCAAACATGGTATACCGCGATCTAACAGTGCACGATGCAACTGCTGACCCACAGGCCCATAACCACAAATAATCGCGTGGTCTTGCATGTGCTTGATCGATTCTGATAAACTCAATATTTTAGGCGTTACTCGTTTACTGAGAAACCATCCACGTTTTTCTAACCAAACAGCAAAAGGACTCGTAGCAGTCATCGAACCGGGGATCAACGCCATTCCCAGCGCTGTGCAAATCAGTATGATCTGTTCCAACCAAGGATCGATCGGTCGCAATTGATTGGTTTTCTGAATCAAAACTAACGAGAACTCGCCAATACTTGATAAACTCGCCGCCGCCAGCAAAGCAGGACGCAAGGGCAAACGGAGCAATCGGCTGATAGAAAAAACAATGGTGAATTTAACCATAAAGATCAAAGCAGTGCCTAACAAAATCACCCACCAATGATCGATGACCTCCTTCATATCGATCATCAAACCTACCGAAACGAAAAAAATCGTTAGAAACAAATCCTTAAACGGCATGATATCAGTAAGAATCCGATGACTAAAAATCGACTCGCTCACCACCAGACCCGCAGCAAAGGCACCAAGCGCGAGACTCAGATGCATCGCGCCTCCAGCAAACGCCACCCCAGCGCTCACTCCAATGATCGATAAGGTAAATAGCTCTCTACTTCGCGTACGAGCAACAGCATGCAGCAACGGATTAATGCCAAAGCGACCTAACAATCCAGCACCTAACAAAAACACTACTCCCTTCAGCAACGAGCTGCTCATATCAGCGAACAAATGATCCGTCGTTTTTCCGAATAGAGAAGGCAAAATCAAAAACAACGCGATCACTAGCATATCTTGAAACAGCGCAATACCCAATGCTGCTTTAGCGGCTGGATTGTTTGATAAACCTTGATCCTGAAATGACTTCAATGAAACGGCTGTAGAACTCAATGCAAACACTACGCCAATTACCAAGCACTCTTGCCAAGGCATCCCAAAAAATGCAGCAATCGAGCCAGCTAGGGCCATCGTAAGAGTCATTTGCAAGCCGCCACCAATAAACGCGTAGCGCCACAAATTTCGCAGTTCTCGTATAGAAAATTCAACGCCCAGCGTGAACATCAGCAAAACGATTCCCAACTCTGCGAAGTTAGCAATCATATCGCTGCCTTGATCCATTCCTAACCATTTAGGAATACCACTATTGGAAATGATAATCCCAGAAAGAAAATATCCGACTAACAAACTTTGTTTCAGCTTTGCCATCACTAACGAAACAAACACCGCCAGTAACAGCACTAATGTGAGCAGACCAAACAGTGGCGAAATATCCGCGTTTGCTGCGGCTACTAACGGCATCAGTAATTGGTCACCTATCACGCCGCTAAGTTGGCTGATCTCTGCTGACAGGGAAAGGGAAAAGACGATAAAAAATTATTCCTCTGTGCCGAACAACTCGGTCGGTTTCACATCTTCCCCGATGCTTTCGACTTTCCATTGCCGATCCATATTCAAACGCACGGTAGCGAGGTGGCGTTGTTTCCACTCGCTCGGCGCGATCATCGACAGCATGTTTCCGCGCGACATGGCGTAAAGAAAATATGTCTGCCCGACCACCGGTTCAAATTGAATCGATGCCTCATAAACTAATTTATTCCAATTAAAATGATCGATGCAGGCTAGGTATTGCTCGCGGAGTTCGCGTAATTTTTGCTGCAAATCACGCTGCACTTCCGAAATACCACGCGACTTAAAACTACTCAAATCGTTAGGTATGATCGGAGGACTAAGAGTCGATGTCGGATATGGCAGAAATGCGCGTGATGTTACTGTCTCTGGATCTGTCATGGATGATGCTTAGTTGCCATAGAAAAATCATTTTGCAAGAGGGTGCAAAATTTTTTCACAAAAAAACAGGCGGCCTCGCGGCCGCCTGTTTGAAATCTACGCTAGTGAGATAAGATTATTGAGGAAGTAATACCGAAGGTGTCAGGGGATTTGTGTCGCCCCACACTGTGCCAATTCCGCCTTGAAATAAGCTTTTGTTGCCACCGATTCTAATGGTATTATCCTGAACATTGATACGCTCCTGACGGGCAGAACCATCTACGCGCAGATAGACACCGCGGTTATCATAGGGATCTGTCTTAAAGATTGCATTTGTACCGCCAGTTTGGACGGGTGCACATAGGATAGGAATTCCTCCATTGTCAGACGTGCTCAGACCGCGCTGTCCGGCATTGCTTGAAGTTCCACCCGTCACCAAAGTGTAGGCAAATCCACACTCTCCCGCTGTCAAAATCTGACCAATGGGGCTAATCACGTCATCAGGCTTTCTGTTGCCTGATGGATTGCCACCTTTGGCGAAAAAAATGGCCTCCGATGTGGTGTAACCTTCCGCGATCAACTGACCTAACATATTGTTAGAGAAGTTGCCGGTGAATTGTTGTGCATTGTTACTTGCCGCAGCGGTAGTGGCATCGGGGAACGCTCCGAAGTCACCTTCAAAATCCATCAGCAAGAGATAAATCTGCTTTGAATTGCTAACGGCCTGTGTCATGTCCACTTTCTTCCTTTGTTTAAGGATAGCTGGTGTGGCGAGAGCCGCAAGTGCAACGATGATTGCAATTACGACGAGCAACTCGACAAGGGTAAAGCCCTTGCGAGATAATTTTTTCATATTCATTTTCATACTATTATTTACTTATTTTGGTTTTGGTTTTGTTATGCTTTTGGAGTTTTCACTCCGGTTATTATGGCCGACCTCAAAGCAGCCGGTTGAGAATAAGATAAGCCCCTCTTTCGCCAATGCAAGGAGAAAAATAATGCGCTTAAAAATAATGCGCTTAAAATTAATGCGCTTAAAATTAATGCGCTAGTATTTCGCAATACCCTCGCCCCGCTCGGTAAGCCGAGCCTAACCCTGAGTGCGGAGGCTTGCCTCCGCCCTGTGGTAGATGAGGCTTGCCTCATGCGGGAGGTAACCAAATGACCGAGGAATCCAAAGAACTTAGCAAATTGCGAAAAACCACCCCCGCGCTCGGCAAGCCGAGCCTAACCACGGGCGGAACCAAGGTTCCGCACTCCTGGGCGGAATCACATTTCCAAGAGCATCCGCGTCGGATTCTCGAGGCATTCTTTGATGCGAATCAAAAACGTAACGGCTTCTTTGCCATCAACGATGCGGTGATCGTAACTGAGTGCCAGATACATCATGGGGCGAATTTCTACTTTACCATCGATCGCAACAGGGCGCTGCTGGATGGTATGCATACCTAAAATACCACTTTGCGGTGGATTCAGGATCGGCGTGCTGAGCAATGAACCGTAAACTCCGCCGTTGGAGATGGTAAAGACACCGCCTTGCAGATCTTCGATGGCAATTTTCCCGTCGCGCGCCTTAGCGGCAAAATCGAGAATGTCCTGCTCGACGCGTGCAAAGTTTTTCTGATCGCAGTCCTTAAGCACCGGCACGATAAGACCTTTCTCTGTGCCAATCGCAACGCCGATATCGTAAAAATGATTTTGGACGATGTCCGTGCCATCGACCATCGCATTGATTTGAGGCACGTCTTTTAGTGCTTGCACCACCGCTTTGATGAAAAATGACATAAAGCCGAGCTTCACGTTGTATTTTTTCAGGAAATCATCCTGTACGGATTTGCGCAGGCTCATGACCGCAGTCATATCAACTTCATTGAAGGTGGTTAGAATCGCGGCTGTTTGCTGCGCGGAAACCAAATGATTGGCAATTTTGCGACGCAACATCGACATTTTTTTCCGAGTGACTCGACCATCAGCGGAAGCGGCTGGAGCAGGAATTTTTTCCACTGGCGCGCTGGCGACAGGAGCAATCGTAACAATCGGCGCGGGAGCAACCACGGGAGCTGGCACAGGCGCAGATGTTGGCACTGCGCTTGCCACAGGTGCAGGGGCAGCAGCTGGTGCAGCGGCTACAGCACCTTCTTTCACGGAGGCGATGACAGTGCCGATGGTAACCTCAGTTCCCTCGGCCACGATGATTTGCAAAATTCCATCCACCGGTGATTCAAGTTCATTGGATACTTTATCCGTCTCTAGGGTAACCAACACTTCGCCTTTACGCACAGGGCTACCATCTGGCTTATGCCAGCGGCCGATGTTCGCAGAAGTAATGGATTCGCCAGCGGCAGGAACTTTGATATCAATGGACATGGAATGATGTGAGTTAAATGTTTTTGTGGAAAAAATTATAGCGAGAACGCATTTTTAAGGAAAGCTTTCATTTCGCGGTAGTGCATTGCTTTTGAGCCTGCCGCAGGGCTAGCGGCTTCGTCGCGCCCTGCATAGAGCAAATCGCAGCCGCAGACCTTGCGCAACCGCGGTGCGATGTAGTGCCACGCGCCCATGTTTTCTGGCTCTTCTTGGCACCAGATGAAATGTTTTTTGTTAGGATATTCACTGAGGAATAGCGAGGCCAGTTCTTCGTGAAATGGATAGAGTTGCTCTACTCTAATGATCGCAGTGTTAGTGATGAGGTGCTCTTTGCGGTAAGCATCCAGATCATAGAATACTTTTCCAGAACAGAAAATGACCCGCTCAATGGCGTTCGCATCTTGATGCGGTTGGCTATCGGGTAAAATTTCTTGGAAACAAGTACCCGGCAAGAAATCACCGATGGAAGAAACAGCTTCTGGCCGCGTCAGCAGGCTTTTCGGTGTCATGATGATCAACGGCTTGCGGAATTCACGACGTTTTTGACGACGCAGCGCATGAAAATACTGCGCTGGTGTGGTGAAATTTCCTACGATCATGTTCTCATCGGCACATAGTTGCAGGAATCGTTCCAACCTTGCGCTAGAATGCTCAGGACCTTGACCTTCGTAGCCGTGGGGGAGCAATAATACAATATCGGAGGGAGTTTGCCACTTCGACTCTGCGGACGCGATGAATTGATCGATGATTACTTGAGCACCGTTTGAGAAGTCACCAAATTGCGCTTCCCAAAGTGTTAACATGTTCGGCGCGCCCAGCGAGTAGCCGTAATCAAATCCTAATACTGCAAACTCGGAGAGTAATGAGTTATAAACACAGAAACGTGGTTGCCCTTCGCGGAGATTTTGCAAGGGAATGTATCGCTCGCGTGTTTCGTAGTCATAAAAAACTGCATGGCGTTGACTGAAAGTACCACGGCGAACATCTTGACCAGAAAGACGCACAGGATTTCCTTCTAACAAAAGTCCACCCCAGGCTAACGATTCAGCCAGTGCCCAATCGATGTTTTGCCCTTTTTCCATGGCTTCTTTTCGGCGCGGCACAAAACGTTTTTCCAAAGTTGGGTGCAAGTGAAAACTTGCCGGCACATTGGTAAGTTTATCACCAAGCATACGCAACGTTTCCATCTCGATCCCGGTGGGAACGGGAGCATGATGATAAGGGACTTGCTCTACGGCCGTCGAACCACTGAATGCGGTGCTATCTCCTTTTTCCTGAAGCTCCAACATTTTCTGATGGCCTGCTTCCAGCGTATCCCATATCGCTTTTTCTAACGAGTCTGCTTTCTCCTGCGTGAGTGAGCCATTAGCCACTAACTCTTTTTTGTAAAGGTGGTTGATCGGTTCGCGGGCCGCAATGGCTTTGGCAATGATCGGCGCGGTGAAGGCCGCTTGGTCAGTTTCATTGTGTCCCTGACGGCGATAGCAATACATATCAATCACCACATCACGACCGAATTGTTGACGGAAATCTAACGCAAATTTAGCCGCCCACCACAATTCTTCGGGGCGCTCACCATTTACGTGTAAAATCGGAGCTTCGATCATTTTTGCAATGTCCGTTGCATAGGCTGACGAGCGAGCATCTGCTGGCATCGTTGTGAAACCAATTTGGTTGTTAATTACTAGGTGTATAGTACCACCGGTGCGATACCCGGGCAATTGTGATAAATTGATCACTTCCGCTACGGAACCTTGACCGGCAAATGCGGCATCACCGTGCAGTAGAATGGGAAGCACCCGTGTGCGATCGGTGAGATCGCCGTCATCGCCAAGCAGACGTTGTCGCGCGCGGGCTTTGCCTTCTACGACAGGATTCACGGCTTCTAAATGGCTAGGGTTGGCCGCGAGGCTCACCCGCACCTTACCATCAGGAACTTCACGCACGCTTTCATAACCGAGGTGGTATTTCACATCACCATCACCCGCCACCAAGTCAGGCTCGTAGTTAGGTGTGAATTCATAAAGGATGGTAGTGAGTGATTTTCTCACAAAATTTGACAAGATATTCAGGCGGCCACGATGCGACATGCCCATCTCAATTTCCTGCACGCCTGATGCCGGACAATATTCTAAAATCGCATTGAGTACGATCATCGCACCTTCACCACCCTCTAACGAAAATCGTTTTTCGCCGATAAATTTCTTACCAAGAAAGCTTTCGAAAATTTCCGCTTCCATCAACCACTGCAGAGATTTCACCCGTTGTTCAGCTGTCTCCGCGGCACGATGCGGGCGATTTTCAATTCGCTCACGCACCCAATGGCGCACAGTGGTATTGTGAATGTGCATGAACTCGAAACCAATCGGCCCTGCGTAGGTTTGCTCCATCACTTGGAAAAATTCGCGCAATTTCATCCGCTCGCCTTTGCGGAAAAAAGCAGACGCCGCCTCTTTTTCCATGTCTGCTTCGCCAAAACCAAGCGCCTCTGGGGACAATCTTGGATTTCTTTCTTGTTCAGCAATCAATGGATTGATCAATGCCTGCGTGTGACCTAAGCGACGATAATTTTCTACAATGCTGGTAACTTTTGCACGGAAATCTGGCTCGCCTTGGGGTGCCAATTGCTCAGTAGCGGTAGCGCTTTCTCCAGCGCGAGCAGGCGGTTGAGCCACACCCAAGGAAAAACCTTCGAAAAATGCCCCCCAGTGCGGATCCACAGATTCAGGGTTTACACTCCAGCGAGCATACATTTCATCAAGCAAATCTGCATTAAAGCGGGCGCTAACGGACGATTTCATAGTAAAAATGATTCTTGCACAGTTCGCCTACATTTCACACTTGGCGTTCCGTGCGCGGCAGTTCATAGTCTGCGTGAGCGCATACGTCAACATTTCAACGCATTATTTTTTCTCCATGATCGAAGTCCAACAACTCACCAAATCCTACGCCCGCCACCAAGCAGTGCGCGGCATATCATTTCACGTCGAACGAGGCGAAATTGTTGGCTTCTTGGGACCGAATGGCGCAGGTAAAACCACCACCCTGCGGATGCTCACAGGCTACTTGCCTCCCACCTCTGGCACCGCCTCCATTGCAGGATTCGATATTTTCCGACAATCGATCGAAGCACGAAGAAAAATCGGCTATATGCCAGAAAATGTCCCGCTTTACGACGATATGCGCGTGCGCGAATACCTTTCCTTCCGCGCCCAACTCAAGGGCTTGGAAAACAACAAAGCGCGCAGTCGAGTAAACGAAGTGCTCGATACCTGCGGCTTGGAAAACGTCAAAAAGAAAATGATCAAAACATTGTCGAAAGGTTATCGCCAACGTGTAGGTCTAGCCGATGCCTTAGTGCACGACCCTGAGTTGCTGATTCTCGATGAGCCGACCAATGGCCTCGACCCTAACCAAATCCGCCAAATCCGTGAGCTCATCAAACGCCTCGGTCAATCACATACCATTCTTCTATCCACTCATATTTTGCACGAGGTAGAAATCACCTGCAATCGTGTGATCATCATCGACACGGGTAAGATCCGTGCTTCCGATACCCCACAGCAATTGGTGAGCGACATGCGCGCCGCTGGACGCATCACCGTCGAATTGCAAGCAGACCCTGCAGTGGCCGCCGCCGCCATTGCTCGCATTGAGCAGGTGAAAAAAGTCCGACACGAAGAAGTAGATCACGGCTGGGTGCGCTTCCACGTGCTCAGTGATTCCGGCAGTGATGTCCGCGAACCGATTGCTCTACTAGCAGCTCAATACGGTTGGGCGCTACGCACCATCTTCCGCGATGAACCGACGTTGGAAGATGTTTTTGTAGAAATGACCCGCAAGGATTGATTGCTACTATCTTACCACTT
>CAIRGO010000326.1 GCA_903878115.1 Akkermansiaceae bacterium | reverse complement strand
TCACAAGAAGCGATCAGCGCCCTGCAAAGCCATAATTGGCCTGGCAATGTGCGCGAACTGGAAAACACCATCGCCCGCGCCTGTGCGCTGGCTAGTTCCACGGTGCTATTACCGGGTGACATTCCCCTTGCCTCGGCGCCGTCGATGTCGCGAATCCAGACGGATGATGCTTTCGAACGTATTCTCAATTCAGCACCATCAGGCAACGTAATAGATTGGGTCATTTCTCAGCTTGCCCAACGTGCGGTTGAAATGGCAGATCACGATTTAAAGCAAGCAGCTGTCACGCTCGGCATTAGCCAAGCGGAATTAAAAAAACGTCTCGCGCCCTAACAAAATCATGTTTCAGGAAATTGCCCATCCATTGATCGCCAACGAACTGGGAATACTTCGACAAAAGGATTGTCCACCTCATTTATTTCGCCAAAGCGTGCGCCGCGTCGCAGCATTGATGACGCCCTACCTCTGTGATAAGTTTGCCACCTGCGACGTGACGGTGTTCACTCCGTTAGAAACCATCACCGCGCAGCGCTTGCAAAAACCAGTCATGTTGGTGCCAATCTTGCGCGCTGGTCTAGGATTTTTGGATGGATTTCTCGATGTCATCCCACAAGCAACCGTGGCGCACATAGGCCTCAAACGCAATGAGCAAACCTTGTTGCCACATACCTATTATTCAAACTTACCTGAATCGCTGGGTGATTACGAAATTATTTTGTTAGACCCGATGTTAGCCACTGGCGGATCTGCGATCGAAGCAGTCAAACAACTGCAAGAATCAGGAGCCAAAAGCATTCGCTTTGCATGCCTTGTCGCGGCGCCCGAAGGTGTGGAAATTTTTTCCCAAGCATGGCCAGAGGTGCCAATCTATGCGGCATCGCTCGACCGCTGCCTCAATGAGCACGGCTACATTTTACCTGGGCTAGGAGACGCCGGAGATCGATTGTTCGGCACTTGAGGAATTTCATTTGCTGATAATCTCCTGAGACAAATCACTTCGCTATGAGTATGAACAAATAGATGGCTTGGGAAGGCGGCGTTGACTTAGTCGCGCTAACGGATGGAAATTTATCAGAACCTAACGTGATTGTTCATGTGGCGCGCATGGTGCACACGCCGGCAGGCTCGGCGCCAGCGGGCATGATTTTTTGGCAACCAGATGCCACGGCAGCACCAGTTGTGATGGGATTTGTTAGCAACGATCCAGCAGTGGGTGCTTACTTTAGCCCTAATATTTTCGCGAGTACGCCTTTCGAAAATGCACCCGTTCTGGATGCAACTATCGACATCACGATCGAAGGCGATACCGCCACTGCCCGCGTAGAAACCGGTAGTCATGTATTCGTGGCTACGCTATCAGGTCTTGCGGCAGCAGAACTCATCAACCGTGCTCCGGGGGCGACTTCGCCATTCACTCAGCAAGGACTAGAGCGCGTGCCATCATCGGTAACGTTAACGGTAGATGGCGCCGCCGTTTCAGTGATCGTCCCACCTGTGGGCATCTCTGGCGGACCTGCCTCAGTGGTTGCGCCGTGCGGCATTTATGCTCGCTGATTAAAGCGTGCCATTTCGCGTTGAGCTTCACGGAGCTCGACGCGATTTTTCAAATCTTGGCGTTGGTCACCGTGGGTTTTCCCCTTGCCAATGCCAATTTCTACTTTCACTTTGCGATCTTTCCAATAGACACGTAGAAGTGGTAGCGATGATCCTTTTACATTGCTCGCGTGTTCTAATTTGAGAATCTCGCGCTTATGAACCAGCAACCGTCGCGGACGTTTGGATTCATGTTGAAACCATAAACTCGCTGTTTCCCATGGTTGAATATCGCAGCCGTAAAGGAATAGCTGACCTTTTTCGACACGCGCATAGGCATCAGAAATATTGATTTTTCCTGCGCGAATCGCTTTTACTTCAGTACCACGTAGCTCAATGCCCGCTTCATAGCGTTCACTGATGTGGAAATCTCTACCCGCTTTGCGATTGGTGGCAATGTCAGTATTCATCTGATGACTCGCACCTAACCTTAGCGGCGGCGAGATAATTACGCCTCAGCTGTAGGCTCGGCAATTTTGATTTTACCCTCGATGATTTCCGTAAGTGCGATGTCCGCAGCACCCATGCTAGGCACGGTAGGAATCAACGGAGCGCGACCACTATTAAGTTGGCGAACTCTTTTGGATACGATGTTGACCAACTTTTGCGGGTCGGTGATGATTTCTGCTGCTTTATAAACGAGCTCACTTTTCATAGGGAGTGCTGGATACCGGTGGTCTGACTTGGCTTGCTCAAAAGGAATAATGTTGTCGGGAAACATGCTTCGAAGAAAATTGTCAGATGTGTGCGGGGGAGGCGAAAGAACATATTTTTTACGCTTTGACAAGTCTAAAGTAAAAAAACTGGTCATTTTCGACAGGATTTCTGGATTTTTCACAAAAAATCGAGTATTTGCTGAGAATTCGCACAATTCGCGGCTTGGCAGTCGGGATTTCTTCGGCATACTCCGCGCATGCCTCCTCAAAATAATGCACCCTCTCGCTCGCCGTTTGCTGGCTGCACAATTCTGCTGATTCTTGCCGGTGTTGCATTATTTCTCATCGGAGCCTCTCTCTACTCTCTATTCAAACAAGACAAAGAAATTTCCCGCTTCACCACCGACCATGCGATGACCTTGCCTTCCTTGGCGATTGAGGGACATGAAGCGGAATATAATGATCTCTACGCAAGGATGCAGGTTTTTCGCAACGACCTAATCGCCAAGCCTGATGAAAAAACACAACTCATTCTTTCTGCAAATGAGCTCAACATCATCCTCGCAACAGCAGCCCCCCTGAAAGGCTACAAACCCTATTTTCACATCAAAGAAATCCGTGATGCGAGAATCATCGCCGATCACACTCGACCAATGAATGGCATGCCGGGATCTGGCACTACTCGGCATCTCAATGCTACCGTGGCACTGCGGCCAGTTTTTGCAGAGAAACAGTTAGTCTTTCACGTCGATACCGTGACTGTCCCCAATGCAACAGTTCCCCAGGAATTTATTTCACAAATACCACCGTATCGCTTGGGCATGGAATTACAAAAAGATCCAATTTTCAGCCCCGTTCTCAACGCCATGACGGCCATGGAAATCGAAGGTGATCATTTGGTATTGCGTCGCACACCGGGCGAACTGCCGAATCCCCTCGCCTCGAAAAAAGAGATCGATAGTGGCTTCCATCGCATTGTTCGCGTGCTGGTGATCGGTTTTCTCTGCATCGCTGGACTCGGAATCTTTTTTAGCCTTCGCATCAAAGCGAAGCGCGAGGGGGATAACGCGAATGCGAATCACACTGATTCCTAATTGCAGCGATTCCAAAAAAACTCGATTTTTCCCATCGTCAGCACATCGGAATCTGCTAGGAATCATTCACGCATATGGACTGGATCACACCTGAACTCTTTTGGTTTCTCTTAGGACTCGCTCTACTATTGGCCGAGTTTGCCTTACCCGGTATCATCATCATGTTTTTTGGAATTGGTGCATGGATCACGTCTCTGACCACATGGCTAGGCATCACCACGGGCGCCGCTTCGCAAAATATTGTCTTCGCACTTTCCTCAGTGCTGCTGCTTTTCATCCTGCGCCATCGCATGAAAAAAATCTTCATGGGAAAGTCCACGAATGACGCGATCGAAGATGAATTCACCGGCAAAGAAGCGCGGGTGCGAGTCGCCATCGATGAAAATGATCGTGGCAAAGTAGAGATCAAAGGCGCTCAGTGGAATGCCCGTGCTCAAGAAGTCATCCCCGCCGACACCATGGTAATCATCGAGCGCCGAGAAGGACTCACACTTCACGTGCGCATCCGCTAATCATTTTATCATAAATCAACCTCACCAACTATTATGCAACACCTCATCACTTCACTACCCTCGACTTTTCTCGCAGACACAGGCGGCCTGCTTGGCACGGTCATCGCTGTTGGACTCACTCTTCTCTGTGTAATCGCCTTGATCAAAACCGCCAAAATAGTCCCACAGCGTCAGGCATTTATTGTGGAACGCCTTGGAAAATACAATCGCACCTTGGATGCAGGCTTTCATATTCTCATTCCCTTCATCGACCGTGTTGCCTATCGTCACTCGCTAAAAGAAATTGCGATGGATGTGCCGCCACAAATGTGCATTACGCAAGATAACATCACCATTGAAATTGACGGCATCCTCTACATGCAAGTGCTCGATCCCAAATTGGCATCGTACGGCATTGAAAATTACTACTACGCAGCTTCACAATTGGCGCAAACTACCCTGCGTTCGGAGATTGGGAAACTAGAGCTCGACCGCACTTTTGAAGAACGTGATACCATGAGCGCATCCGTGATTCATGCGTTAGATAAAGCATCAGAACCATGGGGGCTAAAAATCACCCGCTACGCGATTGCCAACATCAAACCACCCCAGTCGGTGCAAGATGCGTTAGAGAAACAAATGCGCGCCGAACGTGAACGACGCTCGCAAATCGCCCTTTCCGAAGGCACGCGCGAGGCGCAAATCAACGTCGCTGAAGGTCAAAAACAAGAAACGATCAAGCACTCTGAGGCGTTGAAACAAAAACAAATCAACGAAGCCGAGGGCAAAGCGCGCGAGATCGAATTACTCGCCATCGCTACCGCACAAGGCATCCAACGCATCGCCGAGGCCATTCAAACACCCGGCGGCAAAGATGCAGTGAATTTGCGCATCGCCGAGCAATATGTTATTCAATTTGGCAACCTCGCCAAGCAATCCACCACCATGATTCTCCCAACAAATCTCAGTGACATTGGCGGCACCGTGGCGGGACTTGCTAAAGTGTTAGACACATTGAAAATGAATCAAACGCCGAGCGCTGAAACCACTCTGCCAACTCCGCCCCCCGTGCAACTATTTTAATTTTTTCCGAAACTCACCTCCATTCATGAATGTAACCATCAACGGGAAACTGCAGACGATTGCGACAGACAGCTCTGTTACAGCGATGCTCTCCGAACTAGGTTTTTCGGGGAAGCCTGTAGTGGTAGAAATCAATCGCGTGGCCTTATTTCCTCGTGAATATGACGAGAAGATCATCGAAGAATCGGCAGTCATCGAAATCGTCACCCTAGCAGCAGGAGGTTAAGGCCCCTCATCCATGCGCTGCCTTTGAAATCAATTTTCCCACTTGGCGGAAGGGAAGGACTGGTATAAACAATCCCTGTGAACAATGGAGCATTAGGGATATTTGATTCAGGCGTAGGTGGACTGACGGTAGTGCGTGCCGTGCAAGAACTACTACCCGCCGAAAACATCGTTTATCTCGGCGACACTGCGCGTGTGCCGTATGGCTCGAAATCTCCCGAAACGATTCGCCGATTCTCCGATGAAGACGCACGATATTTGTTAGGAAAAAATGTGAAAGCAATCATCGTTGCTTGCAATACCGCCACGGCACATGCCTTGCCATTCCTACAACAACAATACCGCATTCCTGTCATCGGTGTGATCGAAGCTGGAGTTGAAGCAGTTTTAGCGGATCCTTTAGCGCAGCGGATCGGCATCATCGCCACGCGCGGAACCATCGATTCCCACGCCTACCAGCATGCCCTTGCTCTACGCCGGACGGGCATGATGATTGTTCCGCAGGCAACTCCTTTATTAGTGCCGTTGGTAGAAGAAAACTGGCTCGAGCACCCCGCTACTCAGCAAATTTTAGCGACGTATCTTGAGCCGATCTTAGCGAAACATATCGATACGTTGTTGTTAGCCTGTACTCATTATCCCTTGCTGGTACCGACATTGCAAAAAATGTTAGGTGAGAGCGTTCGCATCGTTGATTCTGCCACCACCTGCGCTGAGCATGTGAAAAAGCAATTGGGGCAGCTAGAAATGCTCGCTGACCCAAATCAAGTAGGCACCTTATCCATCGGTCTCACGGACCTTTCTGAACAATTTGAAGTGCTGGCAAAACGATTTCTGCACAAGACACCACCGCGCATTGAACGAGTGGTTCTCTAAAAAAAATTATTTCAACACTTGCCGCGCTGGCTTTCCCGCTGAAGTGGATGTCCAGGTTTGGCTGCGGTAATGTGTGGAGGTTTGAGATATACGGGCTGCACAGGATTGTGAGCATATAGTTCTTTTTCTTCTAGGCTCAATTGTTGCCAGGATTCCCACAATCCCTTTGCCGTAGGAATTTCTCGTAAAATAACTCGACCTAGCACGTCTGGTGCAATCTCATCTAACGAAAAGACAAGTCGTGACTCGGATTGCACAATATCTAACAATTTCTCGATACTTCCCATTTCGGGCTCATGGACGAGCTTTCCGGCGTCGATTCGTGCCCACCACCAATCACCGCGACGCGCATCGCCGATGGCGAGACAGTCGCCCATGCTGCGAGCACTTGGCACGGCAAGGATCGACGGCAGACCGATCACTGGACAATCGTGAGCAATCGCTAAACCCTGCGCCGTAGCAATGCCTACCCGCGTGCCGCTATAGCTTCCTGGACCAGTGCCGACGATGATCTTCTCGATCGTGCCCACTGCAATCGGAGCAATTAGCGACTCGAGCGGAGTAAATATTTCACAATTGTGACTGCGTTCACTGGTGAAATCAACCTGCTGCCATGAATCGTGAAATAGCCCGATACTCGCTTGTGGCGTGGAGGTTTCGATAAAAATGGTATGTGTAGCAGGCATCCGCCAAGAATCATTGCAGAAAGATGGGAAAATGGCAAACTTGTTGCTTTCTTTAATTTTCTGCGTTTCTCCCTTGCTTAGTCTGCGGACAAACGCTTTCTTTTCCCCGTAAATAATTTTTCAACATGAGTACATACGCAAAAGGCCTAGAAGGAATCATTGCTAACGAATCTGCACTCTCAAACGTGGAGGGTGCTGAAGGTCGCCTGAGCTATTTGGGTTATGGCATCGATGAATTGGTAGAACATTGCACTTTCGAAGAAGTCACTCATTTATTGCATCACGGTCATTTGCCGAACCGTGCCGAGCTAACTAAAATGGAAAATGATCTGCGTGCAGAAAGATCACTACCGCAGGGCGTTCTGAATTTCCTCCAAGCAGCGCCGAGAGACGCCAACCCGATGGACGTGCTTCGCACAGCTGTTTCCATGCTTGGTCTCTATGATGATCGCTCCCATGTCGGCGAGCCCGACTTAGGAAAAGATGCATTGATCGCAGTGTCATTGGTAGCAAAAACTCCCATCATCGTCGCTGCCTATCATCGCTTCCGTCAGGGATTAGAATTGCCACCGATGCGCTTGGATCTATCGGAAGCTGGCCATTTCCTTTATTTGATCAATGGTGAAGCACCTACAGAAAAAGCCACTCAAATCCTTGACGTTGCTTACACACTTCATGCTGACCACGGCATGAATGCCTCGACTTTCTCCGCTCGGGTAACGGTTGCTACTTTATCAGACTTCTACTCCGCTGTTACTTCCGCCGTAGGCACCCTAAAAGGACCTCTGCATGGCGGAGCGAACGAAGGCGTGATTCACATGCTTCAAGAAATCGGCGAACTTGCCGATGTGGATGCCTATGTGGAAGGAAAACTAGTGCGCAAAGAAAAGATTATGGGCATCGGTCACCGCGTATATAAGGTCCTCGATCCACGTGCTCCGCATTTGCGCAAGCTCGCCATCGAGCTCACCGAAGAACTCGGCGAACCAAAATGGATTCAAATGTCCGAGCGTATTGCACAAATCATGCGCGAGCGCAAAGGGCTGAATGCCAATGTCGATTTCTACTCAGCCACGGTGTACCACTCGCTGAATATTCCCACCGATTTGTTTACCCCAATTTTTGCCATTGCCCGCATGTCTGGCTGGACAGCGCAGGTGCTAGAGCAACTTCGTGACAATCGTTTGTATCGTCCATTGACTCTATACACTGGCCCAAGCGAACTTAGCAAAGTAGTCCCCATCGATCAACGCTGAGCCGTTGTTAGTGGATGGCTAAACGCAGCAAATCTTCTTTAATTGTCGCGGGCTGCAACACGTGAACCCTACTAGGAATTTGATGTTTTTCTGGATGGCTGACCACGGTAATTGCCAAATATTGCAAACCAGATTTTTCTAACAATTGCAAAAAATCTGTGCGTGATTGCGACCAACCGGTGAATAAGCAAATGCATGCCGTAAGGTCATTGCGGTGACGCAAAATCAATTGCAATAAAGAACCGAAATTTTCCTTGTCGGAAATTTGCACGGCAGCGAGAACCTCTAACAATTTGATAGAATCGGCCACTCCTTTACCCGCTGTGATGACATGATCGCAGTCACCTAAAAACATCAGATCTAGCAGTGCTTCATTGGTGTCAATCGCGGAAACAAAAGAAGCTGCCACTGAGACTGATTCTTCAAAAGCCAATTCTTCTTGAGGATCGGCAAAGGTATCGAGAACCAAAGCGTAGCGAGGGAAGTATACGTCCTCCACTTCTTTGATAATCGGACGCCCAGTGCGCGCCCAGGATTTCCAATGAATTTGTCGTGGTGAATCGCCGTGCCGATACTCACGAAGAGAAGTGAACTCCCCCGTGCTACCATTTTGCTGAGATGCTGAATCACCACCAAGTTGAAATTGTGCAGTTCCAGGCAAATTGATCATCGGCAATTGATAGCGCTGCGGCAATACTGCGATATGCGTGGGCGGCGTAGGAACTTTTCTCGCTCGCTGAAAAAAACGAAATGGATCAGGTAACAATACACGGACGTCTTGAAGCTTGATCAAACCCCGACGATTAGGAATGATTTCTAACGAAAACGTTTTACTTTTCTTGGCTTCTAGCGACGAAGCAACAGTAGTTTGTCCACCATCGAATGCTTTGCCTTTTTCTAACAACCACTGCCAGCGATTGAAGGCAAAAAAGCGATCAAAGCCATTGCGAAAAATTTCCCCTGGTTCGCGTGATGACTCAAACAAGGCTCTAGAGGGACGAGGATCTGGTGGAGATTCTGACAAAAATACATCCCCTAGATTTCTCCCATGATTGATCAATGAAATCTGGTAACGAAAAGCTTGTCCCACAGAAGCGTGCGGCCCCGCATAGCGTTGCCCCGAAAGTTTCGCGCGGCGCGCCCATGCCCACATCAATGCCAACGACGCGAGACTAACAGAAATGGAAAATATTTGATAAAGCGGAGTGATCGGGTTACCCATCAACATGGTAGAGCTAACAGTGATGGCGATCAGCACGCCCCAACCGGCAGGGAGAATGCGGCGAAATAAAAAATACTTAATCGCTGTGCTGAAACGATAGAAGCGATAAAATTTACTTAACATAATCAGCAGATCGGGCATGAATGGTCAAATGCCGAAGTCTCGCCATAACAGACGATGCAGCATCAATTCATCGACAAAACTTATAATCGAACGATCGATTTTTTCAATGTTTTTCCGTGACACTAAAAATATGTCAAAGAAACAGTGTTTTTATTGATAATTCTGCTCGGCCTGCTAGGTAAGTTGTGTGTGAGCAGTCCAATGATGATGCTCGCATCCCAATTAACCAACCAACTATTATGCGCTTTGGCCTCAATACATTCCTCTATGTTTCACCGTTCGTAACCGATAGCGTGAAGCTTTTTCCTAAATTTAAAAAATGGGGCTTCGATACCCTAGAGCTACCAATCGAGGATCCCTCCCACATCGATCCAGCAAAAGTAAAAGAAGCAGCCGATAAAGCGGGAATCGCCATCGGTTCGGTCTGTGCCTGCATGGGACCAGGACGTGATTTCCGTGGCTCTGCGGCAGATCAAAAAAACGCCACAGCATATATCACCAAATTGATCGATCAAGCGGTGATCATGGGTTGCCCATCAATCATTGGCCCGATTTATTCGGTCGTCGGTTTGATCGGCCCACACACTGACGAGGAAAAGAAAAAAGAATTCGATCTCGTGGTGAAAAATCTGAAGCCCATCGCCAAGTATGCGGAATCAAAAGGGGTGACATTATGCATTGAGCCACTAAATCGTTTTGAAACAGATTTTCTCAACACCTGTGATCAAGGATTGAAGTTGGTAAAAGCCATCAATTCGAAAGCCGTGAAATTACTGCTCGATACTTTCCACATGAACATCGAGGAAAAAAATACAGCGGCAGCAATCATCAAAGCGGGCGACTATCTAGGCCACTTCCATGCTTGTGGATGCGACCGTGGCACTCCTGGTGGCGACCACATCGAATGGAAGCCTATCGTCAAAGCATTGAAGAAAATCAATTATAAAGGCGATGTGGTGATTGAATCATTCACGACCGATGTAAAAGTCATCGCGCGGGCCGCAGCGATCTGGAGGAAGATGGAACCAAAACGCGATGACATTGCCGTCAATGGGCTCGCCAACATGAAAAAACTTTTCAAAAAGCATAAATAATTCTCACCTAACAAAACTATGAAACGACACACACTCGCCTTATTGGCGCTATCTCTTCTTTCCGCTACGGCGGGTGAGAAAGCATTATTCAATGGCAAAGACCTCACTGGCTGGGAGGGTAATACCACTCTTTGGTCAGTAGTGGATGGCGCGATCACGGGTAAAACTACCGTAGAAAATCCGACCAAAGGAAATACCTTTCTCATCTGGAAAGCCGGCGAAGTCGCGGACTTTGAGTTGACCTTCCAATACAAATTCACCGTAGTGGGCGATAAGCCGTCGGGGAATAGCGGCATGCAGTATCGTAGCAAAGTGGTCGATGAAAAAAACTTTGTCGTCAGTGGCTACCAAGCCGATTTTGAAGTGGGTGATACTTACAGTGGGATTTTATACGAAGAAAAAGCCCGAGGCATTCTGGCACAGCGCGGTCAATCCGTGAAAATCACCGCAGGTGGAGCACCCGCAAAACCAAAGATCGAAGTGACTGGCTCCGTCGGCGATAGCAAAGCGATCCAAGCTTTGATTAAAAAAGATGGTTGGAATGAATTCAAAGTGATCGCCAAAGGCGGCCATTTACAACATTTCATCAATGGCAAAGCCACCGTGGACGTCACCGACGAGACAGCCGAAGGCGCGAAAAAAGGAATTCTGGCCCTGCAACTTCACGCCGGCCCGCCGATGCAAGTGCAGTTCAAGGACATTGTCCTGAAAGAAGACTAAATTCAACTACGTGATTTTTCAAAACGGCTCACCCACAAAGTGAGCCGTTTTTTTTATCAATAAGACAAAAGAAAAATGCAGTAAACGCAGTAACTGAATCTAGATATTTCTCATTTTCTGGATTACTGAACTAAATTTTTTAGATGTTATCATGGCGCTACTGCGATTTTCCATGTTATCCTTTTACTAACACTATATGATGATGCGCCGCTTCTATTCATCCACGAAACATCTTTTCTCCGCCGCCTGTAGTTTGCTCTCCTTCACTACTGCACTCATCGCAGCCCCAGAAGAATGGATGCCGCGTCAGGAGGATTTCACGCAACTGTCATGGACAGATGGTCCGCCGCAGATCATGAGCGTACAGGAAAAACCCAAAGCCGAGGTGTTGCGTATTGTGTATGGGAAAAATACGCTGCTGTTCGACACGAAACTCGTGCGTCCCGTGACTGGAGAATGGGAATGCACACTGATCGATGGCGATCGACGATTCGATTGCAAAGGTCATGTGCAGGCAAGCGATGAATTTCTGCAAGCAGTTCGTTTTGTCGAGAGTGGTCGATTTTTCCAACGCGTGGTGATAGAAGGTTTGAAGTTTTCCGACGACAAAGGACAGGAGTGGCCAGGAACATGTCACTTAGAAATCACCACATGGCCGAACCGTTTGGCCTTTCGGTTAGAGACCGAGGCTGACGTGATGCTGCGTTTGCGTTATGGCCAAGAGCGGAGCGAAGGAAAAAAATCGTGCGTATTGCCCATCGAGAATCTAACAGATCGCGCGGTCGTCGAATCAGAACTGCCCGTGACCAGCGATGAATCGTTAGGCTGCCACCGACTCGCCTTACCGGAAAAACCATGGAGCAATGCGCAGGGCACCTATTATCCGGAAGAGCACTTGGATCGCATCGATCGTTGGCGTGTCACTCTGCGCAATGATTCCGATTCTCCCACGGTAGCACGATTGATGTTCACACAGCATGGTCACATGCCGATCACTGGCTTCACGCCCATGCTATGTGATGCAGATGGCACCCCTACCGGCCTACCGGTGCAGCTTTCGAAAAACTGGCATTCACGTCCTGAAAAGGGCCGATTGCAGCATGATGGTCAGTGGTTTCATGGATTCTCAATGGTGCATCTTCCTGCCAAATCGAAACGCGAATTTATTTTTCAAATCGTCTATGCTCGCTACGGCGGCATTTGTGCGGCCTCTCATGCCCAGTTGTGCCTGATCGGTTGGGGACACAATCAATTTTGGGATCAAGCGGCCGTCGGCAGTTTCGGTGAGAGCATTTGCTTCGAACCAGGTCGCGTGCAGCGTCGCAGTTTCATCACCGATGTTCGACCCTTGATGACCTTATCGCGAAGGGCTAACAGCAAACGCTTGGGTTGGGCTGACAACTGCGGCGGCGGCGATTTCCTGATGTGGAAAGATTCTAAAGGAAACTACCAGACCATGACGGGAACACGCACCGACTATCGATCGCACGGGCCATGTTTGACCGATGTGAGCTACTCTGAAGAAAGCCGAGGCGGGGAAATATCCGCTCGCATGGAGGTATCGGTTCCAGCAGCCAATGATCATCTGCGCACCTTTGTGAAACTTCGCTACGATGTCAAAAAACCGATGCGTTGGCAACGACTTGCCTTCATGCAACTGGGCGCAGATTATTACAACTGCGTGCCCGCAAGGAGCATCGCGGTGGGGGATCTCAATGCTTTGCGAGAAGAATGGAAACCTTCTCGAGCCGCCGATGTCTATGATCGCCAAGCAGTGCCCCTGACCGGCGAGGCCCCGTGGATTTCCGTGCATGGCGTTGAAGAAACTGCCGTCACCGATGGACACGCCAACGCCACGCGCGGCATCATCGTGCATTCCTGGCGTGCCGTATTAGGAGGCAAGCCCGCCGCGCCGCACCTTGCGACTTTTTGCAACGAATGGGGCAAAGGTAATCACCGCACCGCCGTCGAACTCTCCCCGCCACCCGATGTGAAAGAACTACTGCCCGGCGACTTTGTGGAAGCAGAGATCGAAATCGTCGTCTTCCCCGCCGATCCCTCCAGCTACTACGGGCCGGATGCCCTATTGCGCCAAGCAGTAGAGCAATCACCGAACTCGTGGCAAGTCGTCCATCGCGAAGCCAAAGGAAATCAACTCCAACCAACCGCCAGTGTAGGAAATATCCTACACAAATATCCACTCGTCGTAGCCGTAGATAAGAAACAACAAGCCACCATCCAAATCAACGGCGGCCTCGGACATTGCCCCGTCACCTTTACTGGTCTAAACGCCCCCAAAGGCCATCGCATCACCGTCGATGAAAAACCCATCACGCAATGGCAAACCGATTGGAATCCTGCAACAAAACAATGGCAAATCACCTGCAATGTTCCTGTGGGTGAAAACCAAGCCAAGCACATTTCCCTCCAGCCAGCGCGCTGAAAATTCGGCCAATTTCCTCATGAAAACAGTGAACCTCGTGTTGAGCCGTAGCTTGGATATAATTCTTGTCCCTAGATTAAAGAATGTTATTCTCAGGGGTGAAAAGAGTAAGTTCATGAACGCCATCAAAAGGAAACATTTCACTAGATCTAACAATACCCGCAAATGATAACTCCCAAAACTGCCACACTACTCGCCATGCTCAGTGTTTCGCTGTGCAATGCTGAACCACAAGCCATAAAACCTACGGCCATGTGGAAGGGTTCGATTGACGACGTCGCCACCAAGCCTACCCCTACGAGACTAATCACGCAGGCCGACGAATTTACTCAGTTATGGCGCGACTGGAAAGTCGAGGGAACACTTCCGCAAATTGATTTTGTGAAAAGCTGCATCGTAGTCGAAACCACTTCAGGTAGTGTGCTTTCAGTTAGTGGCCAGCTAAATGAAAGTGGCGAACTCAAGACCTTTGGCATGGCGACTCGCGATATGAGGCCGGGGTTTCGCTATGTCATCGCGCAATTCGATCTAAAAGGTGTCAAATCGATTAATGGCGTTGCGATCGCAGCACCCACCCTTACTGGCTCTGTTACTTGTAAAACGCAGGATCAAATCCCGGAAGGCGCTTCCGTTACGATCCGCCTGCTCGACGTTAGTCTAGCCGATGCTTCATCGAAAACGCTTGCCGAGCAAATCGTCAAGGGGCCTAGCAATTTCCCGATTTCTTACGCGCTTAGTTTCGATCCTTCCACATTGCGCCTCGAACATAGCCAATTCTATGGCCTCTCTGCGCGCATCGAAAAAGACGGCAAACTACTCTTCATCAATGATACCCACATCGTGATCTCCAAGGATGGGAAACTGCTCACGGATGTTGAGTTACCAGTCATCAAGGTACCATAAACTTTGACATTGCGGACCTATCTCCTCAGTATGTTATCTGATTTTGAATCACTAAATTGCCTTGAGAAAAATCCATAAAAAAACCACCGCGCAACAAGATTCGGTGGTTTTTTATCAGGGAGAAAATGCTGAAAAATTACTTCACCTTGATGGTGATTTTTTCTTTGGTCTCGGCTTTGATGCCTTTGACACCTTTGAGCTTTTCTTCCATGCCTGCGGCGTCTTTTGGATCAAGCGTGGCTAGTTTTTTCGCAATTTCCGGATCGGCCAATAGTTTGGCGAAATCCATATCGCTCAGCGTTACTGTGTTGCCTTCCACGTAGGAGGCGTCTGATTCTGCAATTCCTGGTACGATCACGACCTTCATTGACATTTTCATATCCTTCATCATGGTCATCGCCATGGCTTGTGCTTGCGCGCCGTCAGCATCTCCTGGCATTGCTGGTACTTCAGCGGCAGGAGATTCTTCTTTTGCAGCACCATCTGGTTTCTTCGGCTGTGGAGAAGTGATCGTGAGCACGTTGTCTTTGAATGCAAACTTGATTGGCTCTACTTTCTCTGCGGCCTTTTCGGCTTCGCCCGCTTGTGGAATCGAATCCGTTAGTGCGCTAGCACCATCCGAGAGAGAAAGTGCAATGGTATTGATGTCGTTAAAATGAAATGTGGTGCGACCTCCAGTGCGACCATCTTTATCGATTTTTTCGACTTTTTCCACTGTCACTCCGGTGCCAATGGCCGCAGCGCGTTTTTTCGCAGCTTCTTCGCTGAACATTTCATTTTTCCCTTCCGCGCCCCCGCCGAGAGCCGCGAGTTGAGTCATCATCGCACTCATTTGCGCACCGAGAATTGTTTCCTCAACGATAGTACCCGAACCATCTTTTTTGAGAGTGATTGTTTCTGCAACTTCCAAGCAACTCGTCAGACTGAGCGTAATCGCAGCGGCAGGCATCCATTTCCATAGTAGTTTTTTGTTCATAACTGTAATGAGTATAACGCCACTGATATGCGAAATAAACAATTTTCCTGCAAAAATCATTTTATCATTGCTAAAATTAAGTGTTCATAATAACATGTGTTCGCATGAATACTCTAAAAATACGCTATTGGTTTTTCTGTCAGCGCTGGCAATCACGAGTGCGGAGATGGAAAAGAAATTTTCGGGGTCGCAGACGTGGCTCGAGCTTTGAGCAATTGAAATTGCCCTTCGATTAAAAAAAATGCGTTTTCCGAAATTTTACGCTTACAGTTTGTCGTTTGTTTTGATACGAATCGCGAAACCACATGGCAAACGGCACATTTTCACATAACACTACGCGGGCAAGCATACGATTTGCCTTGCTGAGTACAGCTCTGCTCATGAGCTATACGAGCGCCCAATCTCCCGCTGGATCTCTGGCGGAAAAAGAGGCTTCATCACGTTTAGAACGCGTGGTATCAGCGCAAGAATTGTTGATGAAAGGTGACGCAGCCTATGGTGCTGGCAAGTATCAAGAGGCAGTGGGGCAATATCTTTCCGCTCGCAATATGATTCCCAACGCACCAGCCTCCGCTGAGCTACTGGAAGCTGCCACCGAGCGCTACGCGACTGCGGCTGTGCAACGTTCCGCCGAGCTTTCACGCAAAGGCGATGTTGCTGCGGCAAAAGAATTGATCGAGCAAGTGCTTGCTGAATCCGTCGCACCGAATCACCCGGCAGCACTCGCCATGCGTGGCAAACTCGATGACCCAATTCGCACGAATCCTGCGCTGACGAAAGAACACACCAGAGATGTTGATGAAGTGCGACGCACCCTTTATGAGGCTGATGGATTTTATCAGTTAGGCAAATACGACATGGCAAAAACCATGTATGAGGATGTACTACGCATCGATGCCACCAACAAAGCGGCTAGCCGTGGAATGGAAAAAATTGCACAGCAAAAAACGGTTTATCATTTATCGGCGCAGGATCACACACGCGCTGATTTGCTTGCTCAGGTAGATGCCCTATGGGAACTCCCTGTTCCTGAATTTGTCGATCCATTGATGCTCAATCCCACTGAGACTTCGGGACAGACCAATCAACATCTGATTCCTGAATGCCTGCGCACCATCATGATTCCCTCCATCGATTTGGAGCAAGTCAGCATCGAAGAAGCGATCGATTATTTGCGTTCGCGTTCCATTGAGCTCGATACCACCACCACGGATCCTGCCTTGAAAGGAGTGAATTTTGTATTGAATCTCGGTAATGATCCCACTGGCCCGGGACAGCAAGTGAGGGCGATCCGCTTTGATTTAAAAGTAAATAATGTGCCTCTTGAAAAAGCGCTCGCTTATGTTTGTGACCAGACAAGGACCCAATACACTGTAGATGATTTCGCAGTAACGATCCGTCCTGTTGGCACTGATGGAGTAGATCTTATTTCGCGTTCTTACAAAGTCCCACCTGATTTTCTTTCTAGCGATGCAGTAGCGGCTGACAAACCTGCCGACGATCCTTTTGGCGTAGACAATAAAGAAGAAGGATTGCTTGCCAAACGCGTGACAGCAGAAGTGAAACTCCGCAGCTATGGCGTGCCTTTCCCCGAAGGAGCCACCGCATCATATAATGGACAAAGCAGCACCATTTTCGTCAAAAACACAGCTGGCAATCAAGACATTGTGCAACAGGTGGTTGACTCCATTGCGCAAACGGAACCGGTGCAAGTGGTGGTGCGAGTGACAATGATTAAAGTGCAAGAAGACCGACTCAAAGAATTAGGCTTCGATTGGGTGCTGAATAACGTAGGTCTAGGCGGCGGTGGCATCACTGGCGGCGATGCTACTTTCCTAGGCGGCGGCACACAAGGCACGGGAAGTGCTGTAGATATCGCGAATGGCGTTACAAATCCTGCTCCTATCACTTCTGGACTGCGCAGCGGCAATACAGCAACCAGCTCTAATGGCATCGATGACTTAATTCGCAAAAGCAATAATGGCTTCGCCCCTTCACCACAAAGGGCTCCAGGTGTGCTATCGCTGTTAGGCCAATTCACCGACGGTCAAGTTGCCATGATGATGCGCGGTCTTGACCAGAAAAAAGGTGTCGATCTCGTCTCGAAGCCTTCCACGGTAACACGCAGTGGCCAATCAGCTAAGATTGAAATCATTCGTGAGTTTATCTATCCAAGCGAATACGAACCACCCGAATTACCGCAACAAATTGGTAATAATAATCAAAATCAATTTAACAATAATGGTGGCGGCGGCGGTGGTGGCGTTGCAGGCGTTACACCTATTACTCCTGCACACCCAACCGCATTTGAAAAACGAAACGTAGGCACAGTTCTCGAAGTGAATCCCATTGTTGGCGCTGATCGAAAGTATATCGAGCTAACGATCAAGCCAGAAATGACTAACTTTGACGGGTTTGTGAACTACGGAACACCCATTAACAGCACTTCAACCGATTTCCTTGGTAATGTTTCTCTGGTGGAAGTAACTGCAAACAGAATTTTACAACCCGTTTTCAGTGTGATCCGTGCGAATACGAGTGTTACAATTGCCGATGGCGCCACGGTCATGATTGGCGGAATGGTGGAAGAACGCGTGCAAAATGTGAACGATAAAGTCCCCTTCTTAGGAAGCACTCCACTATTCGGTAGTCTATTTCAAAGCAAAGCACTGAAGCCAATTAAAACTAACGTATTGATTTTAGTAAATGTGGAATTGCAAGATCCTTCTGGCAAGCCATATCGCAATCGGTAATTTCACCGCGCATCCCCTCAACGATTTGAATCATCATTAGCGAAGACGCTAATCTAACAATTGCTATGCCACAACATTTGACACCACCTCCCGAATCTGAGCAGGACCCAGAGAGCTATACGCTGGAGGAAATGATGGAACGTTTGAAAGAGCGTGGGCATGAAGAAGGCGAACTCGTTACCCGTGCCGATGGCACGCAAGCGATTAAAGTGCGTAAAAAGAAACGCCGCTCTAATCAACCACATAAAGAACAAGAAAGAGCCAAGCAACGCTTTCGTATCATCAAACTTGGCATCGCATTTGTATTACTGACCTTGGTAGTGGTTGCTGCAGCCTCGATGTTATTCTATTACAATAGCTCATCTTTTCGCGAGGATACGCGCGAAAAAATTGCCACTTGGTCAGCTGCAGAGGCTGACATGGAGCAATTCTCGGTTACTCCAACCTCCGCGAAAATAGCAGCTCTTTCTTTGAAGTGGCCCGAGGGAAATCATTTGCGGCAGATGCAATTATCAGGCATCGAGGGACATTTGGACTTTTCTAGCTTTTTTCAAAAACAGTGGGGTGGCACTTCGGTGGTTGCCAACACGGGATCTTTAATCATCAGCGCAGGCGAATACGGCAGGAGCAAAAGTTTTTCTGCATCAGCAGATGAAGCGAATTTTCCTTTTTCGTTTGGCACCTACCGCTGTGAAAAACTCAACATCTCTGGTTACAACGATCAGAAACAGCCGTGGTTGCAGATCGAAGCGATGGACGCTTCACTGATCAAAACACTGAGAGGCAGTCAATGCAGATTGGTTGGCGGAAAAGTAAAAATTTTAGGGCTACAAGCCATGCAACTTGATCGCGCTACAATGCATTTTGAATTGGGTCAGTTGAACATAGAAAATCTGCGCTTAAATACCATCGATGGCACAGAGGGAACTCTCGAGCTAAAAAATAGCATCGATCTTTACAGCAAAGAATCTTCGTCGTTAGAGGTGACATTGAATACATTTCCGCTCGATTTGCTGCTGGGTGATGGCTTAGCGGGGATTGTTTCAGGAACGGCAGAAACAAAAAAAGAGGCCATCAATCGAGTCCTCTCATTTGTGCCAGGTGACTATAGCAGCAGCCGTCTAATCGTTGGCTTCGTAGGCTGTGATCGCGATCCGCTAGTCTTAAAAAATCTGCCATTTTTGAATGAATTAAGTCGTGAATTACAAGACCAAGATTACGCCAAAGGTTTTATTTTTGAAGACCGAGTAGAAGGGGAAATACAGCGCACTGCTGGTGAAACAAGACTGCAAAATCTGTTAATGGAGAAAAAAGGACAATTCATGCTCAAAGGGCACATCAAAGAAACAGCAGGCGTGATCTCTGGCGAATTCGAAATCGGATTGAGCCCTACAGTAATAAACGCGGTAGAAGCCTCTCCCGCCATGAAGAAAATGTTTCAGGAGGCACACGATGGCTATCAATGGTCCACGGTAAAAATGTCTGGCACTAGCAGTTCCATCAAAGACAATTTTGACGATTTACTAAAAGACGCTAGTGCATCATCGGCGAAAATAGAAAAAAGTGATCCTAATTCGCAACCCGCTCCTTCCATTGAAGGGGAACTGGAAGGGAAATAGTTTTATCAATTGACGTTCTATCCTTGAACGATTGGTGTAAAATCGCGTAGTTTTTTTTGCGTCAAAGTAATTTTACATTATGAGCAACAATTCTCCATTTTCCCAGCTCTTCCAGATATTTGGAAGAGTGCCTGAAAAACATGTAGATAGTATCAATAAGCCAGCGTTTGAGAAAATGCTGATGCTACTAAAATCTCCATTGGAGGCATCGGGAAGCGGCATCTTGCTGCGTGCTCCTCGCGCAGGTTATGGGAAAACACATTTGCTCTCGCGTCTGAGCAATGAGCTTTCTGCTAGTCACGAGTTTATTTTGCTGCAACCAGCTGATGGCTATCGCGTGGATGCTTCTGCTGCCCTGATGGATGTATTAGCTAAGCTGACTCGCGCTCTACCAGCAGGAGGTGGGCTGACAATGTTAGACATGGCCGCGCGGAAAATCCTAGCCATGGGGCTTGAGCCATTAGTGCGGTCAGGAGAAGTCCCTTGCCAAGACCGTGATATGGCGCTGAGCGCCCTTCGATTTCGTCCCACTGAGACGTTTGACTTTCATCTGCCCATTGCCGTCACAGCACATTGGGCGCGCGATAATTTTGAAGCACTAGGACCACGCTTGGCTGTGGAGATCGCACAAATCATCGGCGCACCGCTGCGTGAAGTTAGTTTTTGGGTTGATGTGATGTTTCGCTATTCGGTCACTCCCGTTGACCAACCTGGCCGCTCTGGCTTGCTCATGATCGCAGTTGCTAACGCAGCGGCGACAAACATGATGGATCGCTTCACCGCCTTGCTCAAAATGTTGTCGCATCTGTCGCGCATTGTTTTAGTTGCCGATGAACTGGAGGGAATGTCAGCAAATGAAGAGGCCGCATTGCGCTTGGCGGCATTTGTCACGGCACTGCGCCACGGTGCCGAGCGTGTGGATTTCATCATTTCTGTCAATGATGACGTTTGGGAAAATGCCTTCGTCCCGCGTCTTAGTGGAGGCCTTCAAGATCGATTGAGCGAATCTGTGGTACGTTTATCACCATTGACGGCAGAACAAGTGAAAGAATTGTTAGACAGTCGAGACTCGACCACTAGCGAAGAAATTTCCGGTGAGTTATTGTCCGCAAAAACCGAGATGTATTCTCGTGGTATCCTCCGTGCCGCCGCGGGAGTGTGGCAAGCCAAACCAATCACTACCAGAGAAGTTTTTCCCGAAGTTTTCAAAGAGGAACCACAAGTCATCGTGGAAGATTCTTTCTCATCATTTGAATCAGAGGTAGTCAGCGAGCCCATCGTTGGGATTCCTGATTCAATCCCCGCACCATTAGATACCCCAGCATCACTCAATACCGTAGCGATTTCTTGGCAGCCCAGTGATCGCTCGGTAGTAGCGGTAGATCCAGGAGATTCGATTATCATTCCTAAAAAGCCGATCTTTATCCCACCTGCAATGCACGAACCGGCTTTCCCTCACACTGAGGAAATTTTCCCTCAAGCAGCGCCGACGACGTCTCCTTTTGAGGAAATCGCAACTCACCAACAATCTCCACCTGCCCCTGTGACACCATGGTGGGCAGAGTATGAGAATGTTTCTAATGTAACTACTGATTCGAATGAGCCTGCAGTTACTGAATTTGCGAACACGCCATTTATTGAGCCCGAGTCACCTTTTGTATCATTTGCAAATCCAGAATTACAGGAGTATTCCCCGTCGAATGCCTTTTGCACTCAGCCGTTTACCCCGACTTTGCAAGCAGTGGAAAAAAATCCGCCTGATGCACCAGTCAGCACGGAGCAGTTTGAAGGATTTCAGTTGCCAACAGCAGTTAGCTACGATAGTTATAGTAATTATGGCGTTCCATCTGTTACTCCATCCCCTGCGGAAATTCAAGCAACGATCACAACGCCTGCTAAGCAAGATATTCCAGTGCCTAGCCCCTATGGTGATGGTGCTACTACATTGCTTAGGGATCATCCGGCGACCTCTGATAAACAAAATCAAGCACCTACCGACCGCGTTGACGACCTACTACGCCAATTCCGCGAACGTTATGGTCGTTCTTAATTGCCAGAAAAAGACATCCATTTATGAGTGAATTTGCTGTAGATATTGAATACCTGCGTAAAAAGTATCGAGGCGGTGTAGAAGCTTTGGCGGGAATTACCTTACAAGTCCCCTATGGCTGTGTGTTTGGCTTGATCGGTCCAAACGGCGCTGGCAAAAGCACGATGGTCAAATCACTGCTAGGAATTTTACGGCCCACAGAATGTCGCGGCACGATGTTAGGCGAAGCAATCGGCAAGAAAGCTCCTCTGGCACGTGTCGGTTATCTTCCTGAGCATGCGCGTTTTCCCGAGTATCTGACGGGACGTCAAGTGGTCGAATATGCCGCTGGGTTGTCGAACGTAGCGCGTAGCTCATCTCGTGTGCGCACAGAAGAGTTGTTAGAAAAAGTAGGAATGAGTAGTCGTGCCCACGACCGCATTGGTAGTTATTCCAAAGGGATGAAGCAAAGGATCGGCCTTGCTCAAGCTCTCGTTAATGACCCAGTGGTGGTGTTTCTCGACGAACCAACCGATGGCGTTGACCCAGAAGGTCGTATTGATTTCAAACGAATGATCGCAGGCATGCGTGATGAGGGACGCACTGTATTTGTGAACTCGCATTTGCTAGCAGAAGTAGAGCAAGTGGCTGATCGAGTAGCAATTTTAACGGGAGGAAAAATTATCCGCCAAGGCACAGTGGAGGAACTTACGCGCCGCGGTGCTACTTATGAATTAAAAATCCAAGGCAGCGTCCCTGATCAAGTAAAAGACTGGTGCGTGGAGCGCAAGATGCAAGTAGCAGGCGATTCGATCACCTACACCGCAGAAAATCCTCTGGCCATGCAACCCTTGATTGATCGACTACGTGCGGCGCAAGTTATCATAAGAGAAATGAAAGAAGAGCGATTCTCGTTAGAAGATTTATTTTTATCGGAAGTGCAACGAGCACGTCAGGAAGCAGCGCCGCCAGCACTGCCCGCTAAAAAAGGAGGACCATCATGAGACAAGCTGCAACAGTATTATTGGACTCCCTGCGCATGCTTCGTGCGAGTATGCTTTTTTGGATTTCCATTTGGATTTCTGCATTGGTAGCTCTGATCTATGCTTCGATTGGCTTTACCGATAACGGCATTTCTGTGCTTTTTGGGGCGTGGGACATCAATGCGCCCATGCTGAATAAACACTCTGCCGAAGCTGAAGCATTTTATTTACTACTGTTTACCGATGTCATTGCCCGCTACTGGCTTGGCTGGTTTTCATTAGTGTTGGCATTGATTTCCACGTGCTCCATTTTTCCTAACTTCCTACAAGTAGGATCAATTGAGCTAGCACTTTCCAAACCTATAAGCCGGGTTAGACTATTCTTACTCAAATATACTGGCGGCCTCTTGTTTGTGGCCGTGCAGACAGGGCTTTTTTGTTTGATTGTTTTCTTCGCCTTAGGTTTTCGATTGAACGAGTGGAATGTAACGATTTTTTGGGCAGTGCCGATCATCACGTTTTCGTTTAGCCTCATTTACTGCGTTAGTGTATTCATCGGATTGGTAACGCGATCGACTGTTTTTGCTTTGCTGGGAGCCATTCTATTCTGGGGAGCCATTCTGATCGCGCAGTGGACAGAAGATACTTTTTATAAAATGGCCTACCTAATGCCTGATGTAGGCGTGGGCATGGACTTTCAAACGGGACAACTCAAAGAGGCAGAACCCGATGCAGAAAGCGGGCTAAAAAAAGCTTATCAAGCGATTCATTCAGTGACGCAAGTATTGCCAAAAACACGCGAATGCACACATTCACTCAAGCGATTGATCAAGTTCGAGGAGCGAGATTCCATGCTTACAGGAGTGGATCTCGGCATGGTGCTCTCGGGCGGTGATGTTGATCCACAGTTGAAGAGCGCTATGGAAAAATATGAGAATCGCCACTCATGGTTTACCATTATAGGAACTTCGTTACTTTTTGAGTTAATCGTCATGGGCGTGACATTTGGAATTTTTGCGCGACGAGATTACTAATTTTTGTATTTTTTCTGGTCAAGCATACGTATAGTCACTACACATAACTCCAAGCATATGAAATTCTTTATGGCAACTCTCGGTATTTTAGGCGCAGGCCTATTGGGATTTTTTCTTGAGCCCGAGCTCCGCTATGGACTCACTGGACAAGAACCTGTCAGAGCTACAGTAGCCGCTACCCCCACACCAAGCGAACTAACGCCTATACCCGTGGCTCAAAACTACGACTATTCCAAGATCCAACCGAATCAACTACCAGACAAGGTAACCTTGAAATCGGAAGCCGCGGCTTTAGCGCCTGGGGAAACTGAATCATTGCCATTAAAAGCAGGAACCAAAGTAAAACCACTGCGCATCGAAGGATCCTACTTATGCTTTTCCGTCCTTGGAGCAGCCGAAGGAAAAATCGCGGTAGATAAAACTGATCTTGTTGCCCAATTGCTCGCGAATCCACCTCCAGCACCTACTCCTGTTCCTGTAGAACCCACTCCGCCTGTCGTCGCAAAAGTGGACCCCGTGCCCGCACCAGAACCAGAAGTAGTCACACCAGTCCCCACACCTGATCCTGCGCCCGTTCCCGATCCAGCGCCTGCCACCCCCGCAACAGCCTCATTGTCTCCCGAAGACGTGGTAAAAATCATGCAGGAGAGCATTCGGACAGCGCAAGTGAAGGAATTTACCTTCGATCAAGTGCTTGGATGGAAAGCCACCGAAAATGAAGTCGTCGATGGCGAAACCTACCAAACAGGCCTTGCTGCCTATAAAGCCGAAACCATCTTTGGAGTGAAAAATATCCAAGCAAAAGCACTGATTAAAGATGGCAAAGTGATCCGCTGGATCTGGCCGACAAGTGGTTTAGAAATTCAGTAAGCGATCAGCAGTTTTTCTGTTAGTCCACGTAGCGCGCTTTGAGGTGTGCGAGATGATACTTGGGGTCCTGCACTTCCCCAGTGGCTTTTTTCATCAACTCAGCAGGATCAAATATGGCTCCGTGCTGATGAATGTTTTGACGCAGCCAAGTGAGCAAGGCACCGTAGTTAGCACTTGCGATGCCTGATGCGATCGTCGCGTCTTTTTTCGCGGCATGAAACAATTGGGCCGCATTGAGATTTCCTAGCGTGTAGGTCGGAAAGTAACCAAATGCCCCCATCGACCAATGAATGTCTTGCAAGCAACCGTTTTGATAGTCGGGCGGATTAATGCCAAACAATTCATGAAATAGTTCGTTCCACGCCTGGGGAAGATCAGCCACGATGAGTTGATTGCGGAAAATACGACGTTCCAAATCAAAGCGCAGTAGAATATGCAAATCGTAAGTGGCTTCGTCCGCGCCAACGCGAATAAAGGAGAATTTCGCTTGGTTGAGCGCCACTAAAAATTCATCTAACGAAAGTTGCTTCAGTTGAGGAAACAACGAACTCGCCAGTGGATACCATTTTTCCCAAAACCCACGTGAGCGACCCACATGATTTTCCCACAAGCGCGATTGGGATTCATGAATGCCTAATGAAACAGCATCAGCGTCCGCCATGCCCGGGTTGGCATCAGGCAACCCTTGCTCATACATTCCATGGCCGGCTTCATGCAATACGCCGAATAGTGAAGAAGTGAAGTCATCTTGATCGTAACGCGTCGTCATACGGATATCATGCGGCCCTAGCGTAGTACAAAATGGATGCGCAGTTGTATCGATACGGCCCGCCC
Source organism: Akkermansiaceae bacterium (assembly GCA_903878115.1). Taxonomy (GTDB): domain Bacteria; phylum Verrucomicrobiota; class Verrucomicrobiia; order Verrucomicrobiales; family Akkermansiaceae; genus UBA956. Next base: position 25,016 of record CAIRGO010000326.1, on the reverse strand, counting down.
CAAAGTCATATCCAATGTCGCGCGCAACGGCCTCATTGAGCTGCTGCTGTTTATCGATCGGGTATGGTCCTGCAGGTAATTGCAGTCCGCTAAGAGCGCTTTTTTCAGCCGCTTCTTTGGCTAATGCAGACAATGGCTGACGCAATTGATCAAAGAGCAACGATACTTGCGCTGTGCTAGCACCGCGTTCATGGCAATCTAACAACGAATCATACAACTCACTTTCATAACCCCAATACTCGGCTTTCTGTTTGCTGAGGTCGATAAGTTTTTGCAAATGTGGAGCGAAAGCTGCAAAATCATTTGCTTGGCGCGCTTCAATCCAAGCCCGTTTGGCGAGAGATGAAGTTTTCGTAATTTCGGATACTAACGCAACAGGCAACTTTGCAGCTTGATCAAAACGTCGACGCATTTCATTCACATTGGCGCGCATTCGTGGATCATCATGCAGTTCGAGTTTCTCCGCAGCTTCAATAGCCTCACGCCATGCTTGCGATGTACTCAATTCATGAGCACGGGCACTTAACCAAGAAAGTTGTTCTGCACGAAATTCCGATGCTTTGTTCGGCATATAAGTTTCCTGATCCCAACCTAAGATGGAGGCAGAGGTGCAAATAATTTGGTGCTCACGCGCATGCTCAATAAGTTTCATCGTCATAAATAATTGTTAGGCTTCTGCATCTGCTTTACGCACCGCAGGGCTGATCCAGTTGATTTGTTCTAATAGATCAGCACTCAAAAGTGGGGTAGTAAGTCCTTGAAGATTATCATCGAGTTGAGACACTGTGCGCGCTCCGATAATCGCTGAAGTAACGCCTCGTTGTTGTAAGGTCCACCGCAATGCCAGATGATGCAGTGGCATATCTAACGATTCTGCTAGGGCATTGAGTTGCTGAATTTTTAGCTGCGATGCCAGAACTTGCTTCTCCTGCAAAAATCCTTCAGGCCGTGCTGCACGCGAACCAGCAGGGATACCTGCCACGTATTTTGGCGTCAACATCCCCTGCGCTAGTGGACTAAATACCACAGAACCTATTCCATGATCGGCCAACCAATCATGAATTCCTTCCGCTTCTGGCCAGCGATTGAGAATGGAATATGGTGGTTGATAGACAAGAGTGCGCACTCCCATCGAGCGCAGAATTTCCACCGCTTGTTGCAGCATATCTAACGGATATTTTGATAACCCCACATACAAAGCGCGACCAGAGGAAACAGCCGTTGCCAGTGCCGACATAGTTTCCTCCAACGGAGTATTAGGATCTGGACGATGTGAGTAAAAAATATCAACGTAAGGAATACCCATGCGCTTGAGAGATTGATCAAGCGATGTAAGCAAATGTTTCCGTGATCCCCATTCTCCATAAGGACCTCTCCACATTTCGTGTCCAGCTTTTGTAGAAATGATGATTTCATCTCGATGTAACGCAAGATCAGAAGCTAGTACTTTACCGAAGTTGGATTCCGCAGACCCAGGTGGTGGTCCATAATTATTAGCGAGATCATAGTGTGTAATACCTTGATCAAAGGCACGCAAAATGATTTTACGAGCTTCGCTGAAGTTATCTACATCACCAAAGTTATGCCATAATCCTAACGAAATTTCAGGAAGCAACAAACCAGAATTCCCACAGCGGCGATAATCAATCATCTGCCAATGAGTGTGTGGGATAATAGTAGCAGCAAACAAGAAAAAAAATAATGCGGGGTGATTGGGAGAAGATGCGGACTGAAGTCCGCGCTCCATTTAAAATATAACAAAAAAAAGCCGCACCAGTAACGGTGCGGCTTGGTAAAATAAAATATCGAATTAACGTTTCGAGAACTGGAAGCGTTTACGAGCTCCTGGACGGCCTGCTTTTTTACGCTCTTTCATACGACCATCACGAGTCAACAGACCGTGTGGCTTAATCAATTTGCGAATCTCAGGGTCGAGTTGAACAAGAGCACGAGAAATACCGAGGCTGATCGCGCCGACTTGGCCGTGAATGCCACCGCCTTTTGCCACTACTTTCACGTCAAACTTATTGATGAGATGACCGTGTTGGAAAGGAAGAAGAACAGTGTTTTGCAGAGGGATCGTAGGCAGATATTCTTCAAACGTGCGACCGTTGATGATGATCTGGCCGGAACCTTGGGAAAGCCATACGTGGGCGATCGCGTTTTTGCGGCGACCTGTGGCAGATGCTGTGGTGATTTCGCTCATGGAGTAGATTAGATAGTAATGAAAAATGATTAGCCAACGATGCGCTCGACTGGTGATTGTGCGGCATGTGGATGATCCACACCTGCATATACTTTAAGCTTGGTGTATTGCTGACGACCGAGGCTGCCTTTCGGAAGCATGCCCCAAACAGCGCGCTCTAACATCAACACAGGACGACGCTTACGCACCATACGTGGAGTCTCAACTTTTTTACCGCCTACGAAGCCAGTGAAGCGGGTGTAAATTTTGTCCGTTTCTTTTTGTCCGCTGAGACGAACTTGATCGGCATTGATGATCACGACAAAATCACCCGTATCGATGTGAGTGGTGAAAATTGGCTTATGCTTGCCACGGAGTAAGCAAGCAGCTTCTACGGCAACAGCACCGAGGATTTTGTCCTTAGCGTCGATGATATGCCAGGTGCGTTGCACGTCTTGTGGCTTGGCGGAATAAGTCTTCATATAAACGGAATGTGCGGAGTAATGTGTGTTGAATAGATTAATACCGACCTTGAGGCGGTGTGAGGGGCGCAAAAACTAGGTGGCTAAATGTGGGATGTCAATGGAAAATCTCAAAAAAATATCGATTTTTTTATTTTAGGATTGCCAATAGCTAAAAAATCGAGAGAGTCCTTGAGCCGTAACGAATAATTTTTTATGGCACAGAGAGAGGATTCGAATAAAAATCAAATGGCAAATTTTAATAGACCGAGCCGGTCGCCCCATGGCCGATCTGCACGCCCCACTGGACCGCGTCCTGACGCTGGTCCAAAAATTCGTAAAGGCATCAAGGGCGGCGAAGATAAGGCAATCGAAGTGGAAGGCACAGTTTCGGCTGTTCTTGCTGGCACTATGTTTAAGGTAAAACTTACCAATGGCCACGAATTGCTTGCTCACATTTCTGGAAAAATGCGCAAACGCTTCATCCGCCTCGTGGTAGGAGATGTGGTTCGCATGGAAATGTCACCTTACGACACGAGCAAAGCGCGCATTGTTTTCCGCGTAGGTTAATTTGCCTCGCAAATTAATACTCCATGTATAGGCGTTTGTACGAAATTTCCACATTCCGTACTGGACGTGCGATGGAAATGCTCTAAGAAAGTGCTCCGCGCACGATTATTGTGCCGTTTTAACACTATAGAACCTAATCAATTATGGATATTCAAATTGCTTCCCTCTGTGACTTCGCTGCTGACTACCAAGGCAAACTTGTGGTGACTGGCGTTTTCGATACTCTCGCTGCTCGAGCTTTGCCAGTAGTTCATCCTCATTGCGCTCTTGCTTTGCGCTTCTGCTTTACTCCTGAGGACAGCGGACGTCATAAGCTCTCGATCAATATCATCGACGAGGACGGCAATCCTCTCGACCCTAACAATATGCCGATCGAGCCTGAGTTCGATGTCACACTTCCTGGAAATGTTCCGTTCCTTACACGTAACTTGATCCTTAATCTTCAAGGGCTGCGCTTCCAGCACGCTGGCATCTACTCCGTAGATATCGGTTGCGATGGTGAAGTCATGCAACGCCTACCGATTCGCATTCTTCAAGTGAATGCAGAAGGCCAACCAATCTAACATTGCGTTAGATACTTAACTAACAAAAAAATGCCATCCGAAAAAGACATCGACTGTCTTCTCATCACCGGGGCCTCTTCTGGCCTCGGTGAAGAGTTTGCTCGCCAACTAGTACATCGTTGCCAATCAATGGTATTGGTCGCAAGGCGTGGCGACCGTCTCGCAACTCTCGCCAGCGAATTAGTCCGTGATCATGGCATCATAATCCGCTGCTTCGAAGCCGATTTATCTGGTGCCGAGCAACGACATCAACTCGCCACCACTCTCCAAGAAAAATCCCTTTATCCCGATTGCCTGATCAATAATGCTGGCCTAGGAGATTACGGCACTTTTGAAGAAGCCGAGTGGTCAAAACTCGAAACCATGATGCGCGTGAACATGGAAGGACTCACCCATCTCACACATCTTTTTTTACCGCACATGATCGAGAAGTCGCAAGGCTCGATCATCAATATCAGCTCTCTTGCTAGCCTCTTGCCGATGCCAGATTTTGCAGTTTATGCTGCCACCAAAGCATATGTATCGAGCTTTTCCGAGGCATTGCGTATTGAACTTCGTGATCACAATATTTCCGTTCTCGCGGTATGTCCCGGCCCCGTGCACACCGAGTTTGGAAAAGTCGCAGCACGTACCGAAGACGTAGCGATGCATGGACTGCGCGAATCATTTTATGTCAGTAAAGAGCAAGTCGTGGCAGAAGCGATCGCAGCCATGGATCGCAAGCAAGCACGGCTTTATCCGGGATGGAAAATCGCCTTAGCAGCTGCTGGCATCTCACTCATTCCCTTAGCTCTATTACGATTGGTGATGTCAAGTCGCCCACGCAAAGTCTAACAATTTTCTGAGGAGAATCATTTTGCCTTGCAAAATCCCCCCCCCTTTCACATAACCCCCCTCCCCAATTGATTAGCGCGATTAGCTCAGTGGTAGAGCGCTTGCTTCACACGCAAGAAGTCGCAGGTTCAAACCCTGCATCGCGCACCATTTTTCTATATGCTACACGTGTTTCAGTTTTTTGATCCGATTTAAATCCACCTTATAGGTCATTAAAAAACAACAGCTTCATGAACTCGCCTTGACGACTGCCTCGTGACAGGACAGTCTCAGCCATGCAACATCATTTGTATCGTGGTATTTTGATGGCGATGACACTACCATTTTCGCCAATGTTCGCGCAGAAAAACCCAGCAGAGATAGCGGTTCAACAGCGAGGCACGGAACAACGTCATCTGCAAAAATGTGAGGCAATTGCAAAGGAGAAATTCGATCTCATCATGGTCGGCGATTCCATTACCCACAATTTTGAAAAACCAGCATTTCAACCAATTTGGCAGCAATACTTCGCACCACGTAAGGCGATCAATCTTGGATATAGTGGGGCACGCACCGAGAACATTATATGGAATTTGCAAAATGGTGAATTGTTAGGGCAATCACCAAAAGTGATCACTTTAATGATTGGCACCAATAATGCAGACGCAAAAAATTACCCAACTCATCATAGTGGTGAGCAGATTGCTGGTGGCATCAAGGCAATCATAGCGGTGATGCGCGAAAAATGTCCCGATGCGAAAATTTTGCTACTGCGTTGTTTTCCCGGCGCTTACGGTGGTCCTGGGCCCACCGAGCATCGGGCGGTGCTCGATGCCGCATCAGCCATCGCGATGAAACTCGCCGATGACCAACATGTGTTCTTTTGCGATGTCAATGGGATCTATTTAGAAGCGGATGGCAAAATCAAAAAAGAACTCATGCCAGATTGGCTGCATCCCAATCCCGAAGGTGCCAGACTATGGGCACAAGCTATGGAACCGCTGCTATCGAAATTGATGGGAGATGCCTCTCGTGATCCGGAGGTTAAAAAATAGCTAAATAGTTGCACGGCACTGCAAGCTGCGCTATCGATAGTCATGCCTGACGCCGTATATGTAAAAGATGCTTTTGCCCGCATTGCCGATCGATATGTGATGGCAAATCATGTAATGAGCTGCGGCATGGATGTGTGGTGGAGAAAACGCGTTGCATGGAAAATCCGACAATGGAATGCAAACAACTTGCTTGATGTCGCCAGTGGCACTGGTGATTTAGCGTTAGAAATTCAAGATACATGTCCTTCAATCGATATCACTGCCACTGATTTTTGCGCAGAAATGTTAGAGCATGCATCACAGCGAGGAATGCGTAAAACTATGGTAGCGGATGCGCTCCACTTGCCATATGCTGATGCAAGTTTTGATGTGGTCACGGTGGCATTCGGACTGCGAAATATGGCGGATTACCCGGCGGCGTTAAAGGAAATGAATCGCGTGTTGCGATCAGGTGGAAAATTATTGGTATTGGATTTTTCACTACCTAACGGAATCCTGCGCGCCCCCTATCGTTGGTACTTACACAACATTTTACCACGCGTAGCTGGATGGATTACGCAACAAAAAGATGCTTACGAGTATCTCGGCGCTTCCATCGAGCAATTTCCTCAAGGCGAAGTGATGTGCCAATTGATGCGCGACAATCACTATACATCCGCTGAAGTAGAAACGCTGACATTTGGCGTCGTTAGTATGTATGTAGCGACGAAATAAATGGTTCTGTTTAGGGCATTGCAGATTTAATCTTGCGACAAATATCGGATAAATCTTGATGCAGCGAAGGATCGACGGCTTCTGGATCGAAGCGAAGTCGATTGTGAATCGCAATGGCTTTGGTTACCAACTCAGGATTCATTCTCTCACCTAAAGGCGCTAACCAGCGGGCGTAGGTAGTGCCTGCTGCGCGATGACCTATTTTCCCCACTAACCATTTCTCCATTTCAGAGAGAGGAGTTTTGATTGTCACAATAGTAGGATTCTCGCTTTTTTGCCGAGCCACTTTGGTGCGTGTTTTCCACAGTATACGTCCAATGAGCAATGCCAATAGCGCGCCTATTGCTGCCATCGCATAGCCCACTCTTGTTTGATTTACTGGTTGGATACGCCATACAGTAAAGTCTTCTCGTAAGCGTTGAAAATAATCGATCACGGCCTGCAGTTTACTACTTCCTGCGGCATCCATCGCCACCCACGACGGTGGAGTGGTGTCCACATCAAGCCAGCGCTTAGTGTGATCGTTCCAGACTCGACTCCATGCGTGGCCATGCGTACCGCGAAGTATATATTGCCCTGCTTTTTTGTCACTTTCTTGCACTGAGTAGCCAACACAGTAACGCGCTTTTTCACCCGCAGCGCGCAATAGCAAAGTCGTAGCAGTGGCAAAATATTCGCAATGTCCACGTTTCTCTTCTAACAAGAATTGCGCCAATGCACTATCGCGGCCAGTCATCGTTCGATAGTTTTCCTCTGATTCTTCTTTCATTCGTTTTCGATTCAGCTGCGAAGAAATCGTTAGGTAGGTCGTGTAACTAAAATTCTTCAAAAAATACAAGCGCAGCGTCGCCACCTTATCCTCCAAAGTCATTGAGCGAAGACCTAACGAATTGACAATATCATCCAGCACTTGACGTTCTTGTTCCGGTAATATTTCGTCACTTGATGGTTTTTTTCCTTCTGCCAAAAATGGAACCCCATCTGTATCGATAGCACCATTCCAACGCACGGCGCTTTCGATCACTGCATGCAGAGGCGTGATCCGGATGCTGCCGATCGAATTGTATTCCATATCCTGTGCCGCTAGATAAATTGTGTGCATCGATCCTGGCAGCGGCAATAGCGAATCTGGCTGCACTGAGCCACGTAGAAGGAATCGTGGGAGATCATCACGAGATTCCTCGCCTAGATTTACTTGGTCAGATGTCGTATAATAGCGCGCAATTTCATCATTGGGCTTTTCTTTACGATTGGCCAAACCTGGAATCGCTAGACCTTCAAAGTCATTTTCTTGAGTTTCATTCAGTGGTGTTTCATAGCTCCAGTGTCCACTCGGAAAATAACGATTGTAACTTGCGGTACGCAATAAATCAGGTGCCACACCTTGTTGCGTTTCTAGACGCCAATGAATACGTGAACTTTGCTTGATTTTCCCCACTTGCCCAATCTTCGAATTACTACGCTGCCACTGCGACGTGTCGCCTTGTTCCATGGCGCTCCCAGTAAAGCCACCATTTAATAATTCCTGCACTTTGATTAATCCCCATTGCCCTATGAATGCTGCCGCCATCATTATGATCAGTGCGACAACGAAGGCCGTATTGCGCCGCCTAGATTTTCTTCCTGTTGCCCATAGGCACCACACACAGAGTATTAACATTATGGGGAAAAACAACGGATTGTAGGCATTTTTTCCTGCTGCACAAAAAAGCAAACAGATGACAAAATACACTGGCGTAAAGGAAATCATCAACGGTTCGACACTCATACCCAGCGCACGATCAATGGCCAGTTTTTTACGCGAGAAGTAAGAAAATGTATTTAGCGGGATCTGCTGCTGAAATCCGTATGCTTGTGTGAATTGAACAGGGAATAACAAGATCGGCATCCACGAAACAAATATTCTAACGGATTCTGGACGCACACCATCGATGATCAGAAAGAAACCACTAAATATCATCGCTAGCACCGATAGACTCCACGCGCGGACGTAGGCTTTTTCACCAAAATTCCAACGAATCGTCAACCACTGCGGGCCTTCAAACAGGAAGGCAAGAGCCAACCCAACGATGGGCAGTTCTGCCATCCAACCCCAAAATATCAAGGCCGCGCCGATTAATAAGCGCGGGAACGAGTTTTTCTGGAGTGTCTGTGATCCATCAACCATCGCGAATATGATTCCACATCCTACGCTTGAAATCAAGCTGATAGATGGATAGATTGTGTCGCTATGAAACGCGCATCGCAGTACGAAGCTTGTCCTTTTTTGCCCTCTAGCGAACAAGATTGTAACTACCGTATCCTGCGCCAGCACGGCACAAGACGCGATGCTGACTTTTATTTTTCCGCTCTTTGCTATGGTCATTATCTGTGGCACCAAGGCCATGCGGGTCGCGCTCTGCTAGCTCTCACCCGTGCGCTTTATGCAGATCTCGATGGCTCGGAAAACATTCTAAGAGATTACCCGCTCCCGTATCAAGCGATACAGTGGATCGTAGAAAAACATCGCAGTGATGATTTTCCCGGCAATCCACGACTCAGCTACCAGCATCAAGCGTGTCGCATGAGAGCACCGCGCCGTGCTCAGCGATCGGCTCGTGCATGGGCGGTATGGGCGATCATTTGTCGAGCGCGTCCACAGCTCTGCGGTGATCCTTCTTTACCTGAATGGGATCATGTAACGATTGCGGATGAACTTGCACAGCACGGAATTCAAGGCGAGTTGGCAATTTGGAAAAAAGTGATCAATATGAAATAACCGATGATATCATGCAGTATTTTTTATGTGTAGCACCGTAAAATCTGTCTTGAAAATAAACGCAAAATCACATTACACTTATGCCTACCACAATCTCCATGAGCATTCAGCTTCATATTCATCCGTCCATCGATGCTGCGATTAAAAAAGTAGCGCAGGAAATCATCACTCTGATTCATCACAAACCAGATGCTGTTTTAGGTCTCGCAACGGGCTCTACACCGATTCCCTTATACCAAGAATTGGTCCGCCGCTTTAAACTAGGAGAAGTATCTTTCAAACAAGTGACCACTTTTAACCTCGATGAGTACCAATGCATCGATCGCACACACCCTGAGTCATACTGGAATTTTATGCATCGGCATTTTTTCAATCATGTCGATATGCTTGCTTCTCGCATCCATCTGCCAGGTTCTCGCGTTGAACCCTTGGAATTGGCACGTCATTGCCAAGAGTATGAAGATCAAATCAAAGCAGTGGGCGGGATTGACTACCAAATTTTGGGAATCGGACGCACAGGACATATCGGCTTCAATGAACCCGGATCGCCGATGGATTGTCGAACGCGCCGAATTCACTTGGATGAGATTACAAGGCAAGACGCAGCTCCGGCATTTGGCGACTTGTTGCATGTGCCCACGCACGCTATCACCATGGGCTGCGGCACCATTTTAGAAGCGAAACATATTTCGCTGTTAGCCTTTGGCAGTAAAAAAGCCGCCATTGTAAGAGAAGCGATGCTTGGCCCGATCACTGATCAAATTTCAGCGAGTTTTTTGCAGAAGCACCCAAGTGCAGCATTTCATCTCGACCACGGATCAGCAGCGGAGTTATCGTAATTGGTTAGATATTCCATGCCATATTGCGCGCATCACATTTTGTGAAAATAGTATCAGAACGACGACTATTTTTTGACAAAATTAATAACAATTTACGGAAGCAGCGAACATAGAAAAACTATGAACAAAATCCCGACTGCTCCTTGTTCCTAAATTCACTTGCAAGCATGGAAAAGCGCAAGAATAAATGACCAAATCCAAGAATAAATTCTTGCCACATACCCAGTAAAGACTATAGTGAAACGCATCAGAATTCTCACCGTAAAACACTTTTTTTACCTTAACCAAGAGCATACCTGCTAGAGAAAATCTACCCATTCGCCATCCGGAAAAACCAAAACATGAAAATACTTAAACCACACATTACGCGAATCGTCGGTGCAGTCGCCGTATTGATCACGCTGATACTTGCGTCGAATGCTTGGTCACAGAAAGGGAATACAGCTGAATCGCCATACTACACCCCCGCCAACACTCCGATCTTCAATCCCTTTCCCAATGTAACCGACAGGGGGCCGTGGTTGGTGAGAAATCTTGGGCCGGTCGGAATTGGCATCAATCTGATCCGTCCGGGTATGACCATGCAAATCAACAACGTGGAAAAAGGCTCACCTGCCGAGGCGACTGGCAAACTGCAGAAAGGTCAGATCATCGAGAGCATTAACGGCAAAGTACTTAAGGATATCGATCCACGCATCATTCTTGGCGACATCGTTACCGAGTCCGAGGCCAAAGATGGCAAAGTAGTTCTCAAAATTCAAGGTGCCGGCGACGTAACGGTAAACATCCCAGTGATGGGCAGCTACAGCAAAACCTGGCCGGTGAACTGCCCGAAGACCGACAAGATTGTTAGAAACCTCGCCGACCTCATTGGGAAACAACCAGAGCCGAAATGGGGATCAGTAATATTCCTCCTATCCACTGGTGAAGAGAGGGACCTCGAGGTAGTGAAGCGCTGGATGAAGGACATCAAGACCATCGGCGGAATGAATTGGGAGAAAGGCTACAAGGGCCCAGGGCTCTGTGAGTATTACCTTCGTACCGGCGATCAGAGTGTGCTACCAGTGATCAAGCAAATGACCGAAGAGCTGCGAGTGAACATGTATAGTGGCGGTTGGAGTGGTCGTGGGGCACCGGCGGCCTTTACCTATTCCGTTGGTACCGGACAAGTTCATGCATCCGGCGTGAACTGCATGAGCTTCCTACTGATGGCCAAATTGTGCGGCGTGGAAGTGGACAAATACATGTTCGATGAGGCCTTCTCTCAGTTCTATCGTTTTGCCGGACACGGCAACGTCGCTTATGGCAACACTCTCCCTGAGGGTGGTTTCCGAGATAATGGCAAAACCAGCGGCTTGGCGTTCGGTTTAGGGGCTGCGGCAATGATCGCACCAGAGGGAGAAGCCTCGGTTTTCGCGAAAGCCCGCGACAATACCGCGACGAAGGCGTTTTATGCAACCAATTGGTTCCACGCAGCCCACACCGGCGGAGGCATGGGCGAAATCTGGCACCATTCCGCCGTGAGTCAGATGCGCGAAAAACGTCCGGATGCCTACCGCTCGTATTTAGATACTAGGCGCTGGGTCATGGATCTTTCCCGCCGCTTCGATGGCAGCATCGGCATCGGGGGCATGGATGATCGCTACGATCGCTCCGCCACCGAGGACAACATGGATTGGGGTACTTTCTTCGCTCTCACCTATACCTATCCTCGCAAACATCTACAACTTTTCGGAGCACCCCGCAGCAAATGGGCGAAGACCATGCCATTACCTCGCCCATGGGGTAATGCAGCTGACGACGCCTTTCAATCGACCGATCCCATCGCCGGCGGTCCGCTCACCGCAGAGGACATAAAGATGGAGAGGGTGGAAACCGATGCTTCGGTGCCCGTCATCGCCAAACTCAATGATCCGAATCTGACGGACGAAACTCTCCTCAAATACATCCAACACCCCGAATACGACCTGCGCAGCTTAGCGATGGATCAGGTGGTAAGACGAGGCAAGGTAGGGATGGTGGTGCTACTTCTGAAATCTGACGACGCTCGACTGCGACAGGCAGGGCTACTAGCCCTCACTGGCATGTTCAAAGGAAGCCCCCTTCCCGCCGATAAAGTGACGCCGGAAATGTATGATTTGGCGGGCAGAATGATCGACAACCCCAATGAATCTTGGTGGGTGGCGCTCCATGCCATTGATGCTCTCAACCGCGCCACTCCAGAAGTGATCAGCAAACATCGAGACCGCTTGCTTCAGTTTCTAGATTACGACTGCACGTGGCTACAAACTTCCGCCATATGCACCCTGGCCAAAATTTCAACCGATCCTGCGAATTACAAAACAGTGCTACCGAAAATCGTAGAAAAAGCAGCCAGTTTACGAGTGGACTCAGCTTCAAGCCGCACCTCAAAAGCCATTGGTGATGCAATCAAGTCGGCCAGTCCCGAGGTAAAAGCTTTCGCCACTCCGTTAATGAAAAAAACCTACGCAGCCCTGCCCAATGAGCTCAGGGAGCCCAATACTGGTGCCTTGATGACCAACGGGGCGAAAGTAGTGCGTTCACGCATCGGATTAATCTTGCAGGGAGTTCCTGGCGGCGAAGAATACGTGCGTCAACTACCCAAAACCACGCTGGCCTCGTACATCAGCGGCAAAGACTCCGACATGTATGCCTTCAATGGCACCTTTACGCCGAACCCCTCCGTCATTGGTACTTGGGCATGGGCCGTTTATCCCCAGCCTAACAACCCTTCGGAAATTGATGCCCGTATCAATGCATTTCTGAAGCCAAATAACGGCAAAGGACCAGATAAGATAGAGAATGCCAAAGATGTGCTCCAGCTGTTGGATGGAGGCAAGGTCGCAAAATCGAGATTCTTCGGCGGCTATTTTTGGTCTGGCGATAGGATCATCGGAGTCGATGACGACCAAGCCCTCAAAATGGAGGTCAGAAATGTCGGCGGTCGTGATTTCCTCATCATCGAACGTGGTGGATTCAACGCAACGCCCACCACCGAGGAGGATGCCACCGCCGCAGTCCCCAAAGACTGGCATTGCGGCTACCACATTTATGTTAGACAGTAATGACCGTGAATCAGCTCACGAAATCATTTTCTAAAATCGAGTTCACGCGGAACTTCATCCCTAGCTATTCCTGCTGAAGTTCCCCTATGAAGCGCAACCATCGCCCTCATCAATCGCGCCCAGAGAACTCTAAGGAGTATGCGGAGAATACGATTCCCCCGCCATCTCCGGGTCCGAGCATAGTGTTTTGGTTGATGCCCGCGCTTTCTGGCTTTGCCTGCCTGATCTATCAGATCCTCTGGATGCGTCACATCAGCGTCCAGTTGGGTAACAGCTCGCATGCCGCCGCACTGACGCTCGCGGTGTTTTTCGGCGGGCTGTCGATCGGTGGATGGTATTGGGGCAAACGTTGCCAGAAAAACACCAACCCACTCCGCACTTACGCGTGGTTAGAAATAGGAATCGCCGCTGCGGGTATCATGCTTATTATTGCCCCCACTATCATTCCCTATGTCTATCCCATGATCTATCAGGAGAGTGGCAAAGGGATGGCGCTCATAGCCTTCAAGGTCATCTCAACGTTGCTTATGGTGTTTCCTGCGTCATTTTTCATGGGCGGAACGCTGCCCTTGTTAGGGCAGTCAGTCATTCGTAGGAAGCAAACGTTTGGAGCCATAACGGCACGAATGTATGCGGTGAATACGATGGGGGCCGCTTGCGGAGCGTTCGCTACTGCCTTTCTGTTGATCTGGTACTTCGGTCTTCGTATGACTTGCGTGACGGCCATGACCGCTTCGATCGCAGCCGCGCTCCTTGCGATGCGTTTGTCCCGACAAAGCTGTTTCCAAAACGCGGCAAATACCCTCGATGACGATGCCCCGCAACAAGGGAAAACAGCTCGCTCGGATTCAGCGATGCTTGAAAAACCAGCCATCTCCCGCTCTCTCATCGTTTCGCTAGTTTTCATTTCTGGGTTCAACTTGCTGGCACTGGAAGTAGCTTGGACACGGATGCTGGCGCAACTCCATGAGAACTCGGTCTATAGTTTTGCCACGGTTCTCATCGTGATGCTGGTTTGTCTTTCACTTGGGGCTTGGCTCGCCTCGCTATTGGCCCGAAGCAAGATGCCAGCCGCTCAGGTGCTACAGTGGCTCTTTGTCCTCGGAGGTGCTGCCTTGGCGATGACCCCTCTCATTTCCGTGAGTCTCACCGAAGGCATGAAAATGTTAACTACAGATACCACGTTCGCAACCTACGCGCTCCGGCTCTTTGGTACCGGTTTTGCCACCATCGGGTTAGCCTGCTTGCCCCTTGGCGCGGTTTTCCCCTTTCTCATGAAGGGCGAAGAAAAATTTATCACCCATGCGGGGAAAAGCATCGGCTTACTCTCCGCCATCAACACGATCGGCGCGATACTCGGCTCGCTTGCCACTGGTTTCCTACTGCTGGAATGGCTAGGCATTTGGCACACCATTCAGTTCATTTCCGCTATCTATCTGCTCGCAGTGTTGTTTACTACCGCCAACGGAAATGTCGCTACCTTTTGCGCCAGAATCGCATCGGGCATCATGCTCTTACTTCTGTTTACCCGCCTAGATTCATCCCGGTTTCCCGACTTATCAAACATCGACGCCAGTGGCGAAGGTGGAAAATTGTTGGAGAAATGGGAAGGCAGTGATTGCACTGTCACCGTGATCGAAAAACCTGGGAACCGACTTAGCATCAAAATCAACTCGAACTACGGCCTAGGTTCAACCGACGCCTACTCGCCGCAGATTTTCCAAGCCAGAATTCCGCTGCTTGCCTATCCCAACACCGAAAGCGTGTTTTTTCTCGGTATGGGAACTGGAATCACCGCCGGCGAGGCGCTGAACCGCACGGATTTTACGCATGTGAATAAAGTCGTTGCCAGCGAGCTCTCCGCCGCTGTCGTCGCCGCCTCGAAAAAATACTTCACTGGCAGCAGCACAGATGGTTTCGATCTCACGAACGGCCTCTACACAGATCCCCGCGCCCAAGTAATGATTGGTGATGGGCGCAACCAACTGCTGGCAAACCGCGAAACATACTCGATGATCAACGCGGATCTCTTCCTCCCCTATCGCCGTGGCACGGGCAATCTTTACAGCCGCGAACATTTCCAAATCGTCCGTGAGCGACTCAAGCCCAGCGGCGTCTTTGTTCAGTGGCTGCCACTCTATCAAATGTCCGAGCGAGAATTCGGCATCATCGCCCATACCATGATATCCGTATTTCCACAGGTCAGCCTGTGGCGTGGAAACTTCCAGCCCGGGGCTGAAATCGCTGCACTGGTCGGACATGCCGACCTCACCCCGCTGCCCGCCTCCGCACTCAATGCCGCAAACGACAAACGCCTTACAGTGGAAGGCGCCACCCACCTCAACATGCAGGAACTCATGCTACCCATCAACGAGCAGACCATCCTGCTTTTCTACGGCGGCAATATGACCCGCGCTGCCGATTTGTTCGAAAAATACCCGCTCAACACCGATGACAAACCAGTCATCGAGTTCGGAACCCCGCGCTCACTGCACCAGCCTAAGGGCGTCGACCGACCACAATTCCTCGAGACTCGTTTTGCCAAGCTCGTGGACGCACTCCAGAGCCGCACCCCGCCTAGCGGAGACCCCTTGCTCGCCTCCCGCAGTCCTCAAAGCCGCAAGCTGCCCTTAGCCGGATCAGCCTTCCACCGCGGATGGATCGCACGGGTACATGGAGATGAGGAAACCTGGAAGAAAGAGTGGCAAACGTTTCTCGATCAATGGATCGATCGCTGATTCGCTGATTGAGGTCCTAATCTTGTCTCAATCATGCACTTCAACGGTTGAGACAACCCGCTCGCAGACTTGGCTTACGGGATGCGGAAAATTTTGCCGCATGATGGATCTTTGGCGAGTGCACCAGAACGGAAACCTCTCACATCGATCACATTATAAGGAGCATAAGGGCTAAGAACTTCGCCACGAGTGCTAGTTCTTTCCGCATAGGGATAGGAACCAGATTGATTCTGCGGCGGATAATTATCCTGCTGATAATTTGGTCCACCTTGATAACCGCGTTGCTGATTCGAACGCGCTGAATTTTCCTGCATTGCAGCAATGCCAGCACCGAGTCCAGCACCAATCGCGGCTCCTTTAACGGTGGAGCGGCTATTGCCACCAGCTACATTTCCGAGCACTCCACCAGCGACGCCACCAAGCGCAGCACCTTGTTGCTGATAGGGAGTGCAAGATGCTAAAACGACAACAGCGAAAAGCCCCATAGTCCATTGATATTTCATACGCACTATATGACGCACTATATGGAGAAAAAATTCAAGAAGAATGATTTGTTGAACATTTTTCCGCAACTAAGAAATCATGTACTTGGCGAGAATGGCCATCTTGCGAAATTTCGATAGGCTATAACGTTTTTCAAAAACACGGAATTTATCAGCGCGCATCTGCGTGAGCACCGTGTGATAAATTTCGCGCATTACTTCTGCACAAACGAGGGCTTTACGATCTTCTGCCGGAAGACTAGCGCGCGCTTGCTCATACAGTGCCGCACAGCGTTCCGTTTCAAATGACATCAGCGCGATAAAACGATCATCGTATTTTCGATCTACCAAGTCATCTTCCGAATAATCGAATTTTTCCAAATCTGCTAGAGGCAAGTAAATGCGATGGCCATTTTCTATATCCTCGGCAACGTCGCGCAGGATATTGGTGAGTTGCAGCGCATGCCCAAGGTGAACGGCATAAATTTCGGATTGCGGATGACTCGCTCCGAATAGCTTCAAAGAAATCAGTCCCACCGCACACGCTACTTTCCAAGTGTATCCTTGTAGTTCTTCCCAAGTCTGAAAACGTTGCGGAGCAGTATCCATATCACAGCCATCGATGATCGCGATCATCAGCTCTTGCGGGATTTGATATTTTTTTTGCATTGCTACAACCTCTTGTTGGAAATCGTCTGGCGCACTGAATCCCTCTGTTAGCCCCACTCGCCACTGGGCTAGTTCCGCTTTGCGTTGGGGCACTGGCCGAGATTCTTCATCAGCGATATCATCGATCACTCGGCAAAAAGCATAGAAAACCACCATGTCATCCCGCCGCTCTTTGGGCAGGACATTGAGCGCAAACGCTAGGTTTGATTTGGCCTTACGGGTGATTTCCGATGATGTCATTTGATAAAACCCCAGTGACCAGTCGTGAATGGCCATAGGGAAAATAGCGCAGGGCCAACCACATTAAACTCTTTTACAGATCCCCAGTAGCGCGAGTCGAGCGAATTCCCCGAGTTGTCCCCCAATGCCGCGTATTCTCGCATGCCAATCGTGGCTTCTTTTTTCAAGCTCAACTCATCGGCGGACGTAAGCAACTCTCCCATCGAAGATTCTGCATAGGAGTAGCCAAAATTGCCTTTATGACCAGTGTTAGGCAATCCGGACACGTTCTGAATTCCTGTTTCTGTTGCTATTTTTCCATTCACATACAAATGCGGAGCTTCGACACGCAAGGTATCGCCAGGCACACCGCACAGGCGTTTGATGTAATGCGTCGCATTCGATTGATCCGAATTACTGAAAACACCAATTCTTTTTTGCAAGCCGCGAGTATCGAAAACAAATACTTCACCGCGTTTGGGCTGACGAAAATGGTAGGAAATTTTATCAACCAATACTAGGTCGCCACCATCGATGGTCCCCTGGAACATCACCTCACCTGCTTTGTAGGTTTTTCCAAGAATGCTTTCTGGCCGATCGTGACCATTGATCGCCTGCATGGTTTCATTTGCGGGACATGGAAAAATCACCGAGGCTCCCGTGTCAAATCTGACTTCTGTGCGTGAGAAAAACAACCATGACCGATCACGTGTGCCACTGATCCTTCCACTCGCAGGGGCTTCAATTTGACGCCATTGTCGTGCTCTTGTCACCCAATCGTAGGCCTGCTTGCCTAGCCATGGTTTGCTGAAATCTTCACCTACCATAGGTGTCGCAATAATCCCGTTGAGCGTTGGTTGCATCGATCCCGTGGGAATGCGAAACGGCTGAATTACATAAGAGCGCAGGCCGAGAGCAACGACCAATGCCACAAAAATCACTTCCACGTTCTCTTCTAACCAGCCAATCGGAGCTTGCCGCGGCAGTGCCTTTTCGCAGGTCGCGTGGAGCTGGGTGGAAGCCTCCTTTACTGCATCCAGTTTGCGTGATTTGATTGCGACACTCAGATCTGCTCTGCGTGATTCAATCTCATCAATACGATCAGGCTTGAGTAAATCTCTTTTATAATGCAGGAATTTTTTTGCCCCCTTGAGCAAGCCTTCCGCATCCTTTTTCCACTTTGGTGTAAAAAACATCGGCGCGAAGATGCACCAACATCAGCCATCTGACAAGCCAAAGCTCAAAAATACACGCCACCGCTAAAGCGCAAGCAACATGACTACCGTAAAACGCAAACAAGATTCGCTTTTCTCGGCGTTTACTAGTAGTATAGCCATTCACAAGATGTTTCAAAAATCATACATTCCCGCTTTGACCGCCATCATTGGTTTTCTTTGCGCTTGGTTTCTCAAGCCAAGTAAAGAAAACCAAGTAGATGCAACCGTGTCGCGACCTAACACTTCCACGCATTCTACGGCATACGGTTTAGATCCTACACGCGACAAACCAAAACCAGCCCTACGTGACCCATCACTGACCACAGATGGCAAACCACTTCCTCCAGAAATCCTTCAGGCCCGCGCAGGCATGGGGCAAGCCGCCCAAAATGGATTTGCACTAAAAGACCAAGCATACATCCAGCGACTAACGGAATTGATGTCACTCACTGCCAGCCAACAACAAGAAATGCTCGCTCTGTTCCAAGAAAAACGCAGCTCGATGAATTTCTATCAAAACGGCTTGCCCGGCGGAAATATCCTTGAGTTAGCAGAGCAAGCGGAAAAAAAATTCAACGATTCGTTGAGCAAACTTCTCAGCCCAGCTCAGATCGAGCAACTCAATGCGGTACGCAAGCAACAATCTCAAAACCGAGCCATGGCATCGGCACAAAAAGAATATGCCGAGTTGTTAGAAAAAGTTGATCTCAGCCAAGAGCAACAGAACGCCGTTCTCACATCCTTGCAGCAAGCCAGTGCCGCAGAACTTGCCAACGCCAGCGAAACCAGTCGTTTTTTTGCAGAAACATTCGATTCGATGGGCTACGGCGTAGCCGGTGCTGCCTTAGCAGAAAAATCTACCGCCAATGCCTCCATACAGAATGCCAGCGACCCTCAAGAGGCACTGCGCCTCGCTGCAGAACAACGCAAAAACGCCAGCGCCGCAAAGATCGAGCAAATGAGAACCATCCTCACACCCGCACAATTGCAGCAATATGCCGCGATGATCCAAATTCGTGATCAAAATTACTACGCAGGTCTAACAAGAGGCTCTAATTTACCCAATCGATAATTTCCACCTTACCGCTCATGATTTTTGTCAACGAAGAACCCATTGACCCAGCACTCATTGAAGATACCTTTCAACGTTTAAAAACCGAAGCAGAAATGCGCACGGAAGTTTCTTGCTGTGAACGCGATGATGAATTTCTCGCAGCTGCAGAAGAAGAAGTCATCGATGGAATCCTTTTAGCACAAGAAGCCGAGAAACGCCATCCCACCATCGATGAGGCGAGCTTTCGCCCAGCATTTGAAAAGTTGCTGCGCCAATGGCGAGAACATGGAGCCTCATGGGATTTGTTAGATGCGCAGCACGCACAACTTCACCAAGAAACCACCGCATCGCTGCGAATGGAGCGTTTCACCAGCGAACTATTCACCGACATTACCACGCCAACTGCCGAGGAAATCCAAGCGTTCTACGATGAACATAGTAGTGAATTTTTTCTCCCACCCACCGCGAAAGCACTACACCTCGTGCGCTTTCCCGATCACGCTGCGATTTGGAACGATTACTCGTTGATGTTACAGTGGCGGGATGATGTCGCGCAAGGACGAGTGGAGTTTAGCGAAATCGCACGACAACATACGCAAAAGAATCACCAAGAAATCGATCTCGGATGGATCACCATGGAGCGGTTGCAAAATCCCTTTGAAGCCATTTTGTTTTCTCTGCGCCAAGGAGAAATCAGCCCGATAATTTTCTACGAGAATGCCCTGCATCTCGTTTACCCTACCGAGGTGAAACCCGCTGTGCAAATTCCTCTCTCGGAAAAATCCGACGAAATTGCTCATCGCATCACCCTCCAGAAAAAACAACGCATTCTCCGCGCACTCGCCGCCGAATTGCGCGAAAAATCAGTGATCACCAGAGACTGATCAACTTACGGACGCGAGTTACGTTTTTTGGTAAGAACCCCATATTTGGGACTCAACAACCACGCGAGCATAAAGAGAATTCCCAGCACCATCACGATCGATGGACCGGGAGTAAGGTGCAATGGAGCCGCGATAAAAACCGCCAGCACGGCGCCCACCGCGCCTAACAAACCACCACCCCAAAACAACAACGACGTGCGATCTGTAAATAGAGAAATCGTCGCCGCGGGAGTCACTAACAATCCCACAGAAAGCACACACCCCACCGCCTGCAAGGATGCCACCAACGACATCACCATTAAGGCAAAAAGTAAATACTGCACAAAACGCACCGGCACACCCTGTGCTGCAGCGACATTCGGTTCAAACAATGCCACCAAAATCGGACGCATCAATAAATTTGCCAGCACTAAGGTAAACACACCAATGCCAAAAACTGTCCACAAATCCGTGTTAGAAACCGCATTAATATCACCAAATAGCCAGTGTTCTAATTCTTGTCTAACACCCAAATGCGGCAACAACGCCACGCCCCCCGCAAATGCCGATGTATAAAGCACCGCCAACGCCGTGCCCTGCGCCACACGATTTCCACGTGCCACCGCCACCGAACCAAGCCCCACCATCAACGCCGCGATCAAAGCACCCAGAAAAGCATTCAACTGCGTCAACGCACCCGTAATAAAAATCGCCACCGCAATCCCCGGTAACATCGTGTGCGACAAAGCACTCACCGATAACGCCGTGCGACGTAAGATCACAAACCCACTAAAAAAACCGTTGGTAAATCCCACCAAAGCAGCTGCCGCCAAAGCTCTCTGAAAAAACGGATTTTCTAACAATTCAAACATCCGCGCTCACAGTATCAACATTTCCCCACCAATCAACCCTGCATTTTATGAGATCATCACGACGAGTGTCATTCATCGTCCACCCTTCTTACTGTTCACTCAACGACCACAACGTGCTTACGCCCATTAGCATAGGGTTGATACCTCGTTTCTACCCTAGGAAAAAGCCGCAAGGCCTACCCCTATTCATGACCCCATTCACTCCGACTTCGTCTGCGTCGTCAGCATCAGACCGGCGTAGAAGAGCGCAGAAGAGTGTGTCAGGGGATTTGCAAAAAACCAGTGCCCGCGAGTTGCGAAGTGTTGGACGCGCCATAGGTTCCGGAAGGCAGCACTTTGCCGTCAACGATCAGCTTTGCAACATTCACCTGCCCCTTGAAGTTGAGGACTAACTTGGCACCATTGGCAACCGTAACCTCGGTTTTTACTCCGAGACTTTTTGGTGAAGCAATCACCAGAGTGCCGGCACTCACCGAGGTGGGACCACTGTAGCTATTGCTGCCCGAGAGCGTCCAGGTTCCTGTGCCCGACTTCGCAACGGCGGTGACCGCCTTGCCCGCTCGGTCGTGCGGATCAACGAGGTTTCCCGCGATCTCGCCCGTGCCTGCGGTGTCGCCCTTGAGCGCGATGGCCTTGCTGGTGCTGTGTCCCGAAAGCACAAAGGTGCTGCTGAACTTCAGCAATCCAGTGCCGGCTTGCTCGAAGGTCGTGGTGAAATTTTTCCCTGCCAGATTCATCACTCGGTCGGTGGTCTCGCCCGCACCGTTATAGATCAACGAACAGGGATTGTCGCCGCTGCCGATCACAATCTCACCGGTCTCGATGTCCACAGGTGCGCCTACACTGCTGGAAGGTTTGCCTTTGGCGTAGCTGTTGAGCGAAGATACAAGCAACGAACCTCCCTCCAAAATCGTTTGCCCGGTGTAGCTGTTCTTACCTTTCATTTGCAGAATTCCCGAGCCGCATTTTTTGAACAGAAACGCGCCGCCGCCGGGACCTTTCGAGTCCGCGATGTCAGTGGCGATCGCCACCGGTTCATTCGCATGGGAGGTATCCAGACAAAGCACCGCTCGTTCCATCAGGCCGTTGTTGTTGATGGTCGATGCAAGATTCTTGAGAAACGCACCGATCTGTTCGCCAGTGAATTCGCCGGGCCCGCCGACGCAGAGCCGGAGTGTGGCGGTGGGAGCGACCGTGATTTTATCGGGCGTCCATTTGCTGGTGTCGCCATTGTAGAGCGACGCGGCTTTGAGTATCCGCAGCGTGCCGCGCTGGACAACTGTTGCGCCGTTGTAGGTATTGGTGCCGCTGAGTGTCACCTGACCTTTGTTCACCAGCCCGAAACCGCCATAAGTGCCGATTTGCGTGAAGCCACCGGGCCCGCTCATTGCAGCATTGATGACAAAGTCCGCATACGAAGTGATACGCGTATTGCCGTTCAGCGTGATCGTTCCGTCCCAGGTGTCGCCGAAACCGTTGTTGGCATTGATCTCGCCCCCGTTTAAGATCAGTGGAGTCGCGCCGTTGACACGTTCGAGCGCGAGAACCCCATTGTCGTTCAACGTGATCGGCCCAGAGCCGAGTCCCTCATTCGCGACACACATGCACAGGCAGCCGCGATTGATCGTAGTACCGCCGGTGAAGGTGTTCTTCGGATTGTCGAGCCGAAGCAAACCATCACCATTTTTCGTTAGACTCCCCGCACCGGAAATGAGCGCCGGGAAAATCACCTTGCCGTTCTTGTGCGATACGTCGACGGTCAAATTCCCAGCCATAATCACAGGGACGCCGAATTGCACTTCTGCTGCGACACTCTGGGTGATACGCGGCGAAGTGGCCGAGCCGTTGGCGGTCAATGCCAGGCGCTTGCCCTCGATTTTCACCGATGGGCCTTTGAAGTTCAATTGATTGACCACAAGCCCCTCACTCAGATCGTTCACCAGCGAAAAATTACCCTGTTTGTCGAAGTCAAAAACGTAGTCGGGCTGACCCGCCGAGCCCGGAGCCGAGCCCGAAGCCAGATTGTTCGTCCATTTCGATGCCTCGCTCCAGTTGCCCGCTTCCGCTTTGTTCCAGGTAAAAACGTTGGGTTGGTTGACAGCAAGTGGTGTCACGACCGGCACCGGGGAATTCTCCGCATCAGAGGCCTTGGGAGCGGGTGCGGCGGGTTTCGGCGCCGTCGCAGGTATGTTTGCGGCGACATAAGGTTTGTCTTCTTTCACCAGCTCCACAGGACTCGACTCCTTGTATTCGTTCGATGTCGGCGGCAGTTGGGCGGCTTTGGCGGGATCGATGTATTGCGCTAGGTCGCGCAAGGCAATCACCTTGTAGTTGTTGTCCTTCAAGTACTGCATTTGTCGTTTGAAGATCGCCGGATCGAGGGAAACGGCCGGATGCTCGATGTCGGGCACGCCATGATAGATGATCACGACTATTTTTCCCTTGTTCGCCTGACGCACGCTTTTGACAAACTCCTCCATAGTGCCCGCTACCAAGCAGGGAATGTCGAAGGGATTGTCGACAGTCGGCCGGTACGGACGGAAGTGGCCACCCCGACCGAAGATGTAGCCATTTGCCGTGAGATCGGGATACGTTTTGGTGTTCACCACACAAAGCGGCCAGGCGATGGTGGTGCACTTGGGAACGCCATTGGCCTGCAAGTCGTCATCCATACTGAGGAAGGCCCCAATGTTCGCGCCGCCCGCATGACCAGTGGTATGATTGCCGATTTCAAAGCCCGCATCATGCATCGCTCTCATCTGCCGCCAGGTCATGTACCAATCCTTACGGGTACGGAACGAATCGAAATCGCAAACGTAAAACGAACCGCCGAAGCCGAACGACTTCAAGATCGGAGCCACCACCGTGTATCCACTGGCAGGTCCGTCGTCAAAAGTGAGCACCACCAGTTTGTCGGGTATCGGCTTGCGTAAAATGCCCGTGGGATCGGCAGGCGGCGCGGTCTGGCCGAAGGCGGCGCCGGCGAGAATCAAAGTCAGCAAGGCAAGGGATGGGATATGTCGTTTCATGTATTAAGAAGTGTGTGCTATTCGGTCCAAATTCTTTCATTTCGTGAATGCAGCATGTTTTTGTTTCATGTTGTTGGCTTGCTGAGAGAAGCGACGATACGGAGAGAAGGTGATGGTGTAGGAACTTGTTGTAATTTGCTCATAAAATTGTTTCATTTTACTGGCTTCTTTGCTTCGTGATAATGCATTGACAAACCTACCCGCGCTCGTGCTGTTATACAAGGTGACTATCACTTTGCGCGGTAGATCCACCAAAGCAACTGCCGCCAAGGCTCTCTGAAAAAACGGATTTTCTAACAATTCAAACATCTGCGCTGAGAGTAACAACATTTCCCTACCAATCAACTCTTCATTTTAGCAGAGATCAACGAACATGGAACTATCGGATCATCAAAAATCCACTCTCACGCCCCATAATTGTGAGCCCAGACCCGGGCCCCGATGGAGCGACGTGCTTTGCTGGCGAAAAACCCTTCAAGGCCCGGTCTTCCTAACAAATCAGCGATCATCCGCTCTGCGGTGCGATGACGCCAGCGAAATCCTTGGTTCTCCAAGCGCATTGGTTTCACCCAGCGACTTTTTAGCACCAATTCTGCTTCGGTGTTCATGAGCCATGCGCCGATTTTCACCATGTTCTCGGTTGCGGGGATGCCGATGGGCATCGCTAACGCTTCGCGAAAACTGCGTTGCAATTCTCGGTTCGTAGGGCATTCGGGAGCGACAAGATTAAAAACTCCATCCATCAGCGGATCTGCGATGAGAAAATCAATCGCTGCGAGCCAGTCATCCATGTGAATCCAACTCACATGCTGGCGACCTGTGCCCATGG
>CAIRGO010000325.1 GCA_903878115.1 Akkermansiaceae bacterium | reverse complement strand
AAATCAAATTGCAAACAAAACATCACTGTTTTTGCTGATCTGCGTTTTACTGCCCGTGTTATGGATTGTTTCAAAATACATCTTCAAAAAACTCCGTTAGAGAATTACCGCTGCCGCTAATTTCCCAATTTTTTTGAGTTGCGCTAGTATTGAATAAGACGGAGCAAATGACGCGATGAACGTGAACAGGGCGTATTGGTACGACCCTAGAATGCAGATTGGAGATTGGAGAATGATTTCGGCTTAGATAAAACGCAGATCTAGCTTTTGATGGCTAAAAATTTCACTTTTTCGTATTTTCTGCAATTGAATGATAGACCAAACCTTCATTTCATGCTTTGTATCTGCGCGTCTCCCCCACGTTTCTTGTTTCCTGCCACGTTATGTCTATCGAACTTACCAGAAATTTCTCGATCATCGCCCACATTGATCACGGTAAAACTACGCTTTCTGACCGACTTCTCGAATCCACCGCAACGATCACCCATCGCGAAAAACAAGACCAGTTGCTTGATTCGATGGACCTAGAGCGCGAAAAAGGCATCACCATTAAGTCGCACCCCGTGACGATGGCCTACAAAGCGCTCAATGGAACGACCTACAAACTGAATTTGATCGATACCCCTGGACACGTGGATTTCACCTACGAAGTGTCACGAGCTCTGGCCGCCTGCGAAGGCGCGGTGTTGATGGTCGATGCCGCGCAAGGCGTGGAGGCGCAAACGGTAGCTAACCTGCACCTCGCGCTGCTGCAAAACCTCACCATCATCCCGATTCTTAATAAAATCGACCTCCCCGCTGCCGATGTGCCGAAATGCCGCAAGCAGCTCGAAGATATTTTGGCAATTCCCGCCGAAGACGCAATCCCAGCTTCTGCCAAAAATGGCATCGGCATCAGCGAGATTCTCGAAGCCATCGTCGCACGCGTGCCACATCCTACCGAGAACCCTGATAAACTCTTGCGCTGTTCCGTTTTTGACTCGCTTTACGATACCTATCGCGGCGTAGTTTCCTATGTGCGAGTGTTTTCTGGCACAGTCAAACGTGGCCAAAAAATCAAACTGCTCGCCACGAACAACAACTACGAGGTAAAAGAAGTCGGCATTTTCACCCCGAAAATGACTGCCACAGATGTCCTCGTCGCCGGCGATGTAGGCTACATCATCGCCAACATGAAATCTGCTGCTGAGGTAAAAATCGGCGATACTGTGACCGATGCCGCCCGCCCCTGCCCCGAACCGCTGGCAGGATACAAAGAAATTCAGCCAATGGTGTTTGCCGGCATTTATCCGATCGATACCTCCGACTACGAGGCCCTGAAAATGGCGATGGGCAAACTGCAAATCAACGACCCTGCGTTCACCTACATGAACGAGTCATCGACCGCGCTCGGTTTCGGCTTCCGCTGTGGATTTCTTGGCCTGCTGCACATGGAAATCATCCAAGAACGTCTCCGCCGCGAGTTCAACATGGACGTAATTTCCACCTACCCATCGGTAATATATCAAGTATCTCTGACCAACGGCGAAGAATTTGTCGTCGATAATCCGGCGATGTTT
>CAIRGO010000324.1 GCA_903878115.1 Akkermansiaceae bacterium | reverse complement strand
TAATGCATGCAAAATACCCAGTTCATATGGGGTAGTAGCACATCACCATAAAGTTCTATCGGATTTCCATAGCTATCATTGGATAAGACTTCCATCGTTCTCGTTAGCTTGGAATGGAATGATTGGAAGATCGCCTGGATGTCAAACTCTAGCATACGATCTTCATCATCTGCGATGATTGCCGATGAGTAATTCATTATTGTAGTGACTGTCTTGAGAGTTTCCACAAGCACTGGAATCAGATAAGTTCCAGCGCCGATTGGATTTTCTGAGTGATCAATGTAGCCACGTTTCATCAGATCTTTTTTGGTGGATGGTTGCAGTATGTCCATTGCTATCGTTCGTTTTTGGTTTTGCTGTTCTTCGTTCATTCTATTTTATGCGTTTGTGATTTCCTGATCGATCAGCTTGAGGATTTTCATCCTCGTGCTTTTGCCCAAGTCGCTGGTTTGGCCTTTCAACCGGAGTTCGATTCCAGGTGCCAGATGAATGTGGGTCCATATCTCGTGATGGGCGCTGGGAGCGTCTTTGCGCTCACCCATCGCGGCACGCACATGACCGGAGCCATGGGTGCGCGATGTAGGAAGTTCCGCAAAAAGCATGTCCTTGTATTCCAGGTTGCTCTTGCCTTTGAGTGCGTCGTGAATGCCCTCGGGGGCGTAACGCAGGTAGAGTAGCTTGCGGATGATCAGCGCCTGCAGATAGTGCCGGTAGCCGTAGATCGCGCGTCGCCCATCCTTGTCGGGCGTATCCAGACACCCAAGAGTCTGGTAATAACGGAGGGTGCGCACGGTGAACGAATCGCTCACTCGCTTGTCCCCACCCTCATTGGCCTGCGGATAAAATCTCCTCACGGCGTTGTTGACCCATTCGACGAGGTCATCCATCGAAAATTCGAGATGCATAGTTTCGAGCTGATCAAGCTCTCTGAGGGCAACATCGAGACTTGGATTGGCATCTCCGGACGCTTTGGTTGGCTGCTTCATGTCGGGAGTGAATTTACATCTCAAAAAAATAATTGCAACAATTTATTGCAAAATTAAAAAATGCTGCAACAAATTCTCTCGGCACCGCTGCAAGCCACCGGACGAAAGCAACAATCCGATCGCTTTTTTCACGTGAGCCATCAAGCACAGGCCGATTGCCCAATACTAACAGACATACAACGCATGAAAACAGACATCACAACACTCGCCGAATCACTCAAGAATGACGTTTATGAACTCTGCCAGCCAAGAGGTAGGATGGTTGGATCCAAGGGACACAAGATTGCCGAAGCATGGGTCGATCGTCGACTCGGTGAAATCGGCTGCATTCCCTACAGAGGAAAAACTTTTGCCCTGCCGTATCATGTCGATGGAATGGATTTCACCAATTTTGCCGGCGTGATTCCGGGTGCCGACCGCACGCTGCCACCATTGCTGATCGGCGCCCACTACGACAGCGTGATTCCCCATCCTTGTGCCGATGACAACGGAGCGGCTGTTGCGATAAGCTTGGCCGTGGGTGAAGCGGTCGCCAGATCCGGAGGACTTGAGCGCGATATTATCGTGGCAATCTTCGATGCGGAGGAACCCCCGTATTTCATGGGTGATGCGATGGGAAGCATACGGTTCTATGAGGATCAGGTTGACGCTCGTGGCATTCATTTCGCCTTGGTTTCCGACCTTGTGGGTCATGACGTGGAGATGCCAGGCGACAACATTGGAGCAATGGCAGCAAACATGGTCTCACCCATCAAATCGCTGACCTTCATGACCGGAGCGGAAAGTCATCCGAATCTGCCAGCTATGCTTGAAGAGGTTGAGGTTCCCTCGGGCATGAAGCTGATTGCCACGTTGAATGAATATGTGGGTGACATGAGTGATCACGCGGTTTTTCGCTGGAATGACGTGCCTTATGTGTTTCTCTCCTGCGGACGTTGGCAGCACTATCACCAGTCGACGGATACTCCGGATCGGTTGAACTACAGAAAAATGGCAGCCATTGCTGTCTATGCCGAAAGTGTTTGCCGCGGAGCCGCCACTGCGGAGTTGGAAACCTTCATTTAGGCGCAAGATCCGATCGCGTTCGAAGCAAAAACCTGGGAGAATGCCCTGGGAATGTTATATAAAGTGTTCGCTGCGGTCTTGCGTGTTCCTGATTTCAGAACTCGTTCGAATGTGAACAAAGCGGTAAGAGCATTGAAATCGCTCGGTCTCTGATGAGAGCGTGATTGGGCGGGCAATTCTTTCTGAATTCCGGCTTCCAACCCGGTTGTTAATGTGCTATGTTGATTGTATGAGTAATTCGACACACGAGGATCCTGCCATGCCACCAACAAGTGATGACAAACGGGAATGGTGGTATTACGACAACGAGGGTGAGAAGCAAGGCCCTGTTTCTCTTGAAGCTTTACTCACATTGCATGAGGAGTGCGATATCGAAAATGAGACACTGATCATACCAGAGGGTGCGTCTGAATGGCGATCTTTTCATGAGTTACTCAACGAGCGTGTTGTTGCCTGCAAGCATTTTAATTTCATTTGCGGCAAGCAGTGGACAGAGTTGATGTTAACGGATTCTTTCGAAATCCGTCACTGCAACGACTGCGCGCGGCAAGTGCATCTATGTGAGTCGGTGTCTGAGCTTCACGAGCACTCACGTTTAGGTCACTGTGTCGCATTACGCGTGCCAGATGAGTATCCGGAATTATTGGTCGGTGATCTTGAAGTGGTCATGAATGATGAACCGACTCCAAGCGCAGACCAATAGTGGGAGTTTTGGAAAAAAGAAGAGACTGAATGGTGGGCCAAGCTGAACATGGAGGCTGGTGTTGCTACCTAGACCAAACCCACGTCTCCAAATCTGCCACAATTCCTAGGATGTTCCATGCTGACTTCATCAAGCGCTTCGTTACCCTCCGACGCGACCCCGCAAAATTACCGAACGGGAACATTCGTGCACTTTAGAAATAATAAACCAAAATAATTACCGTTCGGTAACTTTTTTCATTGATCTGCATTGAGCTGCTTGCAATATTCCCGCTCAGGAACTATGAAGATTCAAGATGCAGAGAGCTTTGGCCAAGCCATCCGCCAGCAGAGGCGTCGTTTGAAAGTGACTCAGAGAGATTTGGCGATGACTTCTGGCACAGGCTTGAGGTTCATTATCGACCTAGAGAAAGGAAAGCCCACATGTCAACTGGGCAAGGCATTGGAGATTGTCCGCGCCTTGGGTTTGAAACTGGAAATCGAGATACCATGAATCCATTGATCATTCATTTGCACGGGAGGCGGGTCGGAGTGTTGGAGGATGATGGCCGTCGCATGGTCTTCCGTTATGATGCCGCCTGGTTGGTGGATGCAGGAGCCTTGCCATTGTCACGCCAATTGCCGCTGCAATCGGAGCCATTTGAAGGCCAGCGTGTGAATGTCTTCTTTGGCGGCTTGCTGCCGGAAGCCGATGCGCGGGATCAAATCGCAAGAAATCTG
>CAIRGO010000323.1 GCA_903878115.1 Akkermansiaceae bacterium | reverse complement strand
ATATCACAGGCGGCCTTGGGACGGGGCAATATGACGATGAGGGTTTTGGTGATGCCTATCTCCTACCCAATGAGTCTGCCTATAACGAGTCCTGCGCGGCGATCGCCCATGTGTTCTGGCAATACCGGATGAACCTTCTCAAAGGCCAGTCCAAGTATGCCGATATGATGGAATTGGCACTCTATAACGGGGTGCTCTCGGGGATTTCAATCTCCGGCGACCATTTCTTCTATCAAAATCCGCTGGCCAGCGAAAATGGCGGCCCGCGTGATTCGTGGATTGGATTGTCATGCTGCCCGACCAATCTCTCGCGAATCTTTCCGCAGATCGGCGGTCTGGTTTATGCCCAAAGCAAGAAGCAGGTTCTTGTCAACTTGTATGCCGCCGGCACCGCGAAGCTGCAGATGGACGATGGATCCACTCTCAAGCTGACCCAGCAGACGGAGTATCCCTGGGATGGCAAAGTCCGTTTGACGGTTGATCCGGCGCAGGCGACTGACTTCTCCCTCAAATTGCGAATCCCCGGTTGGGCGATCGGCCGGCCCGTCCCCAGCGACTTATACCGCCCCAGTGATGCGAAGGTTTCTCCGATCGTTCTAACAGTCAACGGCGAGAAGACCGATGCCGCGCCAGGCGAGGACGGTTACGTGCACCTGCAACGGATCTGGAAGGCAGGCGATGTGGTGAAACTCGACCTGCCAATGCCGACCCGGCGCATCCTGGCAAACGAAAAAGTCGAGGCTGACCGCGGCAAGGTCACCTTGATGCGCGGCCCCATGGTTTATTGCTTGGAAGCCGCCGATCAACCGGACGTGAATCTCACCCGACTGATTCTGCCACGCGCTGCGGAAATGACGGCCAAACATCGTAACGACCTCTTGGGTGGGGTCACAGTTCTCGAAGGTGAAGCTCTCGCTGACGGCAGCAAACCTGTCAAAGTGACAGCCATTCCCTATTACGCCTGGCAGAACCGGAGCAAGGGCGCGATGACCGTCTGGATTCAGGAAAGTGCCAATCCTTAAACCTCTGAGCAAATGCACGTATGAACTTTCTCAACGGCCTTCAACCCAAAAGCAATTTCCTAGCAATACTGATTCTCGCCGCCGCTTTCGCAATTTCAGCCAGCACCGCAGCTGCCGATAAGTTGGCGGATGCTTTTCGTGATCCTGCCGAGGAAACCAAGCCGTATTGTTTCTGGTACTGGTTGAATGCTGATATCACGGCCGATGGCATTACTAAGGATCTAGAATCCATGGCCAAGGTTGGAATCAAGCAGGCCATGATCGGAAATATCGAAGGTGGCGGACCGGTCAAAATGTTTTCTCCGGAATGGTATGCACTGACGCGCCACGCCTTGAAAGAGGCGTCTCGCGTCGGGGTGGAGATCATGATGTTCAATGGTCCGGGATGGAGCCAGAGTGGCGGACCCTGGATCAAGCCGGAGCAATCCATGCGCCGGATCGATTGGAACGAGGTTGAGGCCAAGGGCGGGCAGTTTTCGCAGATGGTCCGCCCCGCGAATCGCCAAATCCAGGATGTGGCCGTGCTTGCGATTCCTAGGAAAAAAACGGTGTCGCTTCATGGTTCGGTGCCGTCTGGCGAGGATAAGGGGAAATCTGGGGTTGTCTGTTTCCGGCACACGGAACCATTCAAGGCCCGCGCGCTGGTTGTGAAAGGCTCTGTCGCCGCCAAATTGTATGCACTGAAGGACGGCAAGAAGGAGTTAGTGACAGAAATCCAGCCTGGCGGGCGCAATCCTGAAACGGATTTTCTACCAGACGGTGACAGGATCTACAGCTTCAAGGAAGTGACGGCACAGGAGTTTGTTCTCGAACCATGCGATCTGCCGCTTGATGCGGTGAAGTTGACCTCGGAGCCGATGGTCGCTCAGGTCATTGAGAAGCAGATGGGCCGGATGTATCCGAACCCGAGCCCAGCCTGGGAATCCTATAAGTTCAAGGATTCAGTGGAGCCAGATGATGCTTCCACGGTTGTGCATCAAAAGGATATCCTCAATCTGACAGACAAGCTCTCCACCGATGGACTGCTGACCTGTGAGCTGCCGGCCGGCAACTGGACGGTGATCTATTTCGGCATGGTTTCCACCGGAAAGCAAAATGGTCCGGCCCCTCCGGAAGGCGCGGGCCTGGAGGTGGACAAGATGAGTAAGGCTCTCATTGAATATCATTTCAATTCGATGTTCGGCACGTTGCTCAAGGAAATCACGCCGGAAGAGAAGAAGGCGTGGAAGGGCGTGACGATCGACAGTTACGAGAAGGGTGCGCAGAACTGGACGGACGGGTTTGACAAAGAGTTCAAGAAGCGCGCAGGATATGATCCAATTAAGCTGCTTCCGGTGATGACCGGCAGGGTCATTGACAGTGCAAAAGCGTCGGACCAGTTTCTCTGGGACCTGCGTAGAAATGTGGCGGATATGATTGGGGAGAATTATGTTGGCGGGCTCAGTGCTGCGGCTCACAAAAATGGTCTGACAACCTGGTGCGAGAACTACGGACATTGGGGATTCCCCGGTGACTTCACGATTTATGGCCGGTATTCCGATGAGATTGGCGGCGAGTTCTGGAGCACAGGCGATCTGGGAAAGATCGAGTGCCGAGCGGCAAGTTCCACGGCGCATATTTACGGAAGACGGCGAGTCTTTGCCGAGGCCTTTACCAGCGGGCTGGATCTAGGGCATCATCCCTATCTCATCAAGCGGCGGGGCGAGGAAATGTTCTGTGAAGGGATCAACCACTTTGTCCTGCATGTGATGGCCCATCAGCCCAAGGATGGGGTGCCGGGCAAGAATTTGGCTTATTTTGGTACGGCATTCCACCGAAACACCCCGTGGTTCAATGAGTGTCGCGACTGGGTGCGCTATCTGCAGCGGATTCACTTCATGCTGCAGCAGGGCAATCCGGTTGCTGACGTGGCGGTGTACATCGGCGACTTCGCACCGCAGATGACCGGGCCGGCCAATCCCGTTCCCGCTGGTTACGATTATGACTTCATGGGGTCGGACGCGATCCTGAACAACCTGAATGTCGTGAATGGCAAATGGGTGGTTTACGACGAGAAGGACCGGAAGCGCGTGGCCGCCAGTTATGAGTTACTGGCGATACCGGAATGCGGGTACACTCGACCGCAGGTGTCCAAGCGCCTGGAAGCACTCAAGAAGGCCGGCGGCAAGGTCGTTACCTCGTCTCCGGTACCGGACAAGTCCCTGCAGGATCTTGGCGTCGCGCCGATTGTCTCGGAGGCCACCTGCACGCTGAGCTGGAAAGCGCGCCAGCTTGACGACGGCATGCTCTTCTTCCTGTCCAACTTCGGGGCGGTCGGCACCTTTGAGGCCAAGCTGCGGGTGACCGGCAAGGTGCCCGAATTGTTCAACCCAGTTACCGGCGAGATCCGGAAAATCGCGCGCTACAAGGCCGAAAAAGACGGAACGCGGATTTCGATCCACATCAACGATCCGTCGGACTCATGCTTCATCGTGTTTCGCGAAAAAACGTCGGCCCCGTCGGTGGTCAAAGCGCAACTCGCCGGAGCGGACGTCCCACCCGGCGCGCTCCACCTGTTCCAAGATTCTAACAATACGCTCGCCGCCGAATCCGAAAAGGCGGGAAGTTATACGCTCACAATGAGCGATGGAACAAGCCGTGCGCTCGTCGTGGAAAAGGACTCCCAAACTTTCACAATCGAAGGACCATGGAAATCCGCCAAACAGGATGAGAAAGGCTACTCGGTTCTTCAGGAAACCACCTTCGCACTTCCAGCTGCATTCGGCAAAGGACAGCGCGTGATGCTTGACTTGGGTCAGGTTCATATCATGACCAAGGTGAAACTCAACGGCAAGGAGTATGACACCCTTTGGATGCCGCCGTTCACGCTGGATGTCACCGATTCGGTCAAACCCGGAGAAAACCGGCTTCAGGTTCAGGTGACCTCCACTTCAAAGGAGCAACCCTCGCTCGGAACCCCGGTCCGGCTGAAAACCGT
>CAIRGO010000322.1 GCA_903878115.1 Akkermansiaceae bacterium | reverse complement strand
TATCTGACATTCTTATCTCCTATTTTAAATAATAAAAATAATATTGATTTTTATAATGAAAGTAATTTTTTGGCGTGACTCCTAATCGAACAACCTCCAAGCGATTGTGGGTCTCATCGTAAATTGCATGTCCCATAGACGCCATTAAGCAACGCCATCAGCAAATGGTTTTTTACCCGATTCCGCTTTCCAAGCCTCGACTATCATCGCCATCGCAAGCGTGTCTAACTCACAATAGCGAAGCAGCTTATCCTTGATGGACTTTTGGGTTCCGGCGGGTAGCGCCTCGAATTGTAATCGTCCATATGCCATCGATGCTTCACCGCCACCGGCGATTTCAAGATCGTAACTATCTATTGCAGCAGCAGATTGGTCAGTTACCTCATTATCTTTGAGCGCGTCATACGGGTCTTGCACGAAACCCTGCGCGTCCTCTTTCCACCAAGTCATATTGCGGAAATTCGAACTAGGGATACCATCGTCTGCACCGTAGATTGGTTTAGAATAACGCTCCCGAAGAAACGCCGAACTCTCGAGAACTGCTGGAAGCACTTTCTTTATCGAATTGCTGCCGTTGGTCGAAGGATGAAAATATCCCTTCTGTGCGATGATTTTAAGATCAACCATCGCCCGATCCCCCTCTTTTGTGAGCGTTTCAAGGAAGGCGATTAGTTCAGTCTTGTCTTCTGGGGCATCACTTCGAGTGCTGAGTTGTGTGATGATGTGGGAGAGTATGGTATTCTCGTGGCTGGACCACATGAAAACCGTTCCGTCATTTTCGGAAAGCGCTGCCTGCAAGGCACGGGCGAATTCGTAATTCGGAAACCGTCCAGTTTCTGAAAGAAGAAACTGATTGGTATGCTTCAATGAGCCATCCTTATCCATCGTGTGATGGGAAAACTGGAAAGCAACGCTCTCGTAGGGGTTCATGCCGATATGAAATGGGAGAGCCGACGTAGATGTCTCAAAGTCAATGAAGTTTAACGGATAGCACCAACGAGACATCTCTTTTGCCATGTACTCATGATCAATGAAGAACCCAGCAGATTTAAGCTCTTCGGTGATATCATCGGTTGACCATTGCACTTGCATCCATTGCCGCTCAGAGTTACTCAAACCATAGTCGCTTGGTGCATATTTTAAGTCTTCTTGCGTGACTTCAGAAAGGCGGCGAACACCCATATCCATGAGTTTTTGCTTGCCGCGATAGTTCCACAGATCCAGCAAGGTTGGCGCAGCAAAATCATGGTCTGACCAGCTATTTGCCTCCTTCCAGCATTCGTTGAAGCCACTTCTCAGATCGTCATTTGGTCCAGCTTTGAATTCACAACTCGCGCACTGGGCACCTATCGGTGCAGGGATTGCAATATCTTCAGCGTAAGCCTTCGCCCAAACAGCAGCCATTTCCTCCATACTGCCCGTACCATTTGGAAAATTTAACCCACGCTCGTGTACCAAATCAACATAGTGATCGACGTTAAACTCATGGAGCAGTGATTGATTTAAGGTCAGATCGTGTGCTGCAGGGTCAGTGACCACTTCACTTTCCGAACCGACTTTCTTCACCTTAAACAACTGGTTCATCTTGTCGATGACGGCAGTTTGGGTTTTATCAGGCATCAGCAGGTAACTTGTGATGTCACACTCTGGATAAGCTAGCCCTACAACATATTTTTGAAACGCAATGTCCTCAATATATGGCTTAAACGCTGATTTAAGACCTCCACGCCCTTCTATCTGGTGATCGTCTGATTTGATGGACTTGGCCTTCACCTCAACCAACTTGATTGAGTTTCCAGTTTTTATGAGAACATCAACCCGCACAAGATACGGACCATGTGCGATGGCAGGCTCAAAGAGCGTGACGCTCTCTAGTTTCAGTCGCTCCGCTGTTTCTGCTAGCGCGTCAGCGTTACCTTTGGGGTAAACCTCAATGCCGTCTGGGTAGAGGCATTTGGCCAATTCACCGACTTGGAAGCCTCCGTCTGCTAACGCTTCGAGGAAAGTGTCCTCTTCCTTAGTGTCACGATACGCATCCTTCTTGCCCGCGTAATAGAGCTTACGGGGACATTCAACCGCCATTTTAAAACGTGATTTAGTGAGATATCTCAAACTTGCCGCCCTACTCTCTCAAAGCCTTGCTTGCCCAAAGATCATTCTAGGCAGATTCCTACGAAACGAAGCTCTTCATTTCGGCCTTCAACATGAGCATCCTCATCGAATTCAATCACGCCCGTTTCACTTTGCGAAGCTGACAGCAACACGGGCGGGTATAATTCAACAAACACTCGCCCTTGCGCCTCATCAGCATCGCAAGATATCACATCCCCAGAGCCAAATGTATATTCCCAGTCTGTGTCTTTAGCATCATCGAACATCTCAGAAAAATCATCATCTTGATTACAAGAAACAGCGTAAAGCATGTCAGAAATAGCGTCATCCGACATGTTTATATGAGATGATATTTTGTCAACGAGTTGAGCTCGGCCATCTTCATGAGCCTCATCTCCTTCATGGAATCCGGAAACAAATTCGGATTTTTCAGAATTATAAAGATATCCAGAATAGGCGTACACTTCGTCAGAAATCGCAAAGACTAAATCAATAGATCTTGTGCCATCTTCGCCAAAAATATTGCCGTCTTTGTCTACAAAAATTCCTTCGTCACTGTAGCAAAAGCCAATTAGCGCATCGCCATCAGAGGTGTAAGAGCTGAGGTCATCCGAAATTTGGGCTGCCTGCAGGTATGAAACGTAATAGTTTTCTCTCGGGAGTCGTACTTGAGGATCGTTTTGTAGGGCCATCGTTCGCTTGGCTGTATCCCGAATTAGTGACGTTTCTCCACCACCGCGATCAATCAAAACCAAGTTAAAAGCGCTCATTGGCATCTCGAATGATTTGGCGCCATCGCCTTCACCAATGGTGCCGACTAAGACTCTATCGCTGACGATGCGAAGAAAATCACCGATGAGTTCCTCTTCTATATGCTGCACCCCATCTAAAATCGCAGTACGCCCTTCTTCAGCTTCCATGAGCGGCGCAATATAATCCATGTAGCTGGCACCCGCTTCAATTTGGACAATTAGAGCGCCGTCATCCTCGAGGTTACAGATTAGGCTATCAACTAGCTCGGCATTGGTATCCTCAGAGATAAAAATTGCTAGTCCAGTTGCGCCAGCCAGTTGCTCCGTAACCGATTGAACAATGTCGCAGGCAGCGCCCGTATTTGGCGGATTTAGAATACCCGTTACCTCAAGATAGGATTCATACTCCTCCCTCTCAGAATTGATTAAGCCTATCTCGCCAGCGCACTCGATGCGTCCAGAATATCTCCATGTGTCTCCTTCACCCTCAACCCATTCAAGAAAATCCGCCAATGAGATACGGATGTCAAAAAACATCTCAACTTCGACACTAACGATTGCGACAGCTCCATTGTCTTCGCTTGGTTCCACCCGAGTGACGGTAAATTCAGGGGAGTGTCTCGAAAAATGAGGCGCTACATCAAGAGTGCCGAAGACGCGTTCGACGCCATCTTTGTCATCCACATTGTCGATATCAAAATCAAAATTGAATGTCGGATTTGAAACAAATTGATCCCGATCACACTCTGTTTCAAACTCGTACTCACCCTCGTCAACGCAATAGTTTACCTTGATCCGTGTCATCCCGCCAGATTGGGCATCTGCAGGCGTTGGCTCAAGTTCACTCATAAATCCCACCTCTAATTTATCACTTTATTTCACGAAAAGAACGTCTCTTGGCGGCTAAGTCAACTCTTGTTTTAATTTCGGATTTAAGGATAATACTATATCTTGCGGTATTAGCGGGCTTCCTTCGGGCCATGCAAAATCTGATTATTTTCTAGGTTGCAGCGTTTAGTTTCCCACGTGCCCTTATTTATAAAAGTTTAGCGCATAGACCGAGAAAAATATGTGGAGCATTGACCGCTATCGAGCTAACCTCCTTCGTGGCGAAAGACTGCTACCAAGCAAGCCAGATAGAAAAGTATGAAATTTGTTTGAGAGGTAACATGCCCAACCTAAAGTCACTTCTGTTAGCGCTTTTCAGATCACGGCGGGTCGTGGCGGGAATTGGTTTTCTGGCGATTGTTGTCGTTGTATCCGGATATCTTTTCAATGACAATCAAGACCAGACCAAAGAACTCGAAACAGCGCAAACACTAGAAAACGTGGATGAGCCAGCGACAACGCCGACCGATCTCGCGGCGGCAAAGACGGGTATAAAAGTTCAGTCGTCCAATAATGACACCAACGGAAATCCAGTTGTAGGTTTTGAGCCGGAAGATGCATCACAAGTAACCGTCGAGGGCTCAGCGGGCCAATCAAATGCGTCCGTCAGTCCCTCATTCAATTGTGCAATGGCAAGCATACAAGCTGAACAAATGGTTTGTAGTAGCAGGGAGCTAGCATTGCTCGACGTAGAACTCTCAGAAATATATCAAAAAGCGGTTGCTGGGGCTAAAAAATATGATCAAGCCTATGGATCTAAAAGCTCACAGTTAAATTATTTAGAATTAATACAAAGCCAAGCAAAGTGGATAAGAAGCAAAAGAAACGCATGCAGAAGTGAAGAGTGTATGATTTCAGCTTATTCTGAGAGAATTGCATTTCTAAGGGCATTTTAGTGCGTTGTCAGAACATTATGCGCTGATGTTACCTGCATGCTTTGATGATATAACGTGCCTTTTTATCCACTTCGTCTTGCGAGCAATTGAGGTTCACCCGATTATCCGTTGCGCACCGGCTGTTCTGTGCGCAATTCTGAAAAGTGAATACGTCCGTGGTATGAAACATCCGCCGCTTTTAGCGCCAAACGGAACTCAGCCTCTGACACATCAGTTTCAACTCTGAAGATACGCTCTGGACCAAGCTGCACAAGAGTTGCTTCATCGCGACGCTGATCAAGCGCCGTCATCAACGCGCTACCAAATTTGAAGGCCATTGTGCCATGAGGCCACTTTTCTACAATGATGTGGACGGGACGTTTTTGCCTTCTTTCCCGATGGTTGGGATCGAGCACTTCACTCATCTTTGCCGCCTCCTTCCGGAGCGGCATTCCAGACCTGCAGCGCAATTGTTCTCCACTGGCTCGCGTCGAGATACCCCTCTTTATTTATCCAGTGATAGTGGTCTAGATCGCCTTTCTCCTTATCCCATCTCCAATAATCGATCAGAAGATGGAAGGCGGCTTGGTCGAGACTTACACCCTTTCGCAGGACATACCCAATCGGCAGCCAATCCCATTTTCCCCAGTTGTCATCATAGCTGTAAAGCCACAGCATCCAGTGACTTCGTCTGCGGCTTACATAATATGCGTCGACGCGGTTATTCATGCGCGACCATGCCCACTCAACTTGTCCCAGATATTCTGGGTTGCTGGGCCCGTTAGCCAAAATGACGCCGTCAGGCTTTTCGTTCCAGCCGACAACTGCATCAAAAGGATTGGGACGGGCAGGGATCGACGCAACTGGCACTATTCGCTGTTGAGGCAATTGGTCAGGTGACATCGGGATAGACGGATTCTTCATTTTCCGCCTCCATTTTTAGCAGCGTATTTGAAGTCGATGGCGAATAGATGTTCAGTGAGAAGCTCGCGTATGCCCTCAAGTTCATCGTGTGTAGGCGGCGGGCCAGCCTTTGCTAACCGGCTCCTAAGAAGGTGAGCAAGTGAGAGCATGGCCGGCCGATCCAACTGGTTGATCTCTTCTCGGGTAAAAACCTCAAGAGCAGCATCACCCACGAGTACAGATGGAATTCGAGCAGTTGCTCCGTTCGTCATTTGAACAGCTAGGTCGTGGCCTGCAACGGCGTCAACCAAGCCATCTTCTAACCAGCTAGCCCACATCGCTCCAGTGGCCCCCATCATATTGTACCACAGCCCTTCCATCAGCTCGAGAGCAATTGCTCTGCGATCTTCGCCCGCTGGAGCAACAGCGATCACAAGCTCACGTGAACCCTGAATATCGTGAGAGCGAGCTGTTAGAATTTCAACGTGAAAACCATCGATATAGGTGAGCCAAAATTCGATCGGCCAATAGAAACCCTCTCCTTTAGCTGTCCATCTGACGGTGCAAACCAGTGTAGGATCGATCAGTCTATTAGTGGGAATTCGGACATTCCACTCTAGCGCCAAGGCGCGGCCATGCTCACCTTGCCTAGCCCACTCGGGTAACTGTTGCTGGATGTGGTTGGTAATTAAGCCGGCTGCCGCAAAGGCAGGATCGTCTTCGCATCGGGCATGCAGATCAATCTTTCGAACTGCCTCCTTCAGCGTTAGCTTCGAGCTGTTCCCACCGAGATAGGCTTCTAGGATCGCGAGCACCGCCTCTGGGTACTGCGTGGGGATTGATACTTTACACATAAGCTTCTCCTTGCGTTTGCATCGCAAGAAGGCTCGACTAGAAGTTGCGGTAATTGCGCTCTTGATTGCGTAATCCGCCACATCTCGCTTTCGCGTTACCACCTTACCGAGCAATAGGCAGGTTGGTGAAGGACTAAACCTTCTCTTGATGTTCTTTAATGAGACCTGTGCGCGGGTAGTGCTGGACGGCAATTTTGCGTCTATTTTTGGCGTGGCGTGAGCGGTAGGCAAGTTTTTCCTCGCCTCACCAGGACTTCATCTGCCGCAATTTCAATCAGGTCACTATCATCACACTTG
>CAIRGO010000321.1 GCA_903878115.1 Akkermansiaceae bacterium | reverse complement strand
GATCCAGGGCAATACCTCCTGGTCGCGGGTAACCATGTAATATTCGCAGACAAACAGCAGGCGATAGCCCATGTTCCACGTATCGCCCCAGTTGGGGCCGACAGGTTTCTTGTCAGGATCGAGATTTTCCTTGGCCAGATCAAGAGCGAAGTCCCGCAGTTTTGGTAGGTATTCCGACTGACCCGTAGCGAGCAAGGCCAGTCCTTGGATGGATCCAGCCCAGTTCGGCTCCATGGTTTCTTTTTCGAGCACCTTGATGGCGCCCTCGAGGATACGTTTTGACTTCTCGCAGTTCCATGGCGCGGTCTCGCTGTAAGCGCCCATCACGGAGAGCTTTAACGCGAGATCCTTCGCTTGACCCGCTCGCCAAACGTTGAGTTTGAGCACCCCGCCCCGAGCCTCCGTTTCCGCTGCCTGAATGGCCAGTGCGATAGACTTGCGCGCGTCGTCGCCGAATGGCTTGCCATCCACACCAAGGATCACATCGTCCACCATCACGACCCCGTCAGCAGGTGATCCGACTCCCACATGAGTGACCAAGATCTGACGGCTGGCCAGCGTGGTGCGACCTTGCGCAGCATCGAGATTGTCCGCCGCCTTAGTGTAAATCCAACCTCGCAGGCCGGTCGCACCCAGATTGTAGGTAAGTTCGCGATCGACCGTCTTTGTGTCCTTGGTGAGGTCGGGGACTTGAGAGAAAAGCGGACCGGTCAGGCCCACCGCGAATACGACCAGCAGGCCGATGGTTTTGATAGATGTTTTCACAATGCAGGTCCTCGTGGGAAAGGATTACTTCAACAGACTCTTCATACCCTCGCCAGCCGCCTCGCCAATAAGAAAGTAACTCTCCGCATTCGCGAACCAGTGATGACCATGCCCGGGACAGGGCGAGAGTTCAGCCGGCCGGGCAAAATCGGTGGTCTTGATGAATACAGCGTTCTTGATCTGCTTGGTTCCTTCCTCCTGCGCCTTTCTGAATTCAAACATCTCGCCCTCGGTCACCGGTCCGCCATTGCCC
Source organism: Akkermansiaceae bacterium (assembly GCA_903878115.1). Taxonomy (GTDB): domain Bacteria; phylum Verrucomicrobiota; class Verrucomicrobiia; order Verrucomicrobiales; family Akkermansiaceae; genus UBA956. The sequence goes on along the minus strand of CAIRGO010000321.1, from coordinate 717 downwards.
AGTTCGCCGACCACCACCGGCATGTTCGGCGCGTTGAATTCCTTGCGCAGATCACTGACCAAGTTGACGAGATTCTGCGCATACTCGGGTATCGCCGGTGCCGTGCACATGTCGTTCCAGCCCTGTTGCCAGTAAAAACCCGCTAATTCGTAGTTCTGATCGCCGAGATCAGCCAAAGCCGCGTGAATTTCTTCTACCATTTTGGTGTAGTAGGGACCAAGCTGGCCACCAGAACTTGGCGGTCTGAAATCTTCATACAGGCTCTTTCCTCCCCAGGCCGTTTTGATCAACAACACCGGCTCTTTGTAGAAGTCTCCCAGCATAAAACCAAACCCCAGCTCAGGTCCAATGTGCCTTCTCGATCCGTCTGCCGCATAACCCGTGTAGCCCACCGTAAGGCCACCCTTCAGGACCTCGTCGCCAACCTTGAATGAGATTCCCACATCATCCCGCACCACCCATTCGCCTTTTTCATTCTTGAGCTTTTTCATCTTGTCGGCGCTCTTCGAATTCGCCATCGACCAAACCAGATTGCCCTTGCCGCCATTGTAGTCTCTCTCCCCATCATGATCCACCGAGCCCTGCCCTTCCATGTTGGACTGGCCAGCAAGAATGAATACTTTTCGCCTTTCCGACTGCGCACCAGCATCGAACGGCAAAAGGGAAAAAGTGGAAAGAACGAGGATCAGGAATTTCTTCATGGATGATTTAGCGGAG
>CAIRGO010000320.1 GCA_903878115.1 Akkermansiaceae bacterium | reverse complement strand
CTTCACGGTGATAGCTAGCGGGACGGCACCTCTTTCCTACCAATGGTCCAAAGACGATGTGGTTATCAGCGGTGCCACGTTCTCCAGCTACGCTATCGGCTCCGTTACCGCAGCCAGTGCGGGCACTTATACAGTGCGGGTCACGAACAGCGTAGGCTCGGTCACGAGCAACGGGGCTGCGCTTACCGTAAACTCGGCGCCGGCGATCACCAAGCAGCCGATTGGCGGTTCGACCCCACTGGGGAGCTCCTTCTCTTTTTCTGTCGAAGCCAGCGGAACGGCTCCTTTGAAGTACCAGTGGTACAAGGGTGGAACAGCTATCAAAGGGGCCACATCGTCTTCTTATTCAATCGCGTCGCCGACGATACTTGATGAGGGTTCTTATAGTGTGATCGTTTCGAATATTGTAGGATCAATCGCAAGCAATACGGTGGCATTCCAGGTGAGGCTAGCGCCTGTAATTACGGCTCAGCCCAGTTCAGCCTCGGCTACATTAGGCGCTTCGGTAAGTTTCAATGTGGTTGCAAGTGGAACAGGGCCTTTGTCTTATCAATGGTCAAAAGACGGGTTCGCGATAAGCGGTGCAGACTTATCAACCTACACGATAAGCTCGGTGACCTCGAATTCCGCTGGGAGTTACACGGTAACCGTATCGAACAGCACGGGCTTGGTGAAAAGCAATGAAGCGAAGCTAACCCTTACCACGGTTTCGGTCGCGCCGGTTATAACTTCCCAGCCTGGTTCAGTGTCGGTGGAAGAAGGGGTCTTGATGTGGTTTTCAGTCCAGACCAACGGCACGGCACCCATAACCTATCAATGGTTTAAAGACGGCGTGGCGATCAGCGGTGCTACTCTTTCGACTTTCACCATCAATTCAGTTTCGGCAGCGAATGCAGGAACCTACACCGTGGTCGTAAAAAATAATGTAGGAACAGCCATCAGTAACGCGGCTACTCTAACGGTGACTACCGCCCCAGTGATTTTAACTCAGCCGAGCTCTGTTTCTGCTGTCGTAGGCAGTAGCGCTAGCTTCTCGGTCGCCGCCAGCGGCACCGCACCGTTAGTTTATCAGTGGTCTAAAGATGGCGTCGCAATTAGCGGAGCGACCGCTTCTACGTATAATATTAGTTCGGTATCAGCGGCGAGCGAGGGCAGTTACAGCGTGCTCGTTAGTAACGGCTCAGGGTTGATTGCGAGCACCGCGGCCACGCTCACGGTGGTGGCGTCCGCAAGCGCGCCGAGTATAGTTACGGAGCCTTCGTCTGCCTCGGTGGCGGCCGGTGGCAATGCCAGTTTCACTGTTGAAGTAGGCGGTTCCGCTCCGCTAAGATACCAATGGAGTAAGGATGGCGCGGTGATTAGCGGAGCGACGTCGGCAACGTATACGATCAACGGAGCTACGACAGCGAACGCGGGCAGCTACACGGTTGTCGTAAGTAACAGTGTGGGGTCGGTTACGAGCGCGTCGGCGAATTTGACGGTCACGACCGCTGCAAGTGCGCCTACGATCACGAGTCAGCCAGGATCAACCTCCGTCGTGGTGGGTGGAATTGCGAGCTTCACAGTCGATGCAACCGGTGCGGCTCCCCTGAGCTACCAATGGAGAAAAGATGGCACGGCCATCAGCGGAGCGACGTCGGCGACGTATACGATCAACGGGGTGGTTGCCGCTAATTCAGGTAGCTATTCTGTGGTGGTGAGCAACAGCGTTGGGTCAGTGACGAGTGCGTCGGCTACGCTTACCGTCACCGCTGCGGCAACTGCGCCGACGATCGTGACCCAGCCCGGATCGACGTCGGTAGCGGCCGGTGGCACCGCGAGTTTTTCGGTGAGTGTAAGTGGAACGGCGCCTCTTAGTTACCAATGGAGAAAAGATGGCACTGCCATCAGCGGAGCGACTTCTGCGACTTTTACGGTCATCGGTGCCACGTCGGCGAATGCGGGCAGCTACATGGTCGTCGTGAGCAATAGCGCTGGTTCGGTAACGAGCACGGCCGCCACACTAACAGTTTCGGCGACGAATTCTGGCGGGGAAGTCACTAGCGCTATCTCAAACCTATCGGCACGCACGACCATGGCTGCCTCGCAAACCTTGATTGTTGGCGCGGTCGTGCGAGGAGGCGCCAAAACGGTTTTGGTCCGCGCCGGCGGTCCAGCCCTCAATCAATTTGGGCTCCAAGGCATGGTGGATCCCTATTTGGAAATTTACACCTCCGGTAGCACGCCCGTTGCGACAAACAATGACTGGCCAAGCTCTTTACGCTCGATGTTTACCTCGGTCGGTGCTTTTGCCTACCAGACCGGTTCGAAGGATGCCGCTGTTGCTGGAAATGTTAGCGGATCATTCACCGCGCAGATCAAAGGAACGGGAGCCGGGGTTGTACTAGTTGAATTGTATGATGTGAGCGGCGGTACGAGTTCCCGCTTTGTCAATGGATCGACCAGAAACATCGTAGGAACTGGCGACAACATCCTCATCGTGGGCTTCTATATTGCGGGCACGGGCAGTAAGAGACTACTAATTCGTGGGATCGGGCCCGGCCTCGCCCAGTTTGGAGTCAAAGGCACGCTGGAGGATCCGCTGCTCAAGGTATACGATAGTCGAAATGTGCTTGTGGCCTCGAACGACACATGGAATTCAGCTCTTTCTACGACTTTCTCATCCCTTGGGGCGTTTTCGTTGCCGGCAGGCAGCAAGGACGCTGCCCTGCTTGTTACTTTGCAGGCCGGAGCTTCGTACACTGCCCAAGTTTCAGGCGCCGATGGCGGATCAGGGGACGGCATCGTCGAAATTTACGAGGTGCCGTAGTGTTATCCGCTCACGACAAATGGACCGTAAGTACTCATCACGTTTGCGGCGATCGTTCTTCGACTGGTGTAGATACTGATTTAGCTTCAGCTCAACCCAGTGGTTCCGCAGTAGAACGAGATTAAGGAGTTGTCTGATCGGCAGGCCTAAATATCCAACCAGCGCAAAGCCGAAAAAGCTGGCGGGAGCCTCGTGGCGCAGAGAACTGACGGCTGGAAAACATTTGGATATGGGTATCCGTTCGTTTTTTTGGTGGGTACGACCCCGACAGGCGGGATGATTACGCCAACCTCATATTTTTCAACTCAGCGGTCGCTCGATTCGCTTGGTGATTCTCGAGTGCCACTCTGGCAGAGTCCTGTTGAATGTAGTCCTTATGCTCTGCGATCACCGGACTTTGGATGGATAAAGGCGGCCGTTCCACGCGCCCCTTCCGCTGACCGCCCGCGAATTTAGCCCCGGTCGCACGCCGGGTACGTTGAGTAACTCCATCGGCGTGAACAGGCACGATGGGTTATAAAAATGGTGGAGGTGGCGGGAGTTGAACCCGCGTGCCCCTGGCCTTTGCGCACCGCGTCTACCTGTATAGTGTCACTTTAATCTCGCCGGTGCCACGCCGCGACACGCGCTTGAGCACCCGCCAGTCCCCGGATCGAAGATACAGCGCGCAGTCTGCGGACCGCTCCACGCGCCATGCCTGCTGTCGACGTCAGTTCCAGCTAGCAGGTGTCGCTAGACCGACGTGGCTGTAGTTAAGCAGCCAGGGG
>CAIRGO010000319.1 GCA_903878115.1 Akkermansiaceae bacterium | reverse complement strand
ATGTCATACGAAAATCAGAAACCCATGCAGACACTGGTAGGCCCGCTGGTACGACCTGGCACGAACTTCGCGGTTTCCGAGAAAACGATCACCATCGCGGAAGGCAAGAGCGCCACGGTGACCGCCAAGTTGGAGGGTGCGCAGAAAAGTTACTGGATCCTGAAAAAAGGTGGCGTGGAAACCATCGCGGCGGTGGACAAGCCCGGTTATACGATCGATGCCGGCCGTGTCAGTGGCGACCAGTCATTTGCGCTGATACTCAGGGCGGTTTATGCCGATACCGTGAAGAACATTGAGATCCCGGTAACCATCAGGGAACAGATCCCGGATCCGGTCTTCACATTGAAAGCGCCGGCGAGGTGGGACTGCCGCGAGACCATTGAGATCGATTCGCAAGTTTCCAATCTGAAGGACATGCAGGCGAAGAATGCCGACGGGTTGAAAACGGATTGGAAGGTTTCCGGACTTGCGGTGATCCAGGAGGTCGCGCCCGGCAAACTGATCCTCAATCGCGCCCAGAACAGCGGCACCATGACCGTGACTGCGAGAATCAACAACGGTGGTGAACCGGTCGCCCGCACGGCCCGGATCGTGGTCAACGAACCGAAGAAGGATGCCTGGGTCCAGCGGCAACCTGACAAGAACGAGAAGCCGGTTGACCATCAGTTTTTCGCCCGGGACGACAAAAACGAAGGTACGCTGTTTTACAACGGCTCGCTGACCCATGCCGCCGACTCCGTTTTCCTGAAGCTGTATGCCGATGACAAGCTGGTCAAAACCGAAACGCAGAAGCCCGCCGGAGATAACAGTTATGCGTTCTCGATCAAGCTCAAGCCTGGGTTGATCCAATACAAAGTCGAGTTCGGGACGAAGACCGGCGGTACCGAATCGTTGCTGGAAACCGTGACCGATCTGGTGTGCGGAGACGCCTACCTGATAGACGGCCAGTCCAACGCTCTGGCGACGGATACCGGCGAGAAGTCTCCCCCGGAGACGAGCGAATGGATCCGCAGCTATGGCGGCCCCGCCGGAAAAGGCGAGCCGTTGAACCTGTGGTGCAACCCCGTGTGGCGCATCGAGAAGGGTGAGAAGGCACAGCTCGGCTGGTGGGGCATGGAACTGGCCAAAAGGCTGGTGGAAAGCCGGAAGATCCCGGTCTTCATCGTCAACGGCGCGGTCGGGGGAACACGGATCGACCAGCACCAGCGCAACGAGGCCGATCCCACCGACCGGAACACGATTTACGGGCGGATGTTAGCCCGGGTGGAACAGGCCAGGCTGACCCACGGCATCCGGGGCGTCCTCTGGCATCAGGGTGAGAACAACCAGGGATCCGCTTCGCCCACCGGCGACTTCGACTGGAAATCCTATCAGGATTATTTCCTGGAAATGTCGGCCGCGTGGAAGCGGGATTTTCCTAACATCCAGCACTACTACGTTTTCCAGATCTGGCCGAATTCGTGCATGATGGGCGGGAATACCGGCGGTGGCGACATGATCCGCGAAAAACAAAGAACGCTGCCGCAGCTCTTCTCGAAGCTGGATTGCATGTCAACACTGGGCATCAAACCGGCGGGACCGTGCCATTTTCCGCTTGCCGGTTGGTCTGAATTCGCGCGCCTGATGCAGCCTCTGATCGAGCGGGACCTTGATGGCAGGACACCCGAGGTCTCCATCACCGCGCCGAATCTCAGGCAGGCATCGTTCGTCGGCGCCGCGAAGGATGCCATCGCACTTGAGTTTGACCAGCCTGTGATCTGGAATGATTCGCTCATCAGCGAGTTCCATCTGGATGGAGTCAAGGGCATGGTTGTCTCCGGCAATGTATCGGGTAAGGTGTTGACTCTCAAGCTCAAGGAGCCATCAAACGCGAAGAGGATCACTTACCTGAAGGAAACCGATTGGAGCCAGGACAGGCTGCTGATCGGTGCCAATGGAATCGCAGCGCTGACATTTGCGGAAGTGGAGATAGGATCGGGCCGTTGAGCGTGGGGCCGGCCGAAGCGGGCCTCGCCGGGGAAACGGTCATTTGAACAAACCACAGGAACCATCAGTCATGAAAAGAATTGGATTGGAATTGGCATGGATGGGTGCGGTGCTGATGGCGGGCGTTCTAACCGCTTTGGCGGAGGCACCACGTCCTGAGCATCCGCGGCCGGATCTCTGCCGCGAGAATTGGATGACACTGAACGGCGCCTGGCAGTTTGAGATCGACAAGGCGGCGGACGGCGAGTCCCGGGGACTGACTCATGGCAAGGATCTCAACTCAACCATCACGGTGCCGTTTTGTCCTGAGAGCAAACTTTCCGGTCTCGGCCTGGGCAACACCGCGAAGCTCAAGGATGTCTGGTACCGCCGCTCGTTCGAGTTGCCGCCTGCCATGAAGGGCAAACGGGTGCGAATCCACTTCGGCGGCGTGGACTACAAAACCTGGGTTTATATCAACGGCCAGCTCGCAGGAACCCACGTTGGCGAGAGTTCCGCGTTCGCCTTCGAGATCAGCCAATGGCTCAAGGATGGTGCAAACGAAGTGGTGGTGAAGGTTCTGGACGACATGTGGTCGGGCCTCCAACCGTGCGGCAAACAGTCGCCCAATCAAAGCCAAGGGTGCACCTATACCCGCACCACCGGTATCTGGCAACCGGTCTGGCTGGAGGCGGTGGGCTCGTCGTTCGTTGAAAATATCTCCGTGGTGCCGGACCCGGACAACTCGCGCGTGTTCATCACCGCAAAGCT
>CAIRGO010000318.1 GCA_903878115.1 Akkermansiaceae bacterium | reverse complement strand
GCAGCCCATTTTAAAATTCGATAATGGCCTCGATTGGAAGCAGATTTTCGACGCTGGATTTCGTCCTCGTCATCACAATGGCGGTGACATTTCCTGCAAAGTATGGGAGCAAGAACCTTTTGCCATTGAGATCAAAGGACTGGAAGGAAACATGGAATTCGAAAAAGGAACTTTGGTTTTTGATTTCGATTCAAAAGAAAAAATAATCGGCTTTACGTATTTCGTTGCTGAAGCCATCGATATGGAAGAGGGCAAAAAACGAGTAGATCAGATGTCCGCATGGCTTAAACCCCACGTGATTCATGAAATGAAAATGCCTCGGTATATTGAGGGCACTTACGTCGATGCTACAAGTAGTAATTCTATATTGGTTGCTAGAATCGGCGAATACAAAATAAGCTATCGATTCATCGATACAGCAAGTCCAACGAAACAACTGAGACCTGAATTTAGCATAAGTTGGAGCTTCCCGGGAAAGCAGCGTAGTGGCTCTATCCCTCTCGATCGTAAAATCAAACCGCCACCTGGCTATGAAGATTGGGATATGACGGAGGTAATTCCTACAACGGAAGGCAATGTCCCCATTGAAGATCCATTGCTAGCCCGCCCTGGGCAAAAGACAGTGGAACAAAAACGATCCCGCGACACTAGCACCAAGCAAGCTGTGCCGCTAGAAGAGCAAGCAAGTCGTAATAGCGTATTACCTTATGCCCTAGCCACAGCGATCCTCGTCATCCTCGCTGCCATCACATACTCATGGCGGCAAAAAGTGAAACGACAATAATCATACAATACCCGTTTTCATGAATGAACGATGATCAATATGTTCCATAATCCAGACGTAGCCATGAAAGCAGCAATCGCGCTGCTCTTCATTACCATATCCGCACAAGCGCCATGAAAGTTCCCATGAAAGTTCCCGCAGAATATACAGAGTTTATCGTTTCTATAGAGGGAGAAAGAAGTGTGGACCCAGTTACTAGCATTATGCGTGTTGTAAAAACTGACGCATCAAAATCTTGACGTTTGTCGATTTTCTTGGCAGTTTCGCCGCCCGTCGGTTTTCGCCTCATAATGGCGCGGCGTTTTTACAGATACTATTACACAAAATTATGGCCGCTAAGATCTATACCAACAAAGACGCATCGCTCGCTCCGTTGAAGAAAAAAACTCTTGCCGTGATCGGCTTTGGTTCTCAAGGACATGCTCATGCATTGAACCTAAAAGACAGTGGCCTTAAGGTCATCATTGGACTTTACAAAAAATCCAAGTCGTGGGAAGTCGCGAAAAAACTTGGCTTTGAAGTCATGGAAACCGCTGATGCAGTGAAAGCTGCTGACGTAATTTTCGTCGCCACGCCAGACACCGTCGTTCCTTCAGTTTATGCCAAGGACATTGAAAAAAATCTTACCAAGGGCAAAACGTTGTTGTTTTCCCATGGTTTTGCCGTGCATTTCAAAACGATCGTTACTCCTAAAGACATCAACGTGATCATGGTCGCTCCGAAAGGCCCAGGACACACAGTACGTTCACAATTCGTTAATGGCAAAGGTGTTCCCGGCTTGATCGCGGTGCACAATGACGCCACGGGCAAAGCAAAAGAAATCGCTCTGGCATGGGCACGTGGCGTAGGTTGCACCCGCGCTGGTGTGTTCGAAACCAACTTCCGCGAAGAAACTGTGACCGACCTCTTCGGTGAACAGTGCGTTCTTTGCGGTGGTGCTTCTGCCCTCGTGAAAGCTGGTTATGAAGTTCTTATCGAAGCTGGTTATCAACCTGAGATGGCTTACTTTGAGTGCTTGCATGAGCTGAAACTCATTGTTGACCTGATGAACGAGCAAGGCATTGCTGGCATGAGATTCTCCATTTCTGAAACCGCCGAATATGGCGACGTAACAGTTGGTCCAAAAATCATCGATAAGTCGGTGAAAGAGCGCATGCGCAAGCAACTGAAAGCGATTGAAGATGGAAAATTTGCCAAAGAGTGGACGGCTGAGTTTGCTGGTGGTAATAAAAACTTCAATGCGATTCGTAAAGCCGAAGCCGCTCATCCGATTGAAAAAGTTGGTGAACGCCTCCGTGCTTCCATGAGCTGGATCAAGAGCAAGAAAATTGCTAAAGGCGCTACGCAAGCAAGTTTCGTTGCTGATTCGAAGTAATCATTTACCTGAATATTTCACAAAGCCGGTCTTCGCAAGAAGCCCGGCTTTTTTTTGATAGTCCAATCGAGGACGTATGATTTTTCACAGAATTTCATAATGCAAAAAATGAGCCTCATGTGGATTTAAGATTTAAAAAATGTTGCCATCAATTCATCAATGATATTTCGGCTGTTGATTTTCTCTAGAGGAATTGCTTGTAGCCATTTTTCTTTGCGGAACCAGGTTTCTTGACGTTTGGCGTATTGACGGGTCGCTTCGATCATCTTTTGCAGGCAAGTGGCGTAGTCGATCTCGCCGTTGAGATGGGCGATGATTTGGGGGATGCCGATGGCTTTTTCTGAGGTGTCGGAAAGCTGATGACGTAGATGTTGCACTTCATCAATCGCACCAGAATCTAACATTTTTTTGCAACGTTGTTCGATGCGTTGATGCAGTTGGTCACGCGGCACTTGGATGAAAATGCCGCGCAGGGATTGCTCTTTTAAGGCACTGGCGGTAATCCAAGCATCACGTTGCTCGGATGCTGGTTTTCCGGTGAGTAGAAATATTTCGAGGGAACGCGTGAGGTAGCGACGATTCTGTGATTCGATGCGGGCGGCATCGGCGGGGTCATTTTTTTGCAATTCGGCTAGTAATTCATCGAGCGACATCGCATCCAGTCGCAATCGCAGTTCAGCATTTGCGGTGGGTAGCGGGGCTGGTCCATGAGTGAGAAATTTTAGATAGAGACCCGATCCGCCGGTGATGATGGGTGTTTTTCCACGGCTGATGATTTCTTCGATCACAGGATGTGCCATGTCGATGTAGCGCTGGGCATCGCAGGTAGAGGAGGGCGAGAGAACGCTGTATAAATGATGCGGAACGATCTGCTGTTCCTCGGCTGAGGGCGCGGCGGTGATCGTTTCTAGGCCTTGATACAATTGATAGGCATCGGCATTCACAATCTCTCCGTTGCACCGCTGAGCGAGTGCAATCGCAAGCGAAGACTTGCCACTCGCCGTAGGTCCGCAGAGGTAGAATGGTGCGGGAGTCATGGTGTGGAAACAGTTAGACTTCGCCGATGTGCATCATTCTGGTGTAGCGCTTAATCGCAGTACATTTGCCAGATTCTGTATCAACGTCAACGATCACACCACACAAGCGAACGGGACCTTTGGCGATGGGGAAACGGGTGGGCAATCCAGATTTGAAGCGCCATAACACAGATTCCGTGACGCGGCCTAGAACAGAGTCATCAGGACCGCACATACCAGCATCGGTTAGGTAGCCAGTGCCGTTCGGGAGGATGCAATCATCGGCGGTAGGCACGTGGGTATGGGTGCCAACGACTGCCGAAACATGTCCATCGAGCATGCGACCCATGGCGATTTTTTCACTGGTGGTTTCAGCATGAAAATCCATGAAAATGACTTTCACGCCTAATTCGCGAAGTCGGACGGCTTCCGTTTCTGCCCAGATAAATGGATTTTCCAAAGGTGGCTGCATGAAGGTGCGACCTTGCGCTTGCATGACCGCTACTTTGCCTTTGTCTGTATCTAAAATTACCGTTCCAGCACCGGGTGTGCCGATTGGGTAATTCCCAGGGCGCAGCAATCGAGGTTCGGTAGGGAAGTAGTGAATGATCTCTGGTTGATCCCATACGTGGTCGCCTGTGGTGACCACGGTGGCGCCAGCACGGAGCAGATCGATGGCGATTCTTGGCGTGATGCCACGACCAGCGGCGGAGTTCTCGCCATTCACGATCGTGAAATCAATTTTTTCCGCAGCTTTTAATTCGGGTAGCACATGAGCGACCGCTTTTCGGCCAGGTTCGCCGACGACATCGCCGAGAAATAATATACGGATCGTGGAAGACATAAAGTGTAGAAGGAAACGCTAGAGACTCGAAAGCTACTTGGCGATGGCAAAACAAAAAAATTGCGATTAGAGAAAACGCCCCACCGCATGGCCCATCGGCGCGTATGTCTCGATGCATTGATTGCTATGCTCTAGGAGTTGGGGGTCGAGAGCTACAGACCCGGGTGGGAATAGGAGTATGGTGGATGAGCCACCGAAAGAAAAGTAGCCTTTTTCCTCACCTTTTTGGATCGATGATCCTGGGTGGAAAGTTTGGTGTATTGAGCCGACACAAGTCGCTCCGATTTCTAACAAAAGCAAGGTGCCATGATCTTTCGTGTGTAACTCCGTGATGGTGCGTTTGTTTTGCCAAAAGTAACTAAGGTTTTTTTTCAGCGCGATGGGGGATACGGAAAATAGCGGACCATTGATCAGGCGAGTGTTGCCGACGGTGCCAGCGGCGGGGAAATGAAAACGATGGTAGTCCACAGGGCAGAGGCGCGATAATAGCAGGGCTCCCTTTTCGTATTGTTGTGCTAATTTCTCTGAGTCTAACAATTTCGATAAATCAAAACGCTGACCTTTCACAAAAACCGACTGGATGGCCGAGGCATCAGCAAAGCCTAGGTGTCGACCGTCGGCGGGGTAACAGAGCGATTGCGGGTCAGCATCGATCGGACGTGCAGAGGGCTTGAGTTTACGATAAAAAAACTCGTTGAATGTTTTGTAATGGTCGACAGAATCCGCAAATTCGTTAGGGTCGAGACCGTAATGCGCGATGAATGGCTTTACCTTTTCCTGTGTTTTAGTTTGATCCATGCGCCGACCGTACCAGTGAGAGAAAAAGGGACGTTTGATAAATGTGTGGAGCGCGATCGAGCCTAACGGATTTCCATAGGCAAATTGCAAAAAGCCTTCGCCATAGACTTTTTCCGTCTCCATTTGCTTCGTCAGGCTATTGTAGTAGTGGATGTCGGACACGGGGCAAGTTTTGATGAAAATGTTTTTGCGTGGAAGAAAAATCGACGTAACAGCGCTCAACGTTTGCGCAGGTGTGACGGGAGAATGTGCAGTTGTTCACGGTACTTGGCTACGGTGCGGCGTTTGATATCAATGCCGCTTACATTGAGTGCTTTGGTAAGTGCGTCATCGGACAATGGCTTGGCGGGATTTTCTGATCCGATTAACGATAACATTGCCTCTCTCACTGCCGCGTTGGAAAGTTCTGCACCGCTTGCTGTCTGATAGCCGGTGGCGAAAAATGCCCGCATTTCCATCATCCCATGCGGCGTGAGGATGAATTTTCCAGCTACTGCACGTGAGATAGTAGTGGCATGCATGCCTAAGTCATCAGCAATTTCTGACATCGTCATCGGTCGTAATTTGGAATGTCCAAAACGTAGGAAAGGTTGTTGGCGTTCGATGATGCGCACGGCGATGGAGTGAATAGTCTCTTGGCGCAGAGAAATAGAACCGATGATAGAGCGACCATCGCGGATATTTTCACGAATGTATTCTAACGCTTTTTTGTCGCTTCCGGTTTTTGCCAATAGGCTTTTATAGAAATCGCTGATCCTCAGACGTGGAATGTGATCGTTGGTGAGTTCCGCTTCGAAGGTGCCATCGTCTTGGCGACGAATGATCACATCGGGTGTGATGTGTGGATTGGCTGTGGGAGAAAATGATCCACCAGGATCGGGATTCAAGTGCGCGATGCGTTCGGTGGCTTCGGCGATGCGCTCTACGGTAGTTCCCAAGGCACGCGCGATTTGGCTTAGGTGACGACGTGCCAAATCGCTGAGAAATTGATCAATGATTTTGTATTCCAGTGAATCTTGTCGATTGTTTCGGCTCAATTGAATCAACAACGAATCGCGCAAATCGACTGCTCCAATCCCCGCAGGATCAAACGATTGCAGCAATTGAAGAGACTGCTTCATCAATGCAGGTTTGATTTCCAATTGTTGGCATAATTTCTCTGTGGATACATCGAGAAATCCGCGCTCATCGAGATTGCCGATCAGTGCTAAGGTAACGTGCTTGATCTGCTCAGAGACGATGGATTGATTTACTTGTTCCGCCAGATGCTGCTGCAGAGTTTCCGGAGCGACGATCGATTCATAGAGAAATTGCCTCCGTTCCTCATCGTCCTGAGAATGAGCTGAGGCATTTTGATAAATGTCCCGCTCACGATAGTCGTCATCTGTCTCGTTGAGATGACCTAGACCATCTTCTTCAGAAAAGTCATCGCTATCATCTTCGTTCTTTTCCTCTGGGTAAACGTCGATTTCTTCAAGTACTGGATTGATTTCCATCGCTTGATGAATCAATTGGCTCAACTCCATCGAGTTCGACTGCAAGATTTCCAGACTCCTGCGCATTTGAGGCGTAAGAGTCTGTTGCTGGCTTAGTGCGGTGTTGAGTGAAAAGTCAGCCATGTTGGCACGACTACTATCTCACAATATTCGCACATGGGAAAGCAAATATCGTGCCATAATTTGCTATTATGCAATTTCCCCTGCGATCGAGTCCACCAATGCAGAGCCGCGCTTCGTCAAGCAGAGATGATTTTCGCCCATTTCCAATAACCCGAAACCTGCCAAAACATGTGCACGTTGCAGGCCATTTTCCTCCAGCAGGGAAAGGGGAATGCCCTCGCTGGTGCGCATGCCCATCGACAATCGCTCGAGCCGTAAGGCTTCATGATCGAGGCTTTCTGATTCGCTGGTGGCATGACCAATCTGGCGGATCCGCTCGACGTAGGCCGCTGTGTCAGGAATGTTTTTGGTGCGCAGGGCATCAATCGTAGAGACGGCAGAAGGTCCCAGTCCGAGGTAGTTTTCGCCCTTCCAGTAGCCGCGATTGTGCGACGACTGGTGACCGGGTTTTGCGTAGTTGGAGGTCTCGTAGTGTTCGAATCCCGCCTTAGTCAGCAAGTCATCGGCATCAAAAAAATGCTCATGGTTGGTTTCTTCATCTTGCTGCATTTCCCCAGCCATCAGAGATTGGAAAAAGGCAGTATCTTCCTCGTAGGTCAAATTGTAAGCGGAAATGTGATTCGGTTCTAGCGAAATGGCACGAGTAATAGTCTGGCGCCAATCGTCAGCGGATTGCCCAGGTATGGAAAACATCAGGTCAATGTTCACCGCTGGCATACCAACCGCTTGCAGGATTTTTACCGATTGCTCTGCTTCAATGGCACTGTGTTCGCGGCCGAGGGTCGTGAGTACGTGATTGGAAAATGATTGAATGCCGAGAGAAATGCGCGATATTCCTAATTCTCGAAAAAGCGTGGCTTTGCCTTCATCAAACGTTGCCGGATTGGCCTCAAGCGAAATTTCATCGAGCAGAGAAAAATCGAGCTGATTCTGTAATCCGTGGATCAATTTTTTTAGATGAAAAGGCGAGAGCATCGAAGGAGTGCCACCGCCGAAAAATATCGTGCGCGGTTTTTCCACTAGGGTGGGGATACGGATGGTTGCCTCTTTTAGCAGTGCATCGATAAAATCTCCGATCGCTGTAGCACCGGGAGTATGTTTATAAAACGAACAATACGGGCAAATGCGATGGCAAAACGGAATGTGGATATAGAGCAACACGTGGAATCTGGCCATTTCTGCCATGGGACATTCATCGTTGTCAACGAGTCATCTGGCGAACTTTGAGCTGTGCAATGTTTTTGTGACTTTTTATCCTTGAAGGCAGTCATTAGTGTGAGGAAATTTGGACGTGTATAAAAGCTTAAGCTTTGTATCACTGCCTAATTACCCATTGCGGTGAGATCGACTCCTCACGCTACACTATCAAAATAACCTATATATGATGACGCAACCCTCACCAGTGGCATTGCGATAAAATACTAGTATTTTTATCAAATGTTGTTCGATCGCCGTTTTATCATTCGTAGTTAACATGGCGATTCTTTTGTCAGTCCTGCTCCGCGATCATACTTGCCAAAACAAATTCTCATGATAGCATCGTTACTACATCAGCACATGAAAACGCTCTCTGCATTGACTCTCCTCGCTATGCTCATTTTTGCGAACGCACAAGAGCATCCTCGCTTGCCAGTGAATGATAAAAAAGTTCCCGCAGGCACGCCGGATATGCGGGAAATTGAAACTGCGCTTAAAGCAGCACTGCCCGCAACGCGGAAAGCCACCGTTTGCTTAGAGCTAGGCCAAGGATCTGGCAGCGGCGTCATCATTTCTGCGGAAGGGCTGATTCTCACTGCCGCCCACGTGACTGGTGGAGTAGGTAAGGAAATCACTGCTATTCTTGCCGATGGCAGTAAGGTGAAATGTGAATCGTTAGGGCTCAATTCTGAAACCGATTGTGCCATGGCGAAAATTCTCGATAAAGGTCCGTTTCCTTTTGTGGAAGTTGATCGTGATGATCTATCAAAATTAGGTGACTGGGTATTCTCACTCGGTCATTCGGGTGGCTATGACAAAGATCGCGGAGCCGGAGTGCGCATCGGACGTTTGGTGAAAATTGCCGACTCCACAGTTCAGAGCGATTGCACTCTCATCGGTGGCGATTCCGGTGGTCCGCTGTTTGATCTTCATGGTCGTTTGATCGGCATTCACTCGCGCGTGGGCAGCAATTTGCAACAAAACATGCACGTGCCAATTCGTGAATTCGTTCGGAGTTGGGATCAAATGATGAAATCGGAATTCATGGGCGAGGGGCCATTTGCAAAAAAACCAGTCAAGGGCAGTGGCTTCCTAGGAGTAGCCACCGAAGATGCGAAAGACGGCAAAGTGCGCGTCACGAAAGTTGGCCGCGAATCTGCTGCGGAAAAAGCGGAAATGAAAATTGGAGATGCCATCATTCGCATCGATGGCAAAGACATCACCAACAAAGATGCCATGCAAAAAATTCTCAAAGATAAAGCGGCGGAGGACAAACTTAGCATCGTAGTTTTGCGCGATGGTAAAGAGATAGAACTCAAAGTAGTTCTGACCGAACGATAATTTCACCCCAGCGATACAATCATGAAAGCACATTCTTTTTTCGCACTTTTTTTCACGATCACCACAGCGGTGCAGGCATTTGATACGCTCGAATCTGAGTTCCGCACCAATGGCAATATGATGCATGCCGTAGTAACGCGTGCTCAACAATCGTTGCAGGAATTTAGTGCTGTGATTTATGAAGGTCGTAAGGAAGCGGGATATGGTATCGTCGCTAGTGAAGAAGGATACATTCTGGGAAAGCTCAGTGAATTAAAGCCTCTCAAGGAAATAAAAATCCGCGTGGGTGATCAGGAGTTTTCTCCCGTCGCGTTGGTAGCGGAAGATGTGCGGTGGGATGTCGCATTATTGAAAATTGACGCCAAAGGTCTAAAACCAGCTGTCTTTGCTGAAACGAGTGATATTGGGCAAGGTTCATGGGTCGTTGCGAACGGAGCTACAAGTCGCTCAGAACGTCGCCCGATGGTGGGAATTCTTAGTGCGAATTTCCGTGAAATCCGTGTCGAGGGCGGTGCCGTATTAGGCATCGAACTCAAAGAAGATAAGGAAAAAATTATCGTCGGAAACCTTCCCGAAATCAGTGGTGCATTCAAAGCTGGCATTCGCCAAGGCGATATCATTGTTAGCCTGGGTGGTAAAAAAATGAAAAATCGTGCTGCGATTGCAGAGTTCATGAAAGATCGCCGTGTGGGTGAAAAGCTAGAAGTCAGCTACATTCGTGATGGCAAGGAGCAAAAAGCCGAAGTAGAGCTCGCGGGTCGTGCCGATACTTACGGCATCGAAAAATCTCGCAATGATACCATGAGCGGTGATGTGTCGAAACGCCGCAGTGGATTTCCTCGTGTGCTTCAGCACGATGTACAAGGCACCAGCAAAACCGTCGGCGGTCCACTCGTCGATCTCGATGGTAAATGCATCGGCATGAACATCGCCCGTGCCAATCGTGCGGAAAGTTTCGCCATTCCGGTAGAAGAACTGCGTGAAATCAGCCAACGTCTGCTCGAAGAAGCGCGGAAGAAGTAAGCAAATAGCTCATCGTTTCAGAACTCTAGCAAACTTGAGAATCGCATGTGAGAAATCAATTACGCCGGAGGAAGCGTAATTGATTTGATATTAGGCCACATACCCACAGCGAATCCAGCAATCAGTCCCGTGCTGAATCCGCACACATGACCGATTACATCAGTATGCGGATCACTGCTGCTGCCGAGCATCCCTAATAACACAAATCCCGCGCAGAAAGGGGCGGCAATCCTTGCCCACGGCAAGCGCGGACGGATGCGGATGAACTCGGCCACTCCCAGTCCCGAGAGTAAGCCGAGCGAAGCAAATACGGCAGTCGAGGCGCCGATCGATTGAAAATACTCAGGGAAATTCAGCCAGCAATTGATCGCATTGCCGATGCCGCCACATAATAACATCCAAAACCAAGCTTTGGCAGCACCGATGCTATGAACGAGAAAATAGAGAAAGAGGGAACCAAACAGAATGTTTCCCGCTAGATGCGGAGCGTCGGCGTGGAAAAACAGTGAGGTAAACGGCCGCCACCATTCACCATCACGCAACAGACCCAAGCTGGAGGATGCCGCACGCTCTACGGTTTCAGGATGGAGACCTTGCCAGTAAAAAACCGCGCACATCACTACGAACCATAAGACGATCGAACGCATCGCAAAGGGATGGTGACGTTCTGTGGCAATCCTTCGATCATTGGCGGCAATGCTCGTTTCTTCGCCGTAGGCCGATAACTCACGCTGAATCGCTGCCACCGGCAGTGGCTCAGCCTGTAGATGAAACTGCCCTTCCGTTTCTGCTGGGTCCACACGACATGCCTCACCCATGGCTAGAATTACTAGGCTGTGATCGAACGCCTCATCCAAGGTCGGGTAATTCCCCACCTCCACCCACTCATCAGGGATCGTTTCAACTACCTGCGTCTCTACGTTTTCCATCGTTGCGTGATAATCATCGGTCAGGAACTGCATTCGTCAACAGCGAAAAAAATAAGGAGTAGGGATTTTCAATCCCTGTCAAAAGGACAGCCACTAAGGATGGCATCCAATTATTCCGACTTCGTGAACGTCAACGCACTGTTCAACACTCCGACTTCGATCACATCACCATCGATGAATTTTCCATCGAGCACTGCCATGCTGAGAGGGTCTAACAAGTGATGCTGGATCGCACGTTTTAGCGGACGAGCTCCGTAGGTTGGGTCATAGCCTTGGTTGCCAAGAAATTCTTTGGCGTCTGAGCTCAAGGCCAGAGCCAATCCTTGCTTGGCGAGACGTTGGCGCAGGCGGTTCAATTGTATGTCCACAATGCTGGTGATTTCCTCGCGTTTCAGGCGATCAAAAATGATCGTTTCATCGATGCGATTGAGGAACTCAGGTCGAAAATGTCCGCGCAGCGCTTCTAACACTTTGGCTTCTCGCTGTTCGGCGTTTTCTTCATTGAGAATAAATTGCGAACCAATGTTGGAGGTGAGGATAATGACTGTATTGCGGAAATCAACCGTGCGTCCTTGTCCATCGGTGATGCGACCATCATCGAGCACTTGCAGCAATACGTTAAAGACATCGCTGTGTGCTTTTTCGATTTCATCAAATAAGATCACACTGTATGGCTTACGTCGCACGCGTTCGCTGAGTTGTCCACCTTCTTCGTAACCTACGTATCCCGGTGGCGCGCCGATGAGTCGGGCGACGCTGTGTTTTTCCATGTATTCGGACATATCAATGCGGATCATCGCGCTTTCATCATCGAAGAGAAATTCGGCCAGAGCTTTTGATAGCTCAGTTTTTCCTACGCCTGTGGGGCCAAGGAATAAAAATGAACCCACAGGGCGATTTTCGTCTTGCAGTCCGGATCTGGCACGACGCACGGCATTCGATACGGCAGTGATTGCTTTTTGTTGTCCGATCACGCGTTCGCTGAGGCGTGCTTCCATTTGTAATAATTTTGACCGCTCTCCTTCTTGCAGTCGGTTGACCGGAATGCCAGTCCATGCCGATACGACACGGGCAATATCATCCTCGGTGACTTCCTCTTTCAGAATGCCGCCATTTTGCTGATAGACTGCTAATTTTTCTTTCGCTACTTCTAGTTCTTTTTGGGCCGCAGGAATTTCTCCATAGGTGATTTCGGAGGCTCTGGTTAGATTGCCAATCCGCTGTGCCTGTTCGGCCTGGGTTTTTAAATTGTCGATTTTCTCTTGGGCCGCGCGTGATTCATCGATCACGGATTTTTCATTCCGCCACTGAGTGATCATCGCCGAACTCTGCTCTTTTAGGTTGGATTGCTCTTCTTTGACTTTATCCAATCGCACAGCAGAGGCTTTATCGGTTTCTTTTTCTAGTGCTTTTTTCTCCATTTCTAGTTGCAGCACTTGCCGCTCGATCTGGTCAATTTCGGTAGGCATCGAATCGAGCTCAATTTTCAAACGCGATGCCGCTTCATCGATCAAATCGACAGCTTTATCAGGCAAGAAACGATCGGAAATGTATCGATCAGAAAGCGTGGCTGCCGCTACCAGAGCGCCATCTTGAATGCGCACGCCATGGTGAACTTCGTAGCGTTCTTTGAGGCCACGAAGGATGGCAATGGTATCTTCCGCCGATGGTTCACCGACGAGAACTGGTTGGAATCGTCGCTCCAACGCAGCATCTTTTTCAATGTGCTTGCGGTATTCATCGAGCGTTGTCGCACCGATGGTAGAGAGTTCGCCACGCGCCAGTTGAGGTTTGAGCAAGTTCGATGCATCCACGGCACCTTCGCTCGCACCAGCGCCGACGATGGTGTGTAGTTCATCGATGAAAAGAATGATCTGCCCCGCCGAATCCGTGACCTCTTTGAGGAATGCTTTGAGTCGGTCTTCAAATTCACCACGATATTTGGCACCTGCCAACATGCCGCCGAGATCCATGACAATGACTCTTTTGTTTTTCATTGATTCAGGTACATCGCCCGACACGATGCGTCGCGCTAGTCCTTCGACAATCGCCGTTTTACCCACGCCCGGTTCACCGATGAGAACGGGATTGTTTTTCGTGCGACGAGAAAGCACCTGCATGACGCGACGGATTTCGTTATCACGACCGATCACTGGATCGATTTTTCCTTCACGAGCACGAGCCGTAAGGTCAGTGCCATATTTTTCCAATGTCTGATACTTGCCCTCAGGATTTTCATCGGTCACTTTTTGTGAGCCGCGCACTGACTTGATCGCATCGCGCGCTTTGGCCTCGGTCATGCCAGTTTCTCTGAGCAATTTTCCCGCAGGAGAATCGGCTTTTAGGGCGCCTAACAAAAAGTGTTCCACGCTAAGAAAGTCGTCACCCAGTGAGGTCCGTGCCTCATCGGCAGCATCGAGCGTGGCGCGCAATCCATAGCTGAGTTGCGGCTGTGAACTGGCTCCTTGCGTGCTAGGCTCACGGCTTAAGTTCTCGCGCACCGCTGCTTTGAGCTTATCGATATCAATCGCTGCTTTTTGAAGAATCGGCACCAAGATCCCACCCTCCTGATCGAGTAGGGTCTGCAATACGTGCGCGCTTTTCAGTTCTGCGTGAGAAGATTTTGATGCCAAACGCTGTGCTTGTTGCAATGCTTCCTGCAATTTTTGTGTCATTTTATCGAGTCCCATAAGTAATGTTCCTTTCTGTTGCTGTGATGAATGTAATTTATCTTCGCGTAACTTGCTAGGCATGCTTTGCCAGATGTTGCGCATATTTTCTATTGTCATTGGTATGATGTCATAGCAAAAAGTTTATTCAAATTATTTTCACAAGATTTTTACTAGGGTTTGACATTAGTTGATAACTGCATAGAAAAAATTCCACATGAGAGTTTTAGGTTTGATTCTCGACTCGGTCGGTTGCGGCGGTGCGCGCGATGCTGCAGATTATGGCGATGAAGGAGCAGATACCTTGGGGCATTTGTTCGAGCGTGAGGCGCTAGAACTGCCGCATTTGGCGTCGTTAGGTTTGTATGAGGTGCTGAAAAAAATGGGCAAAGTTGTTCCACACGCACCCATGATGCGCAGTGGGACTGATGCCACACACATGAGCGAAGCATCGAAAGGCAAGGATACGACCACCGGACATTGGGAAATTGCCGGGTCGATTTTAGAACGCCCGTTTGATACATTCGATTGTTTCCCACAAACGTTGGTTGCTGAAATTGAAAATCGAGCAAACGTTTCATTCATCGGAAATTACGCGTCATCCGGCACCGAAGTGTTGCAAAAATGGGGTGGGGAGCATTTGGTAACAAGTCGTCCAATCCTTTATACTAGCGCGGATTCTGTGTTGCAAATTGCAGCGCATGAAGACCCAACAATCTTTGGTTTGCAACGATTGCTTCAAACGTGTGAGGTAGCGCGAACCGTATTGGATGAGCAAAAAATTGCCATTGGACGCGTCATTGCACGACCATTTGTGGGAGAGCGTCCTGACAATTTTACGCGTACTGCCAACCGCAGAGATTACTCGCTGCTACCTCCGCCAACGGTTTTGAACCAACTGCAAGATGCGGGAGTGAAGGTGATCGGCGTGGGCAAAATTTCCGATATTTTTGCAGGGCAGGGGATTGATGAAAGTTATCCCACAAAATCCAATGCTGCGGGCATGAGCAAAATTTCCGAACTTTGGAATAGCAATCGCGATGAACCACATTTCATTTTTGCGAATTTGGTGGATTTTGACATGCACTACGGTCATCGGCGTGATCCCAAAGGGTATGCACAGGCCTTGCGCGAGTTCGATGATTGGCTCGGTCGATATCTGCCGATGGTGGGAAAAAATGATTTTCTCTTCATCACCGCTGACCACGGAAACGACCCTTATTTTCCTGGCACCGATCATACTCGAGAACAAGTGCCATTGTTGACACTGCATAGTCCTGTGCCGCTTTGGCCGAGTAGTGATTTCACTTTAGTGGCACATTTACTACGAAGATATTTCGCGTCGATTCTGTGAGGCAAATAGAAGCTCAATAGAAAGGCATTTTTCACCACAGATCCGACTTCGCCAAGGCTACGACGGACAGGTTTCACTGATTTACACAGATAAGAAAAGAAGAATTTTTGTCATTACTAATTCTGTAAATTCTGCCAAATTCTGAAATTCTATTTAAAATCACCTGCCGATCATTGACGAAATTGTTCACTTAGTGGCTAGTCTAACATTTTATTTGAGTTAGACACAGCCTCCTCCTTCGCATTGCTACGGCAGGACAAGAAGATGGCCGTGCTCCCTTACGTTGAAACTTTGCGCCTTCGTGTCTTTGCGAACTTAGCGGTTAATCTAACTAAAATTATTTTTTCTGCAGCACAGCTTTCTCATCAAAAACCATACGGAATCCTTGATTGGCGATGGAGCCATGGACGCTCATCGTGCCAACATCGCGCAAATTATAGTAGGAGCAAGTCGTAGACGAGCACCACCAAGAACCGCCGCGACCTGCGATGACTTGATCGCGGGTCGTTTTCTTTATCGTAAGTTCGTTAGGGATGCCTTCACAGTATTCAAACACATTGCCGATAACATCATAAAGACCCCATTTGTTCGGTGGAAACGAGCGGACAGGAGAGGTGAAAAGAAAGCCATCTTCGCGGGTGTTTTTTCGATGACTTTCACCGTTCCAAATGTTGGCTTTTTTCGCATCGAATTTATCGCCCCACGGATAGCGTGTGGTCGAGCCAGCAGAGGCTGCTACTTCCCATTCATCAATGCTCGGCAAACACCTGCCAATCCAAGCCGCGTAGGCTCTGGCATCAGCACCAGAGATCTGTGTGACTGGATGATTGTTTTCTGCTGCTGGCTGCGCTGGTCCGTGAGGAAAACGCCAGCAGGCACCTTCGACAGAGATCCACGCCCAGTCCGCCATGCCTTCTTTGGCGACGCGTCCGAACTTTAATCGTTCGGCGTCAGTGACGTAGTTGGTAGCTTTTACGAACGCCGCAAATTGCTCCACGGTAGTCTCCGTATCCGCGATCCAATAGATCGCAAGGTGAATGTTACGCAAAGGATTTTTTGCAAATCCTTTTTCACCGACTTGTGTATCAAGCGCGTTGATTAAGATCAATTTGTGACCATTGGGGCCATCCCGCAATTCATTGGCGTGAGCATGAAAGCATGCCGTAAGACAAAAAATGGCGGCCGCATGTCTCATCGTTCTACCGGTGAGATTGTCATGCCTTTAGTTCCGTCACGTTTGGGAGCAGGTGTGGTTTCTAACCAGCTGTTTGCCCAGCCGCGGATGGTGGCGCGCAGTTCAGGCGTGTAAGGGATTTTCGCTTGAGGATGGGCGTAGGCGGTGGGAGCATTGATGATAGGATCGATGATAATCCATGCACGATCTTCTTCTTTGATGTCACTCTCTTTCTTGATGGGGCCAAAATTTTCCTCCGCGGCATTTTTCAGAACTTCTGCACGATAGGATTTTTCTACATCAGAGGATAATAGTGGTGCATACTTTTCTTGACGCAAGAGACATAGAATCGTGGCTAGTAAATCACGCTGTGCGACGATGCAGTGTTGACGGTTGGATTTTGCTCGGTGTTTTGCTTCTCGAATAAAACGTTGTTGAAATGTTTCCTTTTCACGATCGGTGTCTTCAATGCGCTCCTTTAAATCCGCTTCATCGATGAAGCCTGCATCAACATACTTTTCGGGCAGTATCAACGAAGGATCTGCTGCATTCATTTCTAACATCGTGGATAATTCTGCTTCGACGCGCAGCAGATGAGGCAGTGCTTCTACGGCATTTAAATCGATGGTGATATTGAGAAGCAGTTGGCTCAGGTCATAGGTGGAAACTCCAGAGTCCTCTAGCACTTCATCGGCTCAATACTGCTTCCGAGTCCATGCTCAATGCGTAAAGAGGGATGGGGATTTTAGTTGGCACCGTTTGAATGTCGCACATCTGTGAATACGACCCTGGTTTGGTGATGGCATTGTCGAGCATTTCTAGACCATCTTCACTTCCAAAAACAGGTGAGGAAAAAATGAGCAGAGATATGAATCCGATAATCGTCGTGCCTTGTTTCATGGGAGCATTAGTTGTTATTTTTTTTGCGCTGAGCAAACCATTTTCTAAAATCGCCACCTTTCCATGCAGGAAGAGTTCGCAGATTGAGCCATTCTTGCAATGGCTTGAGCGGGGTCATTTGAATGGGGAGATGGTTCATCGCTTTGCTCATGGTCATCGCTGTGCGCCAAACGCTAGGGGAGGTGGCGAGTGTGGCAAAAGGACTCATCGGCAATGCTCCTGGAGAAAAAACGGCTTCACGTTTCGCTTTATCGCGCAGTCGTAATAGCAAATCGGGAATGGGAATATCCACGGGGCAAACTTCATGGCAGGCTCCGCAGAGCGATGATGCTTTTGGCAAATCAGCGAGTTCAGGAAAGCGATCACCAAAGAGAAGTGGTGATAGCACGGCCCCCACAGGACCACCGTAGGGTGAGCGGTATGCATGTCCCGATGCCTGACGATAGACGGGACATACATTTTGACAAGCACCGCAGCGGATGCAGCGCAAAATTTCGCGGCAGTTGGATTCTAACACATCGGTCCGTCCGTTGTTCATGAAAACCACATGCATGTTGCGTGGACCAGACACTTGTGTCTCTGCTTTTGGTCCGGTAATAAATTCTGTGTAAACGGTGAGTTGCTGACCAGTAGCTGATCTACCTAACAAATTTAAAAACACGCCGAGATCACGGTCGGTGGGGACGATTTTTTCAATACCGACTAATGCGATATGAACATCCACCGGTGCCATGCCGAAGCGGGTATTTCCTTCATTCGTAACCAATACAATGCGACCCGTTTCCGCAGAGACAAAGTTGGCTCCGGTGATCACGGCTTGCGCTTGCATATACTTTTCCCTGAGGTGGAAACGAGCGCGATGGGTAATGGTTTGCGGATCATCATTGTAATCTGCGGCGATGCCCTCGCGCAAAAATGTCTTTGCGATATCGCGACGGTTTTTATGAATGATCGGTTTAACAATATGCGATGGCTCATCGTTATCGAGTTGGATGATGAACTCGCCAAGGTCGGATTCGAGGCATTCGATGCCATTCTCGATGAGAAATGGATTGAGGTGAATCTCCTCCGCCGCCATCGATTTCGATTTCGTCAACTGAGTCACTTCATGAGAACGCAGAATTTCTAAAATCGTATTTTTTGCATCATCAGCACTATCAGCAAAATGCACCTTGGCCCCATTACGGATCAACGCAGCTTCCGCTTTTGGCAAGTATTCATCAAGATGATGCAAGGTGTGATCCTTGATCTTCCCTGCGAGGCGACGCAGCGAATCAGGATCTTTATAATCATGAAAAAGAACTTTGTAACGTTTGTCTGTGCCGGCGGCAGAGCCATCGATCACAGAGGCTTGTTTTTCATCCGAAATATTACGTGCGTAGGTATCGATCAGTTGGTCCATATCAAAAATCTCTAGAGCCACTATGGCATAAAAACGCACAATAACAAAAGACAATGTGCGTATGACAAAAAAAAAGCGCACCGTTGCGGGTGCGCTTATAGGTAAGAATGTGACGACAGAGATTACTCTGCTTCGGTTTCTTCTGATTTTCCGTCCTTAGCTTCTTTAGGAGCCACCACATTGATGGTGAGGATCGTGGAGATTTGTGGATGAACGCGCACAGTGACTTCTGATTTGCCAGATTTTTTGATTGGCTTATCAAGTTCGATGCCGTGACGATCGATTACGATGCCTGCAGCTTCCAGTTCGCGATGGATATCGATGGACGTAACAGAGCCGAAAGCTTTGCCGTCTTGACCGATTTCTAACGTAAACTTCGGACGAAGTTTCGAGATTTTCGTAGCCACTTCTTGAGCGACTTCTAACTCCTCAGCTTCACGCTTGGCGCGCACAGCTTTGAGAGCGTTTACGTGGCGAAGGTTCGCACGGGTAGCCTCGAAAGCTTTCCCTTGCGGAATGAGGAAATTGCGGGCGTAGCCTGCGCGAACTTTGACGACGTCTGATTCAGCGCCGAGACCTTCGATTTTTTCTTTGAGAATAACTTGAGCGTTTGCCATGACAGATAGATGCGGTTGCGGGGCGCGGAATCTGAGCGAAACACTGAGTGGAGTCAAGAAATAATTTGCGAGTGATGCATTTTCCCGAGTTTACTGAATATTTCATTGTAAAATATAGGAAATTTCAGAGCCAATTATCGATATTTTCCAAACCATCCCCCAAAATGAGAGAATATCGCGATCATGTCTTTAAGATATTTTGACAATTTGCTTAAATCTCTTTACACCGTGGCTCGTATGAATGAGCCCGCTAAACCTGATTGGGAAAAAATTGCTGCAATGCCAGAGTTTCAAGCACTATTGAAAGCGAAGCGTCGATTCGTGGTGCCTTGTTGTATCTTTTTTACCATCTATTACTTCTCGCTACTCTACTTGGTCGGTTGGCATACCGAAATGGTGAAAAAAGTGGTGCTGGGGCATTTAAACATCGCCTACCTGTTCGCGTTGTCTCAATTTTTCATGGCGTGGATCATTGCTTTTCTATACACGAAAAAATCATCGAAGTTTGATCAACAGGCTGCCGCATTTCTTGATCATGCGGGTTTCAAAAAATAATCTACCCACCTAACACTTTACACTTATCTATCTATGGCTATTGGAATGTTCATTGCTTTTGTGCTCGTCACATTGTTGATTACTTTTTTCACTGCGAAAAAAAATTCTGGATCGAACGCGTATTTTGCTGCTGGTCGATCGATCAAAGGCTGGCAAAATGGTCTCGCCGTGGCGGGCGACTATATGTCTGCTGCTTCATTTTTGGGAATAACCGGAATGATTGCGACAGCTGGTTATGATGGATTTATGTATTCGGTGGGTTGGTTAGTCGCTTATCTCACCGTGCTATTGATCGTTGCAGAACCACTGCGCAATGCTGGCAAATATACAATGGCCGATTTGTTGGCCTATCGTCTCAATGAGCGACCTGTGCGCGCCGCCGCCTCGCTGAGCACATTGACGGTTTCGACATTTTATATGATCGCGCAGATGGTCGGTGCCGCTGCGATTGTCAAAGGATTGCTGCCGAATGTTTCCTTTAACGTGGTCGCGTTTACGGTAGGTTTGTTGATGATCGTCTATGTGGTTTACGGAGGCATGAAAGGCACCACCTGGGTGCAGATCATCAAAGCGATTCTGTTGATGTCGGGAACGATCTTTTTGTCATTCCTCGTGATGAAACATTATGGCTTTAGTTTTTCGAAATTTTTCGAAGCCGCTGCGCATGTTCCATCAGCTGGTGGGGTGAAAAACTTCCTCAATCCAGGAATGAAGTTTGGTTCTGCGATCAACCCATGGGGACCGCTTGACTTGGTTTCGTTAGGCTTGGCATTGGTGTTTGGTACGGCGGGATTGCCTCATATTTTGGTGCGATTTTATACAGTGCCTGATGCGAAAACAGCGCGTATTTCTGTCGTCTGGGCCATGGTGATCATTGGCACGTTTTATATTTTGACAACGTTTATGGGCTATGGAGCTGCAACCATTTTGAATGGAAAATTGCCTCTTGATGCGAACATGATTGCTCCCACATTAGCTCACGAATTAGGTGGAGAAGTGTTTTTTGCCTTCATCAGCGCAGTAGCATTCGCGACGATTCTCGCGGTGGTGGCTGGCCTAACAATTAGTGCTAGCACTAGTTTTGCTCATGATCTTTACGCCAATGTGATTCGCCATGGACAACATACCGCACCCCATAAAGAGGTGCGGGTGGCCCGGATCGCTTCGTTTGTGGTGGGTATCATCGCGATTTTGTTAGCCATTGTGTTGCAAAATATGAATGTGGCATTTCTCGTAGGTTTGGCATTTGCGGTAGCTGCTAGTTCCAATTTGCCGGTTATCGTTCTGTCGATTTTCTGGCGTCGCTTCACCACCACTGGTGCGGTTGCCGGGATTTTAGTTGGGCTGATTTCTTCGATCACGCTGATCATCATTAGCCCAGCAGTGATGGGAATTGATGCTCCAGGGACAGCCGCTAACAAAATGCACTTCATCCAGCATGCGGCCATTTTTCCCTTACAGAACCCTGGCATCGTAAGTATTCCGCTAGGCTTCCTGGCGGCTATCATCGGCTCCCTGATTCGCAGAGATCCCCGTGCGGAAGGAATGTTTGGTGAATTCTCGGTGCGAGCGCATACAGGACTTGGCTCTGAAAAAGCCAGCGATCATTGAGTTTTCCCTCACTATCTGCTCACGGTCACTTGCCAATTTTCTTGGACTACCACATCATCGAAATTCCCTTCACCCGTTGCCCAATAGGTGGATTTTTGTAGGAATGAGAAGTGTTTTTTGCCGAAATAAATGGTGTCCACTATGAGGTCATCGTCGATGTGCATGGTGATAAAATCTCCTTTGTCGTGAGCGAAATAGCTGAGCTTGGCTGGCGTCTTATCGTGAAGAATGGCTGAGGATAAATCGACGGGAATCCAGCCAACGCCTTGGGCGAAAAATTCTGCTTTCACATGTTCTTGGAAATAGACGATGGCGCCAACTTTTTGCCCCGGAGTTGCCGATTGTGCCCAACGCCCCGCTAAGGTGCGCGATGGGATTCCTTAAGATCGCAGCGTGGCCACAAACAAATTGGCAAGTCCGCCACAATCCGATTTTCCTGCCTGCCCGACCTGTGATGCATGTCGGTCTTGTTCTACAAGATATTCGTAGGTGAAATTCTTGGCAATCGTTTGAAAAATGCGTCGAGCATAATCAACCTCGCCTTCTTTTTCCGCTCTGGTCGCACGATTTTTTTCTACTCATTGCCTCAGCATGGCGCTGGTATAATCTAACTGTTCCGTAGTTCGCAAACAAAATTGTTTTTCGAGGGGTGTCAGGTCCTTGACTGCTTTCTTTGGCATTTTGCTATCGACGATGACATGCCGCGCGTTGAGTTCCGCAGTGATGAGCATTTGCCAAGATATGGCATTTTTGTCTTGAGGGCCTTTCACCGGAATATGAGTCACCAGAAGTTCACGTTGTAGTGGTCCTTCTTCGATGATGACTTTTGATTTCGTTTTGCTAGTAACATTACTGATTCGTTGACTGGGCAAATGAGGCGGTTTTGCCGCGATGAGAATCCAATGATCAGCGATCAAATGTGGTGCAGTAACTTCTAACGAATAAAGCGCGGAAACTTTTTTCGAAGGATTTGTCTCTAATGAATAACGCCCATTTAATCCAGGGGGAATTTTTGGTAGCGCATCGACGATAAGCAATTCATCGGCACTGATTCCTTGTTTCGTCTGTGCTTCAGCCAAAGTAGCTGCAGCGATGGGTTGATCATAACAAAGCCCGATGATTGCTAGAAGATAAAGGTATTTTTACATGTGATGATTTCTTTGACTACGTTGCTGAGGTGGTAAATTATTCGAAAATATCTTTCGTTATAGAAATGATCAGATTTTAGACTGTTTGCCAAAATAAAATGCCGAAATACGAAAATAAAAATTGTACAAGCGTTTGAATTCGTTCAAGCTTTGGCATCTCACGTCCACGCATTACTCCTGATCTTGACTCCTGCACACTCTCTGAGTTTGTGCT
>CAIRGO010000317.1 GCA_903878115.1 Akkermansiaceae bacterium | reverse complement strand
TGCTTTTGAGCAATTCCAACACTCGTTTGGATGCGTCAGCAGGATCAGTGCTCACGGTAATTAGTTCAAAAGGACGATTTTGAAAACGACGTGATGTTTCGATCAAGTCTGGCAATTCCGCTACGCAAGGAGCGCAAGTAGTGGACCAAAAATTGATCAAGCGAACTTTGTTGGTTTCGTTTGCCATAAGTGATTTGGCGACTGCTTCGTCAATCACATCGACCGTTACTTCACGCTTATTCCAAGCCTCATTGTCTTTCGCGACTGATTCGCGTTTGTAGCTCCATTTCGTCGAGCAACCATAGGAACGTGTAATTGTCTCAGTAACTTCTTTGCCAGTAAGTAGTGCGTCAATGGCGTTGCGCATTTGGCTTTTCTCCACGGGCCCAGCTTTGCGATAGCCTTCATCCATGCGTCCGGTGTAACGAAGCTTTCTTTCGGCATCAAACACAAATACGTGCGGAGTGGATTGCGCACCGTAGGCTTTGGTGACAGCTTGCGTTTCGCCATCATAGAGATAGGGGATTGTCCAATTTGCTTCTTTGGCGCTGATTTTCATTTCTTCAAATGAATCACCATGCGGGGCGTAGCTTAGCTCATCGACACGCAATGCAAGCGGGTCGTTGCCAGAAATGGCGACGACGGCAACGCCTTTATCTTTGTAATCGGTGGCAGCTTGCTGAATACGACCGGCAGCGGCGTAGGCTTCCGGGCAATGATTGCAGGTGAATATAACGACAAGGACTTTCGCTGCGCTGAAGTCTTTTAGCTCATGTTTTTTGCCATCAATACCTGGCAAGGAGAAATCGGGAGCTGGAGTGCCGATTTCGATAGTTTTGACTTCAAATGGCTCTGCGGCAAAAGTAAAATTTGCGCAAAATGTTAGGAGAAGAAGTTTTTTTATCATAGTGAGACAAGAAGTTACGCTCTAAGAAAGTGGTTTTTATCAACCATTATTTGACAAATTCAATTGTGAACGGCAGGCGCGTCCATTCACCTCTGCTAGCAGAAATGCAGGCCATGATTTCTAAAACGACCGATAAAATGATAATGGCGATCAGCGGAAACACAAAAAGAATGCCTATACAAACGAAGCTACCGAGGAAAATGAGCAACCACAGAACTAGGCAGGCAATTAATAGGGTGAGTTGATGATTGAGCGAGTTTTTTGCATGATAGGAGATGAAATTTGATTTCTCTTTGTGAATCAACAAAATGATCAATGGACCTAGGAATCCGAGTCCTCCCGCAATTAACAATCCAATAATCGCTGTGAGATGACTAAGCATCGCCAGATTTTTCTCATTTTCCGTGGTGATCGGATTCAGAGCAGGAGGTAAATTGGGCGGCGGTTGATCAAGCATAAACTTATTTTGGCTCGGTGTAAAATTTTACTAAATCGTCGCGCATTTTTTTCAAATCAGCGGGATTGAGATAAAACATGTGACCACCCTCATAATAGGTGAACTCAATATTTTTGCGCAAAGGCTCCGCGAGATCGAGCATTTGACGGGTCGAATGCATCATGCTATCGCCAGGCGTGGCAAGGTCGTTATGGCCAGTCATGACTAACACCCGCAAGTAAGGATTATCGCGGATAGCGACGGAAAGTCGGCCAGTGAGATTGACATATCCGTTGCTGGCGTTCCAACGCCATGGTTGCACCTTGCCAGTCAGGATTTCGTATGGCTGGTCCTCTTGATAGTCGAGCTCTGTAGTTAGGTAGTCCATCATTACAGTAGAAAATGCACCCAGGGCGATGGAGAATGAGGGGTCGTAGTCGGGCGTCACTTCAGATGTTTCAGTGTCATTCCAAGCAACGCGAGCGTCAAATCGTCCGATGACTTTTTTCTTTTTACGAAGGAGTTCTCCGCGGAAAAATGTCGAGTCGATCCGTAAATTGTGATCCTCAATAATCTCCGCTGAAATGCCGGTAAAGGCTGAAATTTTAAGGGCGAGAGCTTTTTTCTCGGCAGCAGGAAGTTGATTGCCTTGCAATAGGGCAACGGCATAAGGACCGAAGGCGAACTCGCGAGCTTGTGCTACGAGTTGATCGCGGTTGCCTTTGATTACGCCATGAAAATGAGCCACCGAAGTCATGGTCGGTAAAAATACTTGATAGGCTAAATCATTGCCTGCAGAAGCAGATAAAGTTTGAAAGTCCATTAAGGTGGAGAGCATGACCACTCCATTGAGCGACATGCCATAGCGAGACTGCAGCAACGCAGCTAAGCCCGCTGCGCGAACGCCACCGTATGATTCACCAAGTAAATATTTAGGCGATGACCAGCGTTTATTTTCCGTAACCCAACTGCGGATGAAATCTCCCACGGATTCGAGATCTTCTTCTACGCCATGAAATTCAGATGGTTTTGCATCTTTCTCTGCGCGACTATAGCCTGTGGAAACGGGGTCGATAAAAACAAGGTCGGTAACGTCGAGAATCGACAAATCATTATCGCGTAACATCGCAGGCGGTTTGATCGGGCCAGTGCCGTCATCTTTGATATCAATGATCCGTGGCCCAAGAGCACCAAGGTGAAGCCATACTGCAGACGATCCTGGACCGCCGTTGAAGGCAAAAGTAACGGGACGTTTCGTGTCCTTGGTGTCCGTGCGCAGATAGGTAACATTAAAAATCGATGCGCGCGGAGTGCCGTCTTCTTTGTTAATCACCAATTTACTGGTAATGGTTTTGTAGCTGATTTTTTTCCCTGCAATCGTTACCGTTTTTTCTACCACTTCTTTAGCCGGAGCTTTGACATCAGAGGGCTTGGTCGCGTCTTTCGGTTTTTCCGGTGCGGTCTGTTCTTTTTTTGCCTCTTGATCAGCGGGTTTTTCTTGCGCGGTTGCGAGGTAAGGTGACAGTAAGCTAATAAATGTTAGTAGGGTGATGCGAAGCATGGTCGAATGCTAGCGAGATTTGATGATCTTGCAAATGGAAATTGATTGAGAGTAAGTGTGATCTCAACTGCTCAAAAGTCGTGAAAATTTCTCTGATTAGCATTGTTGCTAGTGTGAAGCCAAGCTATAGTGTCTCTATGAAAACTTGCATTCTATGGTTTCTGTCGTTGTGCTTCACTCATGCATCAGTGATTCAAGTAGTGCAGATATTTCAACCAATTAGTCTGCATGGATCTGATGTAAATGACGAAGTTGATGGGATTGATGAAGCTTTACAAGCGGCAGTGTTATCTCGTCCGATGGCGCTCACAGGTGGTTTTCCTGAAGTGCTGGTCGAATCGGTAGCGAAACCTCATCAATTGCCAACCAACAATCCCAATTATCAAATCAAAGAAGTCAACCTCGTGGTGTTATGCGGCGTGATGTTGAATGCATCCATTGACGACGATGGAGTGCTGCAAGTGGAAATCAATATTGGCAATTTGAAAATTCCCGAGGATGTCGATCTCACAGCGCGACAAGTATTGAAAATTGTTAGTGTGGCAATTCGCAAAACATTGATCGATTACAACAGCATGCAAAAAGATGAAATGAAGGTCATTTTGCGCATCGTCGGCACCAATGAGAGCAACAATGGATTGCAAGATTTAGGCATGAAGTATCTCGTGCCAGGGAAAGGAGAGTAAATTTTTTTCATCGATTGCATCTTGGTAATTGCCAAGAGGCGGCGAAACTGTTTTTATCGCGCAGCATTGCATCATACTTATGACTTCAAAGAATACCACAGACCCGAGAAAATTCCAACGAGCCATACTAAAATTAAGCGGCGAAGCCTTACGTGAGATCGGCAGCCGTGATAATATTTCTCCTGAAATTGTCGATCGTATCGCTCTGGAAATTCGTGATGCGGTAAAGACTGGTTTGCAACTTGGTGTCGTTGTTGGCGGTGGCAATTTTTGGCGTGGTGCTGCGGCAAGCGCGCGTGGCATGGATCGCGCTACCGCTGATTATGTCGGCATGTTAGCCACGGTGATGAATGCCTTAGCATTACAAAGTGCGTTAGAAGACGAAGGCGTTGACTGCGTGGTAATGTCGGCCATTGAAATGAAAAATGTTGCGGAGACATTCATTCGTCGGCGTGCTGTGAAATACATGAATGAAGGAAAAGTCGTGATTTTTGCGGCGGGCACAGGCAGTCCCTTTTTCTCCACGGATACTACCGCCGCCCTGCGTGCTAGTGAAATGGGTGCGCAGGTGATATTGAAAGCGACGATGGTCGATGGCGTGTATGATAGTGATCCAAAGAAAAATCCCGCAGCCAAACGCTACGACACGGTTAGTTTTCAGGAGTGCATCTCTTCACAACTGAAAGTGATGGATACGACAGCTTTTAGTTTGTGCATGGACAACCAGATTCCAATCATCGTTTTTGATTTGGAAAAACATGGCAATGTGACACGAGCACTTGCTGGTGAAAACATCGGCACGATTGTACAATAACCTTTAATCCAAAAGACTATGGACCCAGAAGAAGCATTGTTTGAAGTAGAATGTGATATGCAAAAAGCGGTTGATCACTTGTTGCACGAGTTCAGCAGCGTGCGCACCGGAAAAGCATCGCCCGGCTTGATCGAAAATATGGATGTCTATGTGCGTGCCTACGATTCGGTGATGAAATTGAAAGCTGTTGCTGTCGTTACCACGCCTGAACCACGGATGTTAATGGTGCAGCCTTTCGACCCATCGACCACGCAGGACATCGAGCGCGCCATTCGTGAAAGCAAACTTGGATTAAACCCATCCGCTGCAGATCGTTCGATCCGTGTGCCGGTGCCAGAACTCTCTGAAGAGCGTCGTCGTGAAATGGCGAAGCTCATCAAACAGATGGGCGAAGAAGCGAAAGTGAGCGTGCGACAAGTCCGCAAGGAAGGCATGGATGCCGCCAAAAAAATGAAGGCTGATAACGTGCTCACCGAAGATGGTCAAAAAGTTTTTGAAGCCGACGTGCAGAAGCTAACCGATAAATCCGTGAAGGACATCGACGCCCACGTAGTGCAAAAAGAAAAAGAGATCATGAAGATCTAGCATTTTTTCTGTTGCTCATCAAGAAGTGGAAACTTTCGTTAAGAGCCCTTTTTCGCGCACGTTAGTGAGAGTCCGAGCAAAGAACCAGCCGGCGATAGCTAGGTAGCAGACATTGAGAGTCGCTGCTTTGATGACGTATTCCCAGGGTGCCGAATCATCCGCGAGGCATTTGCGCATGCCTTCAAATACATAAGCAGGAGGCATCGCCCACGCAATGTGCTGCATCCATCCAGGCAGAGTGGATACGTCATAAAACACCGCAGCAAATGGCTGAATCATAAAGGGAATCGCCCATGCGAGGGATTCAGCACTGTGACCAAAGCGAAGGATTAGGCAGATAGAAACAATGCCTAATACCCAGCCAAAGAGCATCAGGTTGGCATAGAATCCGATGAGTGAAAATTTAAACTCAAACAAATTAAAGCCATAGGCAAGCAAGGCAATCAAAGCGAGCACGATGGCGGTTAGCCCGACGCGTAAAATGCCAACACAGAATGACGCACCGAGATACTCACTCATGCGCACCGGTGCGGCGAATATGTTGATCAGATTTCTTGTCCAAACATCTTCCAAAAATGAAATCGCAACACCTTGTTGTGAGCGAAAAAGCGAATCCCACAAGATGATTCCTCCTATCAAAAAAGTGATGAAGCGAGGAAATGAACCGCCGCCTTTCGATTGCAAATAACTGGTCACAAATCCCCACACCAATAACTGAACGATGGGCCAGAAAAATAGCTCGAATAAACGAATGCGGTTTCTCGCGTAAAGCAAAATGTAACGATACAGCAGAGCAGAAATGACAGTAAATGATGGCATGAATTCGTTAGATTGGTTGTTTATCCGAGCGGGCAATTTTGATGAAAACATCATCGAGATTTTCTTCGGAGAATCGCTCCTTAATCTCTGCCGTTGTTCCCGCTGCGTGGATTTTTCCCTGATGGATGAATAAAACACGATCGCAGACTTCTTCGATATCGCGCATGTTATGAGAAGTATAAAGTACTGCTGGTTTACGCGTTTTTTGCAGATGAATGATTAACTTGCGAACCTTATCGGCGATGTCAGGATCGAGCGATGCAGTGGGTTCATCTAACAAAAGCAACTCAGGATCATTGAGCAACGCTTTGGCTAAATTGACCCGTGTGGATTCTCCCGCAGACAGAGTCCCGGTCAGTTTGTCTTTGAGTGATGTAATTTCTAACAATTCCAATAACTCATAGACCTTTTTCTTAGGTTGATCGATCTGATAAAGTTTGGCAAAAATGAGCAAATTGGAAAATACGGGAACATTGCCAGGCAGCGCGGCGTAGGTGGTGCAAAAATTGGTGCGCCGCAGAATTTCCAATCGATGCTTCGCGATGTCCTTGCCAAATACATTAATGCTTCCCGACGTTGGAGTAATGAGGCCAAGAATCATATTCATAAGCGTTGTTTTTCCCGCTCCGTTTACTCCTAGTAAGCCAACTGTCTCGCCAGCAGCGACTTCTATCGATATATCGTCCACGGCCCGAAACGTTCCAAAAGATTTTGCAATATGTTTGATCGAGAGAATAGACATCGAAGCCCTAACTAAGCAGAGGCTTGAGATTTTTGCAATGCTGATGACTCATGGCATGCAGATATTTCTGGACAATTGGGTCATTTTGCCAATGATGACTTTCACATTTTTTTCAACTAACTTATTATTATATGTCACTCAATCGCAAACTTCGCATGGGCATGGTCGGTGGTGGACGGGGAGCTTTTATCGGCTCAGTTCATCGCATGGCGGCAAATCTCGACGGTAAAATCGAACTCATCGCTGGGTGTTTTTCCTCTGATCCTGAAAAATCAAAACTCTCGGGAGCAGACTTGTTTCTTGATCCTACTCGTGTTTATACCAGTTACACGGAAATGGCAGAAAAAGAGGCCGCTTTACCGCTCGGTGAGCGCATTGATTTTGTGAGCATCGTTGCCAGAAATGATCTTCATTACAAAGTAGCGAAAACGTTTCTGGAAGCTGGCATTCACGTAATCTGTGAAAAACCGCTGGCATTTTCTCTCGCAGAAGGAAAACAACTGCGCGAAGTTGTGCAACAAAGTGGCTGCGTGTTTGCGCTGACTCATAATTACACTGGCTATCCGATGGTGAAAGAAGCACGGGCAATGGTGCAGCAAGGGAAACTGGGGCGCATTCTTAAGATCGTCGCGGAGTATCCGCAAGGTTATGCAATCACGGCTTTGAAAGATCAAGCGGACGGCGCTATTTCCAATTGGCGCATGGACCCGAGTGTTTCAGGCGTATCCAACTGCATCGGTGATATCGGCACTCATGCGGAAAATCTTGCGCATTATATTTCCGGATTGGAAATCGACGAAATCGCCGCCGAGCTTTCGACATTTATCCCTGGTCGTCCACTTGATGACGATGGAAATATGTTAGTCCGCTACAAGGGCGGCGCACGTGGCATTCTGTATGCTTCGCAAATTTCCAACGGTGATGAAAATAATCTGAATATCCGCATCTATGGCACCGAGGCGTCAATCGAGTGGCATCAAGAGCAACCGAATGAATTGATTGTGAAATTCGCTGAACAACCTCGACAAATCTGGCGTCGCGGCAATTCTTATAATGGCCCCGAAGCAGTCGCTTTTACGCGCACCCCGTTTGGTCACCCCGAGGGATTCATTGAGGCATTTGCCAATATCTACGTGGCGGCTGCCGCTGCGATTAGCGATGCGATTTTGGGCAATCCAGCACCGATCGCTGGGTATGATTTCCCAGGCATCGATGACGGCATCACCGGCATGGCGTTCATTGAAGCCGCGGTGAAATCATCGAAAAATAATGCGGCGTGGACAAAGCTCGATGTCTAATTTCAGTTAGATTAATCGCAATGTTCGCAAAGACACAAAGGCGCTAAGTTTTTCAACGGAAAGTAGTTTCGACTTTAGTCTAATCAAAAATCAGCGTCTGAATTTTTAGCATCGGCTATTTTTCGCCAACATTCTTTTGCGGTGATGATTTTTTGCATCCCCATGCGAATGCGTTCGGGTGAAGTCATCGCGAGTTCTAGCGGAACCAATTGAGTTTTGCTAAATCGGTGAAATATCGCGATGCCTCCTAAAAGCAAGAGATTGAACATCAAACTGCCTGATGGCCAATTGCTCATGATCGGCCATGTGAGATAAAGAATGACGTTGCTGAGGACGATGGCGATGAGCGTAGCAGGGGATAAGCGGAAATATAATCCCGAGAGAGCAATCATCAGCGGCACTTGATTGTAGAGCAACGCAAGGTCGCTGATACCCAGCAGACCATCGATGCTTAGCGTGATCATCACCGCGATCAATGAATAACGTGAGTGCAGGGCGATTGCGACGAGAAAGCAGAGCCAGCATAATAGTTGCCTGCAAGAAGTTCGCTGTGCTCTGGCAGAAAAATGCTCATCAAGCCAGTGAGCCAATCTAGGGTGTAGCGGCTTCCAGCTCTCGGCGAGAAGCGGCGTCATCCAGCGCACGCGCCCAAATCCGCCATCGCCTTGACCAGTAAGTCGTTGACACCAAGCGCGTCCTTCAAAGGCGTCAGGTGAATTTCCCCCACGAAGAAAACATTGTTCCGCTACGAAATAGTTTCCTGCTTTCAGATGGCACCAGCCTAGTCCACATTGCGCATCAGCAAGTTCCTCGCATTGTTCGAAATAAT
The DNA here is from genome assembly GCA_903878115.1 of Akkermansiaceae bacterium. Classification (GTDB taxonomy): domain Bacteria; phylum Verrucomicrobiota; class Verrucomicrobiia; order Verrucomicrobiales; family Akkermansiaceae; genus UBA956. The sequence continues at coordinate 6,830 of CAIRGO010000317.1, read as the reverse complement.
ACTTCGCGGAGGCAATTTTCCCTTCATGAAAATACGACCACGCGATGCCATCGTGACGCCATTTTTCTACCCATGCTGTGCTCGGTTTTGCGCGAGTAAACTGATCACGCGCTTGCTCATATTTTCCTTGTTGCAGAGCATGCCAGCCTGACCAGTGATGCCAATCATAACGCCCCATGACGGCCAGTCCGCTGATCAGCAACCACACCATGATTAACTCAGGAAGACTAAACAAGACTAGCGGTGATTTAACGTGTTTTAACCAGCGTGTCACGGGAGAAATCATCAATGCCATGATGATGCTGGCGAGAATGGTGAGAAACGCCTGCATCCACCATTCGACTTCTGGATAAACAATCCACGCGGTGCCGATTAGCACACCATTGACGCCTGCGAGTCCAGTTTTCGCAGTGACATTACTTTTGTCTAACCAGCGAACGATGCTGGTGGTGAGTAGTGCCGCGAGAAAACTCCACAGCGCGGCGAGAGGAGAGAGAATCAAGATGCCTAACAAAATCATCGCGCCGCTACGAGTGGAATTCGACAACCACATTTGCCCAAATCCGCGCATGGTATGTTGCAATAGGTGTTTCATAGGTGAGAGACGATCAAGGGGACTTTGTGCGCACCTGCTTTCGGTTTGATTTGATCGACAATCTTTTCACGAATCGGTATCGGCAGTGCCTTGCAGACACTTGCTGGAATGTATGACTCGGCCGGCACAATCAGGATTTCTATGTCATCGCGACTGTGTTGAATGATTTGATAGTGCAAAACACCAGTTACTTCTTCCATCGCGTTTAATAGCACATAAGGCGAGATCACTCTTCCATCGCTGAGGCTGATTGTCTCTGCGCTGCGTCCTTCTAGTCCGCGAATGGCTCGCATCGGCGAACCACACGCACAGGGTGAGTCGATGATGGTGCAAAAATCGTTCATGCCACTATAACGGATGATGGGCGTTGAAAAATTTGTTAGATCAGTAATAACCAGTATGTGATCGATGGTTTCATAAATGCCGCTGTTTTCGCTGAGATGCAATCGATGATCTCCTGCCGTGCACGACCAAGCAATCAATCCTCCTTCGCTGCTCGTGTAGGTTTCTACGATGCGAACGTGAGGGAAAACTCGTTGGATCAAATCGCGCGTATTGCCGTCTAACTTTTCTGATGTCAAATGAAGCAACCGCAGTTGATGATTAAACTCGCCATTGCGTACCATTGTCATCGCAATGCTGCGCATCGTTGATGGGTAAGAGGAAATGAATTGTGGGGAAAATTCACGGATTTTTTCAATCATTTCCTGAGTCGATAAGGTCACTGGCAGCAGTCGATCCTCAGGCACGATGGTGCGCAGAAAATCGGCAATGACAAAGTCGATAGAGTCAGGCGCGAAATCAACAAAATACAATGCCTCTTCGTATGGTCTACCGTGGCACCAATCATGGTAGAGCATCATGTTGGCTGCCATGAATTGCCACAGTGAACTTTCATCCCTGAACATTCTGCTTGGTATTCCCGTCGATCCTGATGACGCGATCAATCGCGCGGCTGGGGCATGTTGACTCGTCAGATCATCGAGCGATGCCGCACGCAACTCTTGCTTGGTAAGTAAGGGAATGAGGCACAGATCATCAAGGGAGTGCAGCATCGATGGATGGAATCCCGCGGCGTCATATTTTTTTTGGTAGAGCGGCACCGATTCGTAAGCATGGTGAATAAGTTTTGTTAGAGCGAGCCACTGAACATCTCGGATCTCTTGTGTTGTGGTAATTTTCTGCCCGAGCGAAGTATCCAGCGCGTGTAGCAATGACGAACGTCGCTCGCTCAATAAGTCTAATGATTCGCGTTCTGGAAAAGGGCACATGTGAAATTTACTCGGGTAACTTCATGGGAAAGAGTAGATTGTTATCAGTTTGTTCTTTCAATACCGCTTTGGCTTTTTCGATCCACTGCGGTTGATCAGTCGCCAAATTTTTTGTTTCCCCGCGGTCTTTGCTTAGATCGTAAACTTCCCACTCCGCAGGTTTTTTGGTGAGCAGTTTGGTTTTTAGCACCTTAATATCTCCAAAGTTCACAGCGACCTGACCTGAGTATTCGGGGTAAACCCAGACCATAGGGCGATGGGTGATTTTTTGTGTGGCATCGATCATCGTAGGCCAGAGATTTTCGCCATCGGTTTCTTGCTTGTTGGAGATAGACGCTGCGGCACAAAGCGTGCTCAACCAATCGGCAAAATACCCAGGCGTTTCGTTGGTGCTGCCTGCTTTGATTTTTCCGGGATAACGAACAATCATAGGCACGCGTAATCCACCTTCGTAAACGCTGCCTTTGTAACCCTTTAAGTCCAAGGTGCTGTTAAAAAATGCCGGGTCAGCGCCGCCAATGTGAAAATGCTGACCTGCTTTGCCTTCGTGCGTGGCACCGTTGTCACTCGTGAAAACAACTAAAGTTTTTTCCGTTAGTTGATTTTCTGCAAGACTTTTCATCACTTTACCCACGTGATCGTCGAGATCGGTAATCATCGCAGCATAAGCGGCGCGTGGTCGAGGGTGGGGGAGGTAGCCGGAATCACCACGATATGGCTCGGTATCCCACTCTTTCGGATAGTCATTGACGCGGTCTACAGGCGGATGCATGGCAACATGTGGCTCAATGAAGGCAAGGTAGAGGAAGAATGGTTTTTCTTTGTTCTGGTTGATGAAATTCGTAGCCTCTTTGACCATTAGATCGGGCGCGTATTGCTGACCGATGTATTTTTCCATGGTCACCTCGCCGGTCAATTGTTTGGCGCCACCAGGAATGGGCTGGGGGTTGATTTCCTCCTGCTTATTGTTTCTCCAGAGATACCGAGGGTAATAACTATGGGCGACGGCTTGGCAATTGTAGCCATAGAAAAAATCAAATCCGTGTTGGTCGGGCGCCCCGCTGCTACCGACTGGCCCTAGTCCCCATTTGCCGATCGCTGCTGTTGCGTAGCCGTTTTGTTGGAACAACTGAACGATAGTGACGGTTTCCGCCGCGATCGGATGCTGACCTTCTTTGTATTGTGGAAAGCTGAGGCTCGCTTGCCGATTGCCGCGAATTTCTGCGTGTCCCAGGTGTTTTCCAGTCATTAGCACATTACGCGAAGGTGCGCAAACAGGTGCGCCAGAGTAGTGACGAGTGAAACGCATGCCTTCGCTAGCAAGCCGATCAATGTGGGGCGTTTTGATTTTCTGCTGACCATAACAACCTAGTTCCCCATAGCCTAGATCATCGGCAAGGATGAACACGATGTTTGGCCTCTCGACGGCGAATAACGTTCTGCTAGGACAAATGGTAAAGATCAAAGCAAAAAGTACGCAGCAGTATTTCATAGGCCTGAGATTGTTTATCTTTATGCTGACTGTGTGACAATATTAATTACAAATATAAATGGGGCGCACGTTGAAATAGGCAAGTGACGTGCTTTCCATCCATGATTCCAAAAAGAATTGAATTTTCCCATCGCCTAGATGGGTAGTTATGCGCTAGGGTATTTTTCGTAAGGAAAATTGTAACTATGGGAGCAGGTATGACAGGTATATTATTATTGATTGTTGTAGTGTTAGGAATCGTAGCTGTGCTGGCGATGATTTTAGTAGGCATGTATAATGGACTGGTTCGTGCGCGAAATGGTTTCCGCAATGCCTTTGCGCAGATTGACGTGCAATTAAAGCGTCGTCATGATTTGATTCCGAATCTGGTCGAAACCGCAAAAGGTTACATGGTACATGAGCGAGAAACGTTAGAGGCGGTGATCGCGGCGCGAAATCAGGCGGAAAGCATGCGTTCTGCGGCAGCGATGAATCCTAGTGATGCCGCTGCTGTAGGGCAGTTGGCGCAGGCCGAAGGTCGATTGGGTGGAGTGATGGGGCGCTTGTTCGCGGTGGCGGAGGCATATCCTGACTTGAAGGCCAATGCGAACATGATGCAATTGAGCGAAGAATTGACGACAACTGAAAATAAAGTCTCGTTTGCACGTCAAGCCTACAACGATGCGGTGACGTTTTTTAATAATAAACGCGAGACATTTCCTACCAATTTCATTGCTAACATGTTCTCCTTTGGTGCAGCAGCATTGTTTGAAGTGTCCGATGAAAAAGAGCGCGAAGCCGTAAAAGTATCATTCTGATCACTGCTACGTCGAGTGGGAGGGGAGTGGAATGAATTTTTTCGAAGCACAACAGCGCGCCCGAAGCCGCACCAAGTGGTTGGTGTTATGGTTCATTATGGGCGTGACTGCCACTGTCGGTTCGTTATTCTTTGCCGCGACATTTGCCACGGCAATGGCAGATGATGGTCACATGCATTATGAAAATAATCCGATCCCAGTCGGTGTCGCCATCGGCGGGGCGGTGATTATTCTGTTAGGTAGTCTTTTCAAATTAATCCAATTAGGCAATGGCGGTGCCGTTGTCGCTCGCGACATGGGGGCTCGTCCCGTGGATCCATCGACGCATGATTTGGATGAACGGCGTTTGCTGAATGTCGTTCAGGAAATGGCCATCGCGTCTGGCGTGCCTGTGCCGCAAGTGTGGGTGATGGATGACGAGAACGTTATCAATGCTTTCGCTGCGGGAACCGAACCCGGAAATGCCGTCATTGCGGTGACCCAAGGTTGTTTGAAGAATCTGAATCGCTCAGAGTTACAAGGTGTCATCGGCCATGAGTTCAGTCATATTCTCAATGGTGACATGCGTTTGAATATGCGTTTGATCGGCTGGCTGTTCGGCTTGATGATGATTGCGATCATTGGTCGTGGTTTGTTATCCGTGCTGCGTCATACACGAGTGCGATCGTCCGAAGACAGCAAAAATGGTGGAGCGATCTTGCTAGCGATGATTCTGGCAGGAGTATTATTTTGGCTTATCGGATCAGTAGGCGTATTATTTGCGCGGATCATTCAAGCGGCCGTCTCTCGGCAGCGGGAGTTTTTGGCCGATGCTTCCGCAGTGCAGTTTACCCGCGATCCCGAAGGCATTTCTGGGGCCCTGAAAAAAATCGCCCAACAAAGCGATCAAACACTGCTCGCGCCGAAAGCGAGTGAGGCTTCTCACATGTTTTTTGCGGGACAAGATGGCTTCATGAATCAATTGTTAGCAACTCATCCATCATTGACGAAACGAATCAAAGCAATCGATCCTTCATGGGATGGCAGGTTAACGACGAGAGATCATGTCATCGCAGATGAGCAGAGTCCAGTGGCTACCTCGAATCGTAATTGGAGCCAAGCTGGACTGAGCCAATTGGGGGATCTATCGAGTATCGATGTTGCCTTCGGTGCGCAGATGCTCAACTCCATGGGTTCTGACCATATGTCGCTCACGGTGCCGCAGGCGCGTGGCATGTTATTTGGGATGTTGGTTTCACAGGATGCTCAGCTCAGAATCGAAGAAATGCTTTGGTTAGAATCAACTCTACAAGGAGAAGAAATAGCCGCCGTGCAACACTGGAGTGAGCGTTGCAAGGAAATGATTTCAGTTGAAAAAATCGCTATGATCGATCTCTCGATCCCGATTTTGAGAAAAATGAACTATGCGGAGTTTGTCCATTTCCGCGACATGGCACGACGTTTGATTGCTAGCGATGGGCAAATTTCTCTTTTTGAACTCATGATGGAGCGAGCCATCGAACGGCATTTGGCGGCAACATTTGAAAAGCGTGATGTTTGTCCGATTCGCTATCATCGGCTTACAGATATCGAGTCGGACTTATCGCAACTGGTCGTTTGCCTGTGTCCCTTAGCTAGTTCCGAGATTGATGAGAACATAGCATTTACGCAAGCATCAGCGGCATATGAAAAACAAACGGGGCGTCCGCTTGTTTATACCGAAGCGGATTACGGTCAATTGGATCAAGTATTCAAAAATTTGGACGCTGCTTCACCCACCTTAAAGCGAGATATTCTCGTCATCTGCGGCATAGCTGTCGTGACTGACGGAGTGATAGCCGATGCTGAAATAGAACTTCTTCGTGCCGCAGCAGATGCGATGGGCACCATGCTGCCTCCACTGCAAGGTATTGATCGTGGGGCTGCTTAATTGCTCGCCAGCGATGGTTTTTTCGAGAGATTGGATGCTGTCTCCTTTTTCTTCAATACTTCTACTTTGACAGTAGTGACACCACGACCTACGAAACCAAGACGTTCGGCGCAGCCGATAGTCACATCGATGATTCGTCCACGAATGTAGGGACCGCGATCGGTGATGCGAACGATCTCAGATTTTCCATTCGCTAAGTTCGTCACTCGCACTTGCGTGCCCAGCGGCAACGTTTTGTGTGCAGCGGTGGCTGCTGAGTTGCTCAGCCGTTCACCACTAGCTGTGCGTGTGCCGTAATTGGTTTTTACAGAATACCATGATGCTTTTCCGTGTTGCGTTGTTTGAACGTTCCAATCATCAGTTATTTTTTTTGTCGCACCAAGAGACGCTGTTTGGAGATAGGTGCACGATGCTAGCGACAAAGCGCAACATATAACGAGTAATAATGAAGTTATTTTTTGGAGACTCATGCTAGGGAAGAAAATTATAATCGTGAAAACAAATTTTCGGCAAGTGGAAAAGTGATGGGTGGGTAGATGCCGCATTGTAGCTGAGTAATTTTATTATGAATGCTGGTGATTATCTTGGATTTATTTAGTAAAAATAACAGCATATGTTTCAATATTAATGGGTAATCTTGAGCGTGTAAGGAATTTTGTGTAAGTTGTTTTATGCTGATGGAAGTATTTATTGATTGTTAGGGATACGGTCTGAGAATTCTATGGTGAAGTAGCTTAGTGCGCTGGGCCAGTTGTGGATGGTCATA
>CAIRGO010000316.1 GCA_903878115.1 Akkermansiaceae bacterium | reverse complement strand
CTGAAGACAGAAGTCATCTGTATCAGCGTTGTACTGGGTTAATTGTGGGAATCCGTCAATTGGCGCAATCCAACCAGCCTCTGCCCATTCTGGTAGCCAGCTGTCAGAGACCCAAAGAACATCCAATGGAGCTTTTCCAACAAATTTGGTAACCATCGCGTCCCGATACTGGGCCCATGGTGCATTGTTGTAGCTCACCTTCAAATTGGTGCTTGTCTCAAATGCGGTGACATGGCTTTTAACAAGATCGACAGCCGCCGACCATGCGTAAAAGTTGATTGGTGCCGCTTGCGCTCCCGCCTCTAGCGCCAGAGCGCTCGAACCAGCAAGCCCTGCGGCCGCCGTCATCTTCAGAAAATCACGACGCGATGCATCGTTAGTCAAGATATCAGTCATTCGTCACGCTCCTAGCAAGGAAAACGGCTCGCAAACCAACCAGCCAACGCTGCCAGCCCGACCGCAAAACCATTATTGATGAATGCCGCACATATCGTCAAGTGACGATATGATTTTTTTTCGCGTCAGTACGCTAGAAAACTGACAGCTAAGCCTCCGAATGAGCTTGCTTTGTATTTATGGTTCAATCCGATGCCAACCGTGAAAAGACCAAAACCGCTGACTGGCATTGGACTCGCCTGCTATTTGTTTGGAGAGAACATCGCGGGGGTCATGAAAACGCTTTCCTGATGGACCAAATACGGCAGCATTTCAGGAATGAAGGCGATCCATTCTTGGTCCTTTGACAGAACGGCTCTCTGACTTGTACGGTGTGCAAAGTCGTCATAGGCCCAGATGAAGACGGTGGAATTTAGTACGCCAGACTCCTTGACCCAACAACCAATTAAGCGGGCGTAGCGAGAAATGATCGGAAGTCCTTTGGCCTCGTACATCTTGAGGAATTCCGCGGCCTTCCCCGGCTGGACCTGGTACGTACGCATTTCGTAGATCATTTTTTCTCCGTGATTGTTAGAGTTTGTAAACAACGGCCAGTGCCGCATATATCGTCAACTGAAGATATGTATTTTGCGGCAAACACTCTGATGTGTCTACAATTCAAATATCACAATTCAACTCATCTATGAAAGCCAAATCCGACGAGTTAGCGGGAAGTCGCCGCAAGGTGGTTAAAGTGCCACAAAGCAAGGCTACAACTGCACGCAAGTCAACCGCGCGCATGCCAGCCAAAGAGAGAAGAGCTCAAATTCTTGACAAGGCATTTGGGTTCTTCTCAGAAAACGGTTTAACAGCACAGACGCGCGCTTTAGCTGACGCATGTGGTGTGTCTCAACGCCTTCTATATAGCGTCTTCCCTAACAAAGCCAGTCTGATCAGTGCGGTTTATGAAGCAGAAATTGCGGGTCCTTTCAAGGCAATCTGGTTCGTACGACTTCAGGAGAGAAATGTCCCCTTAGAAGAACGACTCGTGAATTTTTACAGGGAATACTACGAAGCCATTCTGACGCGTAAGTGGCTTCGACTGTTCATTTACGCCTCGTTAGCTGAGGTTGAGATAGCACCTACCTATATCGCAGAAATTATTCGCAATCTGCTCGAGACGATCACGTTGGAAGCTGCGCATGCGGCGGGTGTTGAGGCTCCAAAGAGCCACGCCCTCTTACAGGAAATCGGCTGGGTTTTGCACGGCAACATTTCTCATCTAGGCATCCGTCGGCATGTATATCGTGACACCACATCTATCCCGGTAGATACGGTGATCCGTATGCATGTCGCGGCCTTCCTAATGGGCATCCCGCATTTGCTGAAAAATTTTAAGTCTAGTGGCCACCGTTATCAGGGTTTTGCAGAGAATCCCTAAGTGGTATTAAAGACGGTGCTTCCAAATTCCAGCCAGACTGGACCCGGTAGGTGATGTAAACCTCACCGTGGGAAACGTTGATGGCATAAACAATAATAGGTTGAATACTAGCAATGTGCGCCAAAGCTTAATGAGGCATGGCGGTAAAACACTTCACTTCAGTTGAATGATTTGGAGCGAGGGTCAAAACAATTCAGCAGCTTGCTGGGTAACTCTGGTACTTGCGTTTTGAGATAAGTTCGAATCAAAGGTGCTGCAATCCAAGGTTTGGTATGGCCACTCCAAATACCGCGAGGCACAATTTTCTGTTCATTGTTGTTTATTTGCAGGGTGACGACTGCGGGTAGCAAAGTCTCAAACTCTACTTCGGCCAAGGTCCATTCGCCAAATGTCCACATGCCTGCAATTTGCGCAGATTGGGATTGCGGTGGGCTGTAGGATTGAACGGCATTTTGAATCAATTGAAAGTTTGCTTGGCCTGCGAGTGGTTGCGATACGCCCTCGCAATTTTGAGTGATTGCAAGCCACTGATTTTGCATTTTTCCCATTACATCAATTTCAATGCCATCTACGACCATCAGATAGCTGTGGTCGGCCGGTTTGAAACTGATGTGAGAAGCAATGACGCCTATCAGAACGATTGCTAACAGCGGTAGGGCTACTTTCTTTTTCATATTTGAGCTCAGTCGGGGTGCGCTTGAGTAGATTATTGCTGAGTTAGCTGAGCCCGCTGGGTGAGGATGGGGTGGGTGGGTTCCTCATATGGAGTACCAGAAATCGTCACCCACCCACCCCATCCTCACCCAGCTGCGAAAAACAGTGTTGGTATTCAGACATTTTCCGCCGTCAATAAGTTGAGTAGCAAGGCCTAAGGCGGCTGACGATTTCTGGTACTCCATATGAGGAAGCCGCCTTAGGCCTTGCTGCTCAACGTTCTCACGTAGTAACCCAAGCTTAGCCTTGCTGCTCAACGTTCTCACGTAGTAACCCAAGCTTAGCCTTGCTGCTCAACGTTCTCACGCAATAACCCAAGCTTATCCTTGTTACTCAACTCTTCCCCTCAGTAACCGCCGCTCATCACCTGATAGCATCACGGTATTCAAAACACTTCAGTGG
>CAIRGO010000315.1 GCA_903878115.1 Akkermansiaceae bacterium | reverse complement strand
TTTATCGAAATTTTCCGCTTGATCAAACCACTGTATTTCTGTAGACATGGCTCGAAGTGCGATGTATTAGCAATATGCTAATTCCTAACACAATAGATTTTCAAATGATTTTATCTGCTCGATTCCATACCATACACACTGTCGCGGCTCGTCCATGCGCGACGGCAGTTGCATCGTCGCTCTTATGAGGAAATGCTTTATCGGAATGCAGAAACTACACTCTCGCCACTGTGTGAGCACAGCATCATTGTGCAACAAAGCGGCGCAGCATGAACTCACTGGAGGACTAACGCCATAAGCAAACAAACGAAACCAACTCAACAAAAGGGCGGTCGCATGGGCAACCGCGATCAAACACGTGTCAATGACCGCATCCGTGCACCAAAAATCCGAGTCGTTGGCTCAGACGGCGGCCAGCTCGGTGTGATGACGGTGCGTGATGCACTCATCAAAGCACAAATGCAGGGCTTAGATCTCGTAGAGATTGCCCCACAAGCCGATCCACCGGTGTGCAAAATTATCGACTACGGCAAGTTCAAGTATGAACAAGCGAAGTTGAAAAAACAAAAGTCGAAGTCCTCCACTCGGATGAAGGAAATCAAACTTCGCGTGGGTACTGGACAGCACGATTACAATATCAAAATGGGTCGCGTCGAAGGGTTCCTTGATACTGGACACAAAGTGCGTGTAGTCATTCAATTCAAAGGACGTGAAAATGCCCACAAAGATTTAGGCTTTGTAGCAATGCAACGCATCATCGAAGATCTCAAGCTCATCGCCAACGTTGATCAACCGCCACGTTTGGGTGGTCGTGTGGTCGCGATGACATTATCGCCGTTGCCACAAGGACAACGCAAACGCAAATTCCACCTGTTCCATGGTGAACTGCTTGAGGAAGACGATCACGATGACGAAGACGACATCACGGAAGATCATCACGATGACGATGCTGATGACGCTGGAGAGGAAACCGCTAGCACTGATGCTACCGAGCAAGCGCCAGAGTAATGCATTTTACAGATTACGATCTCGTACTCTATGACATAGACGGCACGCTTGTTGACACAGGCGGTGCCGGCATGGCAGCTTTATCCGAAGCCGCAGAACAGTTTTTCGGAGCGCCGTCGCCAACGCTTGACCTTGCGGGGAGCACCGATTTAGGCATCGTCAAAAATTTACTCGATCACTACGGGCGCAGTAATAGTAGCATCGATATCAATGATTTTTTTGAGCTCTACCATGATCGCCTAGAAGCGAATCTGGCGAGTGGGCTTTTCGCTGGCTACATTCACCCCGGTGTAGCTGAGCACATAACAACATTCACGAATCATGGCGCAGCTGTCGGATTATTAACAGGTAACACAAGCCGAGGTGCCGCCATTAAAATGAAACATTTTCTGCTGGACCATCATTTCTCTTTTGGTGCCTATGGCGATGATTTTGCAGATCGTAATTTGTTAGGGCCTGTAGCAATGAATCGTGCCTCGCTCTTGCTCGGCAAAAGCTTCAGCCCACAACGCACCTTAGTGATCGGCGACACACCCAAGGATATTGCTTGCGCGAAAGCGATGGGAGCTAGTTGTCTCGCCGTAGCAACTGGTCAATTTAGCATGGAATCACTTCATGATCATGGCGCAACGTACGTGCTCCAAAACCTAACAAAAAAGTAATCTCTTTAGAGTAATTCTAACAGATGGAGTGTTTCCTTGAGCTTATCTAGGGGCTTTGTGGACTTCAAACGAGGGTGGCGATTTTCCATGGTAATTGAGGCACCATTGCGTGTAAGGCTGAGTTTTTGACCACGAATTTCGATCGTGGTAATTTTTTTGATCGCAGCACGTATTTTAGCGCGAGTCAGCATAAGCAGGCATTCTACAGCTTCGGGCAGTCTACCAAAACGATCTTTCCATCCAGCTAAAAGAGCATCTAACTCTTTCTCGCTCAAGCATTCGGCTAGCTCACGATAAGCACTCACGCGCAATCGAGTATCAGTAATAAAATCGCCAGGTAAATAGGCTGGCAACAATTCCGTATCGGCAGAACCGCGGTGGAATTCATTCTCCGTGAACGCGATAAAATCAGCGCGAACAGAGATTTCCGCGCGCTGAGGCATGGGACGCCCCTTCAATCGCTCTACTGATTGACGGAGCAGTTGGCAATAGAGGTCGAAGCCTACGGCTGCGATGTGCCCCGATTGCTTAGTGCCTAACAAATTCCCAGCACCGCGAATTTCCAAATCTCGCATCGCAATTTTAAATCCTGATCCCAGTGCGGTGTATTGACGAATCGCATTGATTCTTTTCTGTGCATCGCCTTGCGCCATCATGTCGCGAGGTAGTAGCAAAATCGCGTAAGCCTTTTCACCAGCGCGACCGACACGACCGCGGAGTTGATACAAGTCAGCAAGGCCAAAACGGTCAGCGCGATCTATCAAAATGGTATTCGCGTTTGGAATATCGATACCGGTTTCGATGATCGTCGTGGCTAACAACACATCCGCTTCGCCTTGCACAAAAGTTTTCATCACCACTTCCAGCTCATCTTGATCCATCTGACCGTGACCGACGAGGATGCGTGCTTCGGGCACCAATGTCTGGATTTTTTTTCTCATCACCTCAATGGTTTTTACCCGATTGTAGAGAAAAAACACCTGCCCACCACGTTTCATTTCTCGCAAAATGGCATCGCGAATGATGCGATCATCGTATGGCGAAATGGAAGTATGCACTGGCATCCGATTGGGCGGTGGCGTATCGATGGTGGACATGTCACGCGTGCCCATCAATGCCATATAGAGAGTGCGCGGAATCGGAGTGGCAGAAAGAGTAAGAATATCGATGTGCCGAAAAATTTCCTTAAATTTATCTTTATGCTTCACGCCGAAACGTTGTTCTTCATCGATCACCACTAGACCAAGATTGTGATAAGCAACATCGGCAGAAAGTAAGCGGTGCGTACCAATGATTAAATCCACCGATCCATCGGCGAGCCCTTTGATGGTGTCACGCACTTCGGCTGGCGTACGGAATCGATTTAACAAATCAATGCGAATCGGATAGTCAGACATTCGTTCGCGGAAAGTCCGCCAGTGTTGTTCAGCCAGCACAGTCGTCGGCACTAAAATCGCCACTTGTTTGCCACCAGTGATCGCTTTAAAGGCGGCGCGAATGGCGACTTCTGTTTTGCCAAAGCCGACGTCGCCACAGATCAAACGATCCATAGGTTTAGGCGTTTCCATATCACGCTTGGTTTCTTCGATCGCGCGCAATTGATCAATAGTTTCAGTAAAATGGAATGAGTTTTCAAATTCCCACATCCATCGCGAGTCCGGAGGATGCGAATAGCCTTCTTGAGATTGACGTTCGGCCTGAATACGCAAAATTTGTGCCGCGTAATCGAGAATCGATTTCTCCGCACTGTGTCGCGTTTTTTTCCACGAAACACTGCCTAATTTATTGAGTTCAGGAGTTCTCCCGCCCATGCCGACATACTTGGCAACCAGATGCGCCTGATCGAGAGGGACAGACAAAAGCGCTCCGTCTAGATACTCGATAACTATTTCTTCGCTATCTCCCTCATCGCTAAACTGAATGCCACGGAAGCGACCGATCCCGTATTCATAGTGGACCACTAGGTCAGCTAACTGAATTTCATCTAACGAAACACGGGCCGCATTGTGTCGATCTAACAACGATTTCCGCGTCATGCCAGCAGAGCGGTATCGGCCAAACAATTCCGAGGAAGAAATGACCGCAATTTTGACCTCTGGAATGATAAAACCGGCATGAATATCCCCTCGTATCGCATGAATTCCATCGAGCGATCCTGCAAGTTCATGAAAACGATCTTCCTCACCTTGATTGGCAAAGCTCATCGCCACGGTCCAATGATCGTCCTGCCATTCCTGCATTTGTTGGAAAAACTGATCGCGTTTGGCTTGTTGCAATATAAAATCCCCTGCTTCAAAAACACCAAGCGGACTTGGAAAAGTGGGCAACGATCGGTGACTCAGTGAGTCATCATCAAAGACCTCTTGATTAAAAAAGATCTGACAAAAAGGTAAGGCCTCAAAAATTTGTTCTAGGGCAATGATAATGTGATCATCCTTGATATAATCCAAGACAGTTGCCGATTTTTCTGGCTCATGCAAAATAAATGGCACTGATTTGAGACGCTTGGTGCTCAGTTGGGAATCTGGGTCATACTCGCGCAATGATTCAATCTCACTATCGAAAAATTCCACCCGCAGCGGCAATGCTGCATGCCAGGGAAAGACATCCACAATGCCTCCACGATTGGCGAATTGACCACGTGCATGAACGATGCTTTGTCGATCATAACCCGCATTCGCAAGTTGATCCATGAACTGAAGTGGATCTAACGGAAGCCCAATCGATAAAGAAATACGCGCTTTTTTTAATGATTCGCTCGATGGTGCCGCAGCCGTCAATGCCTGTTCATGAGTGAGAATTATTTGCGGCTTACGCTCCGCAAGCAATTCCAGAATTCTCAATCGATCAGCCTCGCTCTCGGGATCAACGATTGCTCCATCGGCGATTTCACTTGCTGGCTCAGGCAATACGACCGCAGATAAGCCCCAGGTCTCCATTTCCAAGGCGATTCGTTCACGTATGCGAGGAAGTTCGTGGAAAATCCAAATCGTTTTTTGACGATATTGCCTAGCCAGAGCAGCGAGTAGAAAAGAATAGCTAGAAGGATGAACGTGATCGAGTACGTGAGTCTCCGCTCCTCGCCCTAAAATAGGGAGGGTGGAAAGCGAGTTAGTTTGGGAAACCAGTTGATCCAACAATCTGGATACCGCATTCTCAGAAGCCGGCACGGCGATACCATAACGCGAAACCTTTGATTAGCGAAGAAGAAATCCTTGGATTATTTCAGAAATCGAGCATGATTTCCCGCATGCCTGCCAATGAGAGAAAACTAGACACGCTGCAAGCAATTGAACTTGCTGAGGGTGTGGAAATTCGCTTGCGGATCGCTGGACCAATCTTACGCATGTGGGCATGGATTTTGGATAGTATTTTTATCATCGTGGCGATTCTTGTCATTAGCATGATTCTTGGATTTGCCGGGATGCTAATAGGAGGGCGCGTGGTGCAAGGAGTGATGATGTTGACATGGTTTCTCCTTTCCTGGTGGTATCCTGTATTATTTGAGGCAAGTAAATGGGGAGCGACATTCGGCAAACGCATTTGCGGATTGCGAGTGATACAGCCATCCGGTACTCCCATTTCCATGGGGCAATCAATTGTACGAAATTTTCTCAGAGTGATTGATTGTTTGCCGTTCTATACATGCATTTTTGGGCTCGTTAGTATCGTAGCGACGAAACGCTTTCAACGCCTTGGCGACCTTGCCGCAGGCACGGTTGTGGTTTATGAACGAAATGAAACAGTCCCCGAGGGTTCAGGACCACCGCCGCTGCAGGCGATCCGTCCGCATGTGAAATTAGCCCCTGAGGAGGCGCGCGCCATCGTGACTTTCCGCGAACGCGCGGTCTATTGGTCAGAAGCACGACGCCGTGAAATTGCCGATCATTTGCAAATTCTCAGTGGAGGAAATGGGAGCAATGGAGTCGCAAAACTCATGGCGATGGCACATTGGCTACAGGAAAAACGCTAAAAAGAGCCAAAAAAAATTGGGCCCTAAATTTATTTTTCAAAATTAATGACCCACAGTGTCGTTGCTCACACAAATTAAATTTAGTTAAAATCCTTTAAAAATCAACAAATTTATGTAATTAGGTGTATAATTAACACGACTATCCGCTTATCGTTGGTGTCAGTCTTTATAAAAAAATTAGATAATTTTAAAATTTAGTCTTGATTACTTTCCTGTCTTGTGACCATTCTCTCCCGTCCCGATGCACTTGCCTACGTCCCAACTTTTGGTGGGTGTATCACTAAGGACATAGTAATATACAGCCATGAAAAATATTCATTCATTGAATGCAGGCTCTGCTTTGCAAGCAGAGGCAGATCGTCTCGCAGACTTCGTGCTTTTTACGCAACGAAGCTGCATCCTCAACCTATCTGGTGAACTCAGTAAAGGAAATGTATCCTTTCCTCAGTTTTTCTTGATGGCATATCTATCAAGCGAAGAATATCTGACAATGTCAGATATCGCTAAAAAAATGGGTCATTCAACAGCAGCCGCCACTGGATTGGTGGATCGCTTGGAGAAACTCTCCTACGTTGAGCGTATCCATGCAGCCGAAGACCGTCGTAAAATCATGGTCCGCATCACACAAAAGGGCGTTGAACTCGTCTCGCGCATGCGCCGTGAAATCGCTATCGATTTGGCCGACATGCTTTCCAACATGGATCAGGAAGAATCAGACACAGTGGATGCGACACGTCGCGCCATGAATACTCTTCCTACCGGTTAATCAGAAGATTTGGATTTCATCAGTGGCTTTTTGTTACTAAAATAATCCCTTATTGCCTCCGTTATGTTAACTCTGACGGGGGTTTTTTGTTCGTATTTACGTTCACATCATGCAAACCGATTACTTATCTCCCCTTCTTCTGCCGCAAATCACGGTCGATTTTGTTCCGCGTTTGGCTGGTATAGAGATGGATTGTGATCGTGATGAAGCCATGAAGCGACTGCGCGATCGACACAGCAACCATGTTTCTTCACTAGGCTTTTCGCAGCAACAATGGTGGAGAGCTGAGCAAGTTCATGGCAATCAAGTCGCTATTGCAGGAGCATCCGCGACAATTACCGCAACTGATGGACTACCTCTGGTTCCGGGGGTGGATGGTCTGGTCACGAATCAATCAGGAATTCTACTCGCGATTTATGTGGCTGATTGTGGCGCCATCTGGCTAGCCGACCGCGTAACCGGAGCAATAGGACTGTTGCATTCAGGGAAAAAAGGAACGGAAGGAAACATTCTAGGAGTTGCAGTAGCAACGATGGTAGCGGAATTCGGATCAAGACCAGAAGACATCGTTGGTATACTTGGTCCTTGCATTCGCGTGCCAGAATACGATGTTGATTTCGCCGCCACCATCCGCCAGCAGGCTATCGAAGCAGAGATCGGCGAATTTTATGATTCGCAAATTTGTACGGCATCAGACTTGTCGTCCTACTACAGTTATCGTAAAGAACTGGGCCGCACAGGTCGAATGATGGCTTTAATCGGAAAAAAATGATACTTATGAGTGAAAAAACAACAAGCATACTAGCACCCGCGAAAATCAATCTATCCCTACGCGTGCTTGGAAAAAGGGCGGATGGATTTCATGAAATCGACACACTCATGACTCGCGTGGATGGTCTCTGCGATACGCTCATTTTCACGGAAGCGAAGAAATTCTCCTTTGTCTGTGAAGCACCAGGCGTTCCCACTGACGCGAGCAATCTTGTGGTCAAAGCCGTGAGCGCCTTTGAAAAAGCCACCAAGAAAAAGTGCAAACTTGCGATTGAATTGCAAAAAAACATTCCCCATGGCGCAGGCTTAGGTGGAGGAAGCAGCGATGCCGCAGCGACGTTAAAAGCTCTGAACGAGTGGCATGATGCACCGCTAAGCGAAGAACAGCTATTGCAAATCGGGTCTTCTTTGGGCAGTGATATTCCGTTTTTCTTTGGTCCGGGGACAGCGCGCTGCACAGGTCGTGGTGAAATTTTAACGCCAGTTGCCAATTTGCCAAAAATGCATGTCGTGATTCTCAAGCCAAGTTTCTCGGTTTCCACGCCCGACGCTTATGGACGCTGGAAAACATCGATTGAACTCCCGGGCATTTCCTACGATGCTCAAAATTTCCCTTGGGGCCCTTTGGTGAATGATTTAGAGAAACCAGTGTTTGGAAAATTCATTTTCTTAGCTGAGTTAAAACACTGGTTGCGTTCCCGTCCAGAGGTCAGTGGAGCATTGATGACAGGCTCAGGCTCAGCCATGATTGCACTAGTAGCAGATACCGCAGCGGCCGAATTAGTGATTCAGCAAGTCCATGAAAGACTCGATCCCGTCATCTGGGCATGGTCAGGTGAGGTAGGCGTTTGATCATGCACCAAAAAAAGCGGGAGGTGAAAAGCCTCCCGCTTGGATCTTCTCACTTCATTAAGTAAGATATGATGTCGATTACTTCTTAGCCGCTTTCTTCGCAGCCTTTTTAGCTGGTTTCGCAGCTACTTTTTTCGCAGCTTTTTTAGCAGGTGCTTTCTTCACGGCAGCTTTTTTAGCAGGTGCCTTTATGGCAGGTGCTTTTTTTACTGCGGCCTTCTTTACTGTTTTCTTTGCAGCCATAGTTTTATGTAGTTTGAGTTGACGTTCGATGTTTGATTTCTCTTCAGGAGTTAATGTACCAGAGGAGAGGAGTGCGGTAATCGCCTCAACCAGACGACCACCAAAAGTATTGGTCACGAATTCTTCCACGGCCTCTGCTACCACATTTTTTTGTGGATGCGCGGCTTGATAAACGTGGGCACGACCAGATTTCACTCGTCGCACGTGGCCTTTCTTTTCTAAATTTTGCATCACCGTTAACACGGTGGTATAAGCTCGCTCTTTTCCATCAGGCAACTCTTCTAAAACAGTTGCTACGGTTGATGGACCAAGGTGCCAGAGCACCGAGAGTGCTTGTAATTCCAAGTTTGATGGTTGTGCAATTCGTATCATATCTGTAAGGGTGCGTGCAGTTGATATTCAGGAAATACAAAATAATTGCCGACTTGTCAAGCTGCAATTACTACTTTCATAGAAATAATTCCTAAGGAATCAGGACCAGAGAAAACGATCCCCTTCCCCTAGCGAGACAAAACTCGATTTTCTGGCATCTTTGCCTTGCGCTTTCTGTCAAAAAAATCCACCTTATTGCCATGAACACACAATGGTTGCGTTTCCTCCTAGGATTTATGTTTCTTTTTTCCGTTGCGGAAGCTGGCGATAAAAAAGGCAAAAATCTGAACATTACTTTCCATTTGGAAACAGATCAAAACAATAACCCGAAAATGATTTTCCAACAACATGTTGCGGGCAAGTTACGCTATTTCCAACGAACTCCAGAAGTTTCGTCGAAAGACATCGTATCATTTAGTCCATTCCTCGCCGACAATGAAAAAGACTACGGCGTAGTATTTAAGCTGCGCGCCTCTGCGGCCAGTCGATTGGAAACTATGACCACAGCCAATCAAGGAAAACTTCTTTGCTCTGCTGTGAATGGTCGAGTGGTTGATGTCGTAAGAATTGACAAGCCAGTTAGCGACGGTTATATCGTCATTTGGAATGGAGTTACGGGTGAAGAACTAAAAGAATATGACAAGTTAGCGCCGCGTATCGGTAAAGAGAAGAAATAACCCTCCTTCTACGCTCCTCATTTCTCATGCGATATTTTTCTTCCTTATTGATCAGCTTATTAACGCTGGTCCATGTTTCGACCGCGATCGAAGTCCAGTTGCCTACGGAAAATCGATACCTACTATCTGGCGAACCGGAAAAATTCTACATGTATGTGGATCGCTATTTTGATGGCAATCATACGATGCCATGGGAGGGCGGATCCTATGGTTTTGTTCGCACCAGCTTGCGTATCGGGGATCAGATTATCCAAACAAAATTTCATGAAGGCATCGATATTGCTCCGATCAAACGTGACAAAGCCGGCAATCCACTCGATCTGGTATCATCGATCGCAGCGGGAAAGGTTGTCTATATTAGTGATGTAGCAGGACGCAGCAACTATGGGAAATATGTCATTGTCGCCCACTCGTGGCAAAATTCGCCAATCCTCAGTCTTTACGCGCATCTTGCAGAAATCACCTGCAAAGTCGATGATCAATTAGCCATGGCAGGGCTGATTGGCCGCATGGGATACACCGGAGAGGGAATCACCCGCGTGCGCGCTCATACTCATTTGGAACTAGCATTGATACTGAGTGGACGTTATCAAGATTTCACTCCCACCATGGTAAATTATCACGGCCCCTACAATGGTATGAATTTAGCAGGAATGGATGTGGCTGCATTTTTCCTAGCACAGAAAAACAATCCGCAACTTAGCGTGCCAGAATTTCTAACATCTTATCCGATCTATTTCAAAGTCACAATTCCCAATAATGGCCCCGTAGAAATAACCACCCGCTACCCGTGGTTGGTGAAAACTAGTGCGGAGAAAAAAGGATCATCTTGGGAAATTGCTTTTTCCAACACAGGCATGCCTTTAAGTATTGTAGCCAGTGATCGCAGAGTCACGCGGGCGACGGTTACAATGGTGCGCGCCTCTGATATTCCGCATAGCTACAAAACACGCGGTTTGTTATCGGGCGAAGGCATGAATGCCAGTCTGTCAAAGGATGGTTTATCTCTGGTCAATTTACTATCCGGAAACTTCCCCGTTGCACCAGTGAAACCCGAAAAGAAAAAGCCCTAACTTATTTTATCATCATGACACCAACCGAAAATCTCGCCCGTCTAGGCTATACCCTTCCTGCCGTCCCTACACCGATCGCTGCTTATGTGAATTGTGTGCGTTCGGGAAATCTACTTTTTCTGTCGGGCGGGCTGCCCATTGAGGGAGATCGTAAAATCATCGGAAAAGTTCCCAGTGATGTATCCATCGAGGAAGCACAAGACGCGGCGCGGATGTGCATTCTCAATCGCCTAGCTGTAATCGCTGCGGAAATTGGCAGCATCGATCACATCAATCGCATCGTTAGCCTGAACGGATTCGTCAATTGTGCTGGTGATTTTTATGATCATCCGAAAGTCATAAATGGGGCCTCGGAACTTTTGTTAGAGATTTTTGGCGATAAGGGCAAGCACGCACGGACAGCACTTGGAGCCGTTTCTCTGCCCTTGAATGTGGCGGTAGAAATCAATCTCACAGTTGAAATAGCCTAATAATACTGCCTGCGGGCAATCATTTCCGGATGTTGATTGACGCACATAATCATTTGCAAGATTCACGTTTTGGCGAGGATTTACCAACGATTATCGATTCGCTTGCGCAACATCAAATCGAACACTGCATTGTCAATGGCACATGCGAGGACGATTGGCAACGGGTCATCGACCTCCACCACCAGCACCCAATGCTGCTCTCCCCCGCTTGTGGCTTGCACCCATGGAAAACGGCAACGCGTAGTACTCGTTGGCTAGAGAAATTGACAGATTTGTTAGAAAGAAACCCACATGTTTCTATCGGCGAATGCGGTTTAGACGGATGGATCCGTGATGCTGATTTGCAAGATCAATGCGATGTTCTCGTCTCACACTTCGCGCTCAGTCGCAACTATGATCGACCGCTAACCATTCACTGCCTAAAGGCATGGCCGCAGTTGTTAGAAATGCTACGTGGTACTCCGCCGTTGCCTCCATTTTTGTTGCATAGTTTTGGCGGACCTGCGCAGATGATCCCTGAGCTTTGCCGACTAGGCGCGCATTTTTCTTTTTCAGGATACTTTCTTCATCCGCGGAAGCATCAAGCATTGCAGAATTTTCGATTGATCCCCCATGATCGATTGCATCTGGAAACTGATGCTCCCGATATGGCTCCACCGCTCAGCTACCAAGGAATCTTGGTACATCATGCCTACAATCATCCGGTGATTCTAGCGCGTCTGGTCGATGAATTAGCAGCATTGAGAAACATCAACCGTGACGAGTGCGCAGCGCTGACAAGTAATAATTCGAGACGATTGTTCCGGCTCTCCCCATTGCGGTGAATCACCCTAGAGTGCCACCTCCAATTCATCCAAGTAAATGAACTCAGGCGCCTTAACACCTGCTTGTTCGCGAATGACCACTAGCTCTGGCGATTCAAAAAATTGCTTGGCCGCCTCAAGTGATGACCATTGGGAAAAATGCACGATTCGGTTTGGCTCATATTGATAGGCTAGCACTTGATAACTCCGTTCTCCAGCGTCATAGCGGATACTTGCGGCTTGATCGAAAACTTTTTTCCAAGCGACGTAATCAGCAACTTCGTGGATGATAAGAGCATGTGATATAAATATTGTATGGTAAAAAAACGGCCCTCATGCGGGGCCGTTTCAAGAGAGAATACTAAAAACAAAAAACAAATCAGAATGGGATATCGTCCTCTTCTTGTTGAAAGCTAGAATCATCCATGGAAGAACCACCCTGCGGTGAATCCGACTGCTGAGGCCGTGAGTTGTTGCCTGCCACTGGGGCTTGAGAACCACCACCAGCATTGCCTTTACCTGAGGGCAAAAGATGCAAAGCTTCGCCTACAACTTTTAATTTACTGCGTTTTTGACCTGACGTTTTATCGTC
The DNA here is from genome assembly GCA_903878115.1 of Akkermansiaceae bacterium. Classification (GTDB taxonomy): domain Bacteria; phylum Verrucomicrobiota; class Verrucomicrobiia; order Verrucomicrobiales; family Akkermansiaceae; genus UBA956. Next base: position 6,445 of record CAIRGO010000315.1, on the reverse strand, counting down.
CCAGGTATCCAAATGCAAACGACCTTCGATCATCACGCCGCTTCCTTTGCTAAGATATTGCTGAGCAATTTCCGCACTGCGACCCCACAACGTCACGTCAACATAAGTCGTATCCTCTTGACGTTGACCTTGATCGTTGGTCCATACGCGATTGATTGCCATGCCAATATCAGCAACAGCACTACCTTTGGGAGTGTAGCGCAATTCAACATCTCGCGTGAGATTTCCCATCAACATTACTTTGTTTAAACTGGACATAATGCAGTAAATTTTAGCGTCACTATCGATTAGATCAAGCTAAATAATTGTTCAAACGAACAATTATTAGGATTTCCGTTGAAAATATTGCAGGAAAACGTGACCGTTCAGGCGCAGGCGACCTTTGATTTTATCAATCGAGCTAGGCTCTGCTGAAAAAGCATAATTGATGTAATGGCCAGATTCCATGTGTTGCGCATTGTAGGCAAACTTGCGACGACCGAGATCAGTTACGTCGGCAATAGTTGCGCCTTCTGCTTCCATTTCCTTTGAAACTACGCTGACTAGATCGCCAACGCCGCCATCTGTTCCCTTGGTGTTGAGAACGATAATTCCTTCATATTTCCTGCTCATTTGACTTCTTGAGTGATTGATTGCTGATTGTGTTAAAAACATTTGCCGCGGCGTTAATGCCTCGGGAGAGAGAATCTTGCACAGCATTTGCTGCCATTGCAAGCATGTTTTGCAAACTTTCTCGCTCATTTTCCATAAATCGTCCTAATACATGCCCGACCATCTCGTCACCGCGAGAAGCGCCGATGCCTAATTTGATCCTCGGAAAGACATCAGTGCCCAGATGTTCAATCATAGAACGCACACCATTATGTCCCCCATGGGAGCCTTTTTCACGAATGCGTAAGCGTCCTAAATCAAGCGCCACATCATCATAAACGACTAAAATTTGTTCAGGTTGCCATTGGTGAAAACGCATGATTTTCCCCACGGCTCGACCACTCAGATTCATAAACGTTAGTGGCTTTACTAGAAGCACACCACTGCCGGAAAGTTTTGCTACCGCTGATTCCCATTTAGGTTTTGTTTCTAAAGGAACAGAAGCGCTCGCCGCCAATCGATCAATCACCATGAAGCCGACATTGTGCCTAGTGTTTTCATACTCTCGGCCAGGATTACCCAGTCCTACCACCATGCGTATCTCACTCACATTATTTGATCCTTATCTGATTCATCATCGTCGTCCCACTCGATATCCTTTTGCAGACGCTTCGAAATCAGTGGCCGCACCAAGCCGTAAAGCAAATAGGCACTGAACAAAACGACCGGCGCATAATAACGGAAATTCACGATCAACAGCAATACAATCGCTGCCGCGAGAACTGTCCACAGCGAACCTTTCGTGCGGAAATCGATTTTTTTGAAACTTGGATAGCGCACCTTACTCATCATCAATAACGATAGTCCAAACATCGCGGCAGCCAGAACGTATTTCCATACGCCAATCTCTTTTTCATCCTCGTAAAGGTGAATGATCAACATCGTCAACGAAGCGATAAATCCCGCTGCCATCGGAATCGGGATGCCCATAAAATCACCATTGTCGCCGGGCTTTTTCGGCATTACTGCGAGACAATTGAATCGAGCCAAGCGCATCGCTCCACATAATAAATACAGTAGCGCAATGCCCCAACCAAAATTTCCCATAGGAAAAAGCACGGCTTTCGCAATCAAGACAGCCGGTGCCATGCCAAAGGAAATGATATCGGCCAGAGAATCAAACTCCCTGCCAAATGGCGAATCTTGCCCCGTCATACGCGCCATACGACCATCCAGCAAATCAAAGATACACGAGCCAAAGATTAACAAGATGGCGTATTCGTAGTATTTTTTTGCCTCAATAAAATTGTATACTGCTACTTTTTTCGATCCTTCAACTACGGCAGTCCCCGTCTCCACATCAATCATTTTCGATGCCACCATGACCCCATAAAACATCACCAAAACCGCAAGGAACCCGCAGCAAAGATTTCCTGCCGTCATTAGATTCGGCAAAAATGGGATCTTCAATTCATCATCGTCTTTAGTCATCTGCAAATAGTGTAGCAGATTATTTATCGAGAAACAGTGGAAATTTTTCTTTTCCGCGCTAGTATGCGCCCGCCACATGATCAACATCGATGCAACTACTGCCATTGGAGAAATTCTCGACGCCTATCCAGGCGCGCGCAGGGCACTTTTTTCCCGCTACCATTTAGGCGGCTGTCAATCATGTGGATTTTCACCTAACGAATCCATCGAATCACTTTGCGCGCGTAATGGAGGCATCCCGCCCGAGCAGATGATCGAGCATCTCAGACAAGCTCACGAGCATGATCAATTATTACTGCTCACGCCTATCGTTGTTAAGGAATTGTTAGGAAGTGAGAATCCACCGGTCTTGTTAGACTGTCGCACCCGCGAGGAACATGAGGCCGTCACCATAACGGGATGCAAATTTCTCACCCAAGAATTGCAACAACAACTTTTCGCGACATCGCCAGATCAAGCAATTATTCTCTTTGATCACCAAGGAAAACATGCGCTAGACACCTGCGCCTGGTTCCTAGGTCATGGCATGAAAAATACCCGCGTCATGCACGGCGGCATTGATGCCTGGAGTCGCGACATTGACCCTTCTCTCCCACGCTACCAACTCGAAATCGAATCATGAACACACTAACGACTACCGATCTAACAGCAGCATTGCAATGGCGCTATGCAACCAAATCATTTGACGCGACAAAAAAAATCCCCGCAGCTACGCTTGAGGCGCTAATCTCAGCATTGCACCTCAGCCCCTCATCCTTCGGGCTGCAACCATGGAAATTTTTCGTAATCGAAAACTCCGATTTACGTGATCAACTTCGCCTGCAATCATGGAATCAACCACAAGTCACGGATGCCTCACATTTGATTGTACTAGCTGCAAAAGAAACCATCACCACTCCTGACATTCACGATTGGATCCAGTGCCTCGCCAGCACACAAGGCACACCGATCGAACAATTAGCACCGCTGCAAGGGATGATCACACAGTTCACCGGAGCAATGAGTATCGATGACATGCAACAATGGAATAGCCGCCAGGTTTACATCGCCCTCGGTCAATTAATGACCTCCGCCGCAGTGATGGGTGTGGATAGTTGCCCACTGGAAGGCATTTCCGCAGCCGCCTACGATCAGATCCTTTCACTTGACGGCAGTGGCTACCGCACTCTTGTGGCCTGTGCACTAGGCTACCGCAGCGAACATGATAAATACGCGACCGCTCCAAAAGCGCGATTTCCGTTAGAGAAAGTCGTAAGCGTCATCGCGTAATTTAGCATCATTGTGCCTGACCAAAAATCACCATCTTCCGCTCTGGCAATCAGTTCGGCACTCGGAGCTTTTTTCCTCTGGGGGGTGCTGCCGATTTTTTGGAAACACTTACAAAATTTCCCCTTCACCACGATCATCGCACATCGCACTTTGTGGTCGTTACTGATTTTATGGATCATTCTATTAGTGCAGGGCAATGCCATCGCCGCCCTTAAAGAATTGCGCGACCCGCGGATCATTGCTTGGCATTTATTATCGGGTTTACTTCTTGCAGGTAATTGGTTGCTTTACGTTTGGGCGACATTGCACGAGAGGATTTTAGAATCAGCACTCGGCTACTATCTGAATCCATTTTTTAATATGCTCTTCGGCTACCTATTATTTGGCGAAAGGCACCGACCATTACAAAAAGCCTCCATCGCGTTAGCATTACTAGGCGTGGCCTGCCAATTCCATTCCGTGAATGGCTTCCCATGGATCGCCATCACACTAGCACTTTCCTTTTCCGTTTATGCGGTGGTGAAGAAAAAGTCACCCCTGCCATCGCTCACGGGTCTGGGCCTTGAAACATTATTATTATCCCCCATCGCGCTGATTTGGTTGTGCTTTAGTCAGCCCACCTTATCGGCAACTCTCTATGAGCCAAACACGGAGACATGGATGCTCATTGCAACTGGCATCGCCACCGCAACACCACTGTTACTTTTCGGTTTTGCCGCACGAAGGATGTCCCTCACCACATTAGGCATCTTACAATTTCTGGGACCATCGCTACAGTTTTTGATCGGCTGGAAAATTTACCATGAGCCATTCACCATTGAACGCGTGATTTCATTCTCGCTGATCTGGATCGCCATCGCTCTCTATGCATTCTCTAGCAGAAATAAACAACTTGCCGTCAGCAGTCCTGAAAACTAGCTTATCGCAGAGCGTTTAACAATGCCTCAACCTTAGTAAAATCTTTGATGCCAGGAGAAATTTCCGCACCTGACGCCACGTCAATCGCAGCGGGCTGCGTTTGGTGAATCGCATCACGCACATTGCCGGGATTAATCCCACCAGCAAGAATGATGGGCATCTTCGGCAAAAGTTCCTTTGCCTTCAACACCAAACGCCAATCGAATACCTCCCCCGTACCGCCATACACTCCAGGTGCTGCGGTATCTAACAGCAACGCATCAGCTTGGGAGAATGTTGCCAAGGCCTCAAGATCCTCTGGGAGTTTGATGCCATGGGCTTTGATGCAAGGGATGCCTAATGATTTCAGTGTCATCATATCATCAGGACATTCATCACCATGAAGCTGAACGACATCGATCAACCCCTTATGAAAAATTTCAGCGATGAAGGAAGACGCAGCATTCACAAAAACACCGACTCGCAAAATCTCTCCCTTCACTTCGCGCAACCAAGGTGATGCGACATCAGGGTCAATGTATCGTTTGGAAAGAGGCCAAAAATTCACGCCCAGTGCATGCACACCGCGCTTCACTAAGCCAAGAGCATCGGCGCGGGTCGTGACTCCACAAATTTTGAGAGAACAATGCTCTGACGATAAAAAATTCTCCACGGAATGCATCACAAAAAAAACATGCACCGATGCACCACCGATGTCCAAAAAAAATTATGCGATTGTGTAAATATCTTGTCGGTTCATGCGTTCTCTGCAATTATTTAACCCTCACTCTTTATACTATGATGCGCTTAACAAAACTGCTGCTACTCGCCACTTTTTTGCCTCTCTCACCTTTGTGCGCCGAGGACAATCAAGTGATAACCGTGAGTGACCCGAATCTGCTAGCTGGCTTATCACCGCTCAATTGGATCCATACGAAAGATGGCATTCACTCATCGATAGGCGGCGCATCCATGAACTTACATTTTAAAGGCACAAAAAACGTAACGCTCCGAGTCGATACCTCTGCGATTCGCGTTGCGAAACCCAGCCGTTTTCCTTTGATTGCGTGGTCGGTAAATGGCGGGCCAATAGTCACTCATCAACTTGCGGTGGATGAAAAGCTGATCAGCATAGCAAAAAATACGCAGGATCCCACAATTGAAATTTACATCAAAGGAATCTCTCCTTTTGAGAATCGATTCCAAGGTGATGTGCCCGTCAATGCCATTACCATTCTTGGATTTACGATTGATTCAGGTGGCTCCATCGCAACAAATAAGGAACAGAAAAAACTTTGGTGGAATATTGGAGACTCAATTCTCTCTGGCGATGCCGCAGTATATGCAAAAGACCAAGGCCGCCCGCCAGACGATCTATGGGCCGCATCCAACGATGCACGAGCGAGTTATGGTTACTTGCTGGCCAAGCACTTTGGCTACCGTGAATCACGCCTGGCATTCGGTGGCTATGCTTGGACGGGCGGTGGTGGTGGCAACCCAAACCTAACAAATTTGATCGATCAATTGACCAGCACCACCTCACGACTCCTCGACGGAAAGTTGCAACCATCTCCTGATGTTGTCTTGATCAATCTTGGCGAAAACGCACGTCCGCCCGCAGAGCAAGTCATCACAGCCATGGAAAAAATTCGTTTGCGTTGCCAATCAACTACAAAAATCATCGTGATGATTCCCGTTTCAGGCAGAGCGCGAACGGAAATAACAGCTGCGGTGATGTCCTATCAGGAAAAATCGAAAGATCAGTTAAGCTACCTAGTTGACCTCGGCAAGATCGACTTTGAAACAGCCGATGGCCAACATCCCACCGCCGCAGGCCATCAGACAATCTACAACATCGCACTCGCACATTTGCAGAAAATTTTGGGGCAAAAATAAGCTCACCATTGAGAAAAACCCTCTAACAAGAAAAAGGGAGCCTTGCGGCTCCCTAATCATTGACACTGAAATGGTGGGCAGAGATGGATTCGAACCAACGTAGGCGTAAGCCAGCAGATTTACAGTCTGCCCCCTTTAGCCACTCGGGCATCTACCCCTTATTTCGGTGGGCGGCGAATATGGGTTAGGTGAAAGCTACTTGGCAAGAATAAAATGAAATATTATCAAAATATATTTTCACCGCCTCAGCACTTACTTAATCACACAATGAATACGGCCCTTCGCCTCTGGATCGGCGGCG
>CAIRGO010000314.1 GCA_903878115.1 Akkermansiaceae bacterium | reverse complement strand
TGAGCGGGACCCCGGAAATCGGGCCAGCGATTAAGCTATGATTAGGGTGGTCAGGTGCGGAAATCAACGCCAACCTAAACCACACAAAATGAAAGCAAAAAGAAAAAGACACGAACCTGAATTCAAAGCTCGCGTGGCGCTAGAAGCGCTTAAAGGCCTCAAAACAATCCAGCAAATCGCGAAGGACTACGACATCCATCCCGTGCAGGTATCCGATTGGAAAAAAGCCATGATCGAAGGTGCTAACGGCATTTTCGGCTCCACCAAACAAAATGCTGATCACGAGGATTTCGACCGCAAACGCGACGAGCTTCACGCCAAAATTGGGCAGCTAACCATCGAGGTGGATTTCTTGCGCAAAAAGTCGAAACAACTCGGTCTGTAAGGGAACGAGTCGAGTTGGTCGAAAAAAATCATCCCAAACTGAGCATGAGAAAACAATGCAAACTTCTCGGCGTGGCCCGCTCTACCGTGAGCTACAAAGCAGTGCCTGAGAGAGCTGAAAATACACGCGTCAAACGTCTGCTGGACGAAATTTACATGGTTGATCCCTGCTTGGGTAGTCGTCGCTTAGTGACGGTACTCGATCGTGATCACTCTGTAACAATCAACCGCAAACGCTTACAACGACTGCGACGCGAGATCGGTCATGAAGCGATCTGGTGCAAACCCCGCACCAGCATCCCCAACATCAAACACCGCAAATATCCTTACCTTCTTCGAGATCTGGAAATCACCCGTCCCGATCAAGCTTGGTGCGCCGACATTACCTACGTGCCCATGCCCGGAGGGAGTGCCTACCTATGCGCCGTGATGGACTGGTATTCGCGCAAAGTGCTGGGCTGGGCTGTATCCAACACCATGGAAACCAGCCTGTGCCTCGAAGCTTTAGAAAACGCACTGACCCTAACTGGTCGAGTTCCAGAAATATTCAATACCGACCAAGGCAGTCAGTTCACTTCAGAAGAATGGACGGGACGCCTCAAGGAGCTCGGCGTGAAAATCAGCATGGATGGACGCGGGCGTTGGATGGATAACGTCTTCATCGAACGCCTCTGGAGGAGTGTGAAATACGAAGAAATTTACCTCTTCGAGCACCCAACAGTGGTGAAACTTCGAGGAGGACTCAGCAAGTGGTTCGGTCGCTACAACGACTGGCGTCCGCACGCGGCCCATGGCAACCTCACGCCAACAGTCGTCTATCAAGTCAAACCAGAAAGCCCCCAGAATACACCAAAGTTAGACAAATCAGAAGCGGCCTAACCCCCAGCGTGACGAATTTGGGCAGCCTCCGCTCCAGGCATCGCACTTCACTCCGCTACGCTCCGTTGCGTGCTCTGCCTTGCGCTACGTCTGCCCAAATTCGAGACCCGCACCACTCTGACCTTGCAACACGATCCATGATCTACTATCACTTTCTCGCAACCAACCATCCTAACTTAATCTAGCCTACTGCTGGTCGAGTTTTAGGGTCCAGCTCACTATACAAAACAACTAAAGCAACAATACTAATGAACACAGAGAGAAAAGAACCATTAACCAACCGCCTCATCGCTCGTCTTGGCCAAAAGTTCCAGCATTCTTTCTGCGCGTCGCGTGACTATATGACGGATGATTTCATTTCGTAATTCCGGCAGCGTTAGCGGATCACGGATTGCCTCGAGCATCTTCTGGCAAACTTCACCGACTCGTTTACGCACCATCGGCCAGCCGAGTTTCGCCTGATCACAAAGCTGCTTGAAGTGCTCTGGCGATACTTCATCAAGTCGTGTTGCCGATCCTATTTTCATAGAGAGCGTGGACGAGACCTCAGGCCATGCCATGGTGCAGACCTGGTCGTAGAGCGGGGCCATTCTGCGGGTTTCTCCTGCGTAGAGAAACGAGTGGTTCTTGCCGTGCGCATCGGCATTGCCGCTGACCACAGCGAAGATCACCGCATTCAGCATGTGTCTGATGTCCAGCACCGGAGTGGTGGACCAATCGCGGATTAGTTGAAAGCACTCACGCAGAGATGGGCCGCCTTCTTGCTGGTATTTCCTCGACGAGGGATAACCCAGCGCTTGGCAGAAATCTTCTTGATGAAGCCGCTGGACCACGCCGTCCGATGTCGGAGGCATGCGATCGTATCGTTTGGCAATAAGGCATGGTACGTCGCCGATCTTCTCGACCCACACATCGGCAGTATTCATTCCGATGTGGCTGGCAAGCGCCATGCACCAAGCCTCGTTTTCCGCCAGTCCGGGGAATCGCTGGGGCTCAGGCTTGATGATGTGGGTGCTTGGCGTGTTACCAAGCGGTAAGGCCATACGGATGACACCAAAAGCTGATGTTTCCAACACGACGGGCAGTTTTACCTGCGCGCCTGCGAGGGAAAGCCGCAATCCATCATCGCCAGCAAGCAGTGGTCGTTGCGGCAACTGCTTCATGACCTCAGCCGATTCCCCCTCGCTCAACCATCGCAAACCGCTGATCGATGGAATTGCCCCCATCTGTTCTTCA
>CAIRGO010000313.1 GCA_903878115.1 Akkermansiaceae bacterium | reverse complement strand
GCATGCGGCTCCCGTAAAAGTCGCAGATGTGTTGCGGAGATTGCTTTTCGGCGCAGGAAAAACATGCGTGATGACTAGTGCTACGCTCGGCGTGGGCGATCCCTCGATGAAATGGTTCAAAGGGCGCGTCGGTGGCGAATCAGCGCGTGGTTTATTTATTGGTAGTCCCTTCAACTATCAAAAACAAATGCGCATCAAAATCTTTCGCGATATGCCAGAACCTAATGATCCGCGCTATGCGAAATCGTTAGCTTTGGCGATCAGTCGTGCGGTGGAGGTTAGTAAAGGTCGTGCGTTTGTGTTGTTCACCAGCTATCGATCGATGCGTGATGTGGCGGCACAGTTGGAAGGATTTTTTCGCAAAAAGGGATGGCCTTTGTTGGTGCAGGGAGCAGGGATGACGCGTCATCGCATGCTGGAAGAATTTCGCGATCAAGGGAACTGTGTGCTCTTTGGCGCGGATAGCTTCTGGACGGGGGTAGATGTACCGGGCGATGCGCTATCGAATGTGATTGTCACGCGCCTGCCGTTTGCGGTGCCAGATCATCCCTTGACGCAATCACGCATCGAAGCGATCGAAGCCGAGGGCGGAAATGCCTTTATGGAATATAGTGTTCCCGAGGCGATTTTAAAAATGCGACAGGGCGTAGGGCGCCTAATTCGCACCGCGAAGGATCGTGGTTATGTGCACATTCTCGATAATCGCATTCTCACCAAACGTTATGGAAAAAATTTCCTGCAGGCACTGCCCGATGCTCCGGTGGAGGAAATTTTCTTGGAAGAGAAATGATCGTATTCTAACAAAAAAAACGCAGGCATTGCTGCCTGCGTTTTTGTAGAAAATATGTTTGATCTTTATGATGAAGCGCGACCAAGATAAGTGCCGTCTTCCGTTTTGACGTTGAGCTTTTCACCTGGATTGATGAACAGCGGCACTTGCATGCTTAATCCGGTTTCCATGATCGCAGCTTTATAAACGTTGTTGGCGGAATCGCCCTTCACTCCCGCTGGAGAATCGGCCACGATCATTACCATGGATGGAGGTAGTTCAATCGCTGCTACCGATGAATCAGTGAACAGAACTTGATACGATTGACCCTCGATGAGGTAATTTTTCACAGGAGCGACCAAGTCTTCGTGCACCGCAACGTCTTCGAATGTAACAGTGTTGAGGAAGTGGTAACCGCTAGAATCTTTGTAGGAATATTCGTGCTCGATGCGCTCAAGTAAAACGCTATCCATCGAATCGTTAGAAGTCATGCGCAGGTTGAAAACTTTTTGTGTGTTCACGCTGCGAACCGACATTTGCACGTAGGAAGCCATACGCGGAGGCGTTTTAAGCTCGTGACTGATTACGACGCAGACTTCATTATTGTGACGGACGGCGTGTCCTTTGCGGAAATTGATGACGGGAGTGCTAGCCATGATGGAATAAGTTGGGAGGCAGTATGTAGCGAACGATTCAGGAGGTGGCAAGCTTTTTTTCGGAGGTGTATTTTCCTATCTCGCTTTGGCGTTGCGCGCGGGGGGAAATTGGGGCATAGTAATCGCAATGAAATTAAACGAAGACGCAGTGTTGCGATTTTTATCGACTCCCGATTACAAGCCAATGGACCAATCTCAGTTGGCGCGCTCGATGGCGATTCACTCGAATGATCGCTCTGCTTTGCGAAATATTTTGTTCAAATTAGTCAAGCAAGGGAAAATCAAAGAGGGGAAAAAATCTCAATATGAACGTGTCACGGGGCCTGCTGGTGGCAGTGCTGGCTCGCAACGAATGATTGGAACGATCCGCTTTTCTCCGAAGGGATTTGCTTGGGTGTATGCTGATGTGGAAGCTCCCGAAAACGAGCATCTGGATTTCACGGCGGCTGATCGCTTTCGCGCCGAAGGTCGTGACTGTGGCACAGCGCTTGATGGAGATCGGGTGGAAGTATTGCTTCTGCAAAAAGCCAATTGGCATCGCCGCCAAGGGCGGGTGACCGAGGTCGCGAATGAAGAGGAGGTGCCTAAAGTAAGGGTGGAAAAAGTAATCTCGCGCCGCAGTGGAAAAGTGGTGGGCACTTATCGTCGCAAGGCTTCATTTTCCTGGGTCGATGTCGATGACGTTGCGCTGAAAGGTCCGATTGACCTGAGTGTGGAAACTACTGCCCAGCCAGGGCAGATGGTGGTGATCGAGCTGGATCGCTGGGACCAAGCCAATCAAGCTCCCAAAGGGCGTGTCGTCGAAATTCTCGGTTGGCCTGGCGATGCGGGCGTGGACATTCTAGCGGTGATTCATCGCAATGGTTTGCGCACGGCATTTTCCGAAAAAGTCTTGGCGCAAGCCCACGCCACCGAAGAGACGATACCTAGTGAAGAAATTGCCCGTCGTGAGGATTGGCGAGATCGCTTGGTGATGACCATCGATCCCGCCGATGCGAAAGACCACGATGATGCGATTTGGTTAGAAAAACGTCCCAGTGGATGGCTTCTAGCCGTGCACATTGCCGATGTTTCCCACTACGTCAAACCAAATACTCCGATGGATATCGAGGCGAAGGCACGGGGGAATTCTACCTACCTCGTTGACCGCGTATTGCCGATGCTGCCACCAGAATTGAGTAATGGCATCTGTTCGCTCAAGCCCGATGTCGATCGTCTCACGAAATGCTCGCTGATGGAAATCGGGCTTGATGGTAAAATTCTCTCCGCAAAATTTTTCGATGCTGTGATTCATAGTCGCGCAAAACTATCCTACGAGCAAGCGCAGTCCATGCTTGATGGCGATGATAGCGCCGATGCAGAAACTACAGCAATGGTCAGAGAAGCGTGGAAAATGGCAGCGTGCATGAGAAAACTGCGCTTCCAGAACGGCTCGCTAGACCTAGAATTTCCCGAATTTCGCGTGATTCTCGATGACAAAGGGCAGGCCTGTGAAGTCCGTGAAGTAATTCATACCAGCAGTCACCAGTTAATTGAAGAATGCATGCTCGCCGCCAATGAAAGTGTGGCCCTCGCGCTGAAACGCCGCCAAAAACCAGTGGTCTATCGGGTTCATGAAGATCCCGATTTTGAAAAACTCAATGCCTTCGCCGAGACGGCTCGTGCCTTTGGTTACCAAGTCGGCGACCTCAGCAATCGAGTGCATGTGCAACAATTGTTAGATGCTGCCAAAGGTCATCTCGACGAGCATGTGATCAAATTAGGATTACTGAAAAGTTTGAAACGTGCCGTCTATGATGCAGATCCGCTGGGGCACTATGGCCTTGCGAAAAACGACTACTGCCATTTCACCAGTCCGATTCGTCGCTATGCAGATTTGATCGTGCACCGCTCATTACAAGCTCTCCTCAGCAATGCGCCGCGCCAATTGGATGCCACTCCTTCGCAACGAGAAATCATGGAAATTGCCAACCATATTTCCTCGACCGAACGAGTTTCCGCAGGTGCTGAATCAGAGACCAAGCAACTCAAGCTTATGGAATGGCTCAGCAAAGCCGTGGGAGCGAAAGATGGACCTGCGTTTGAAGGCATGATCACCGAAGCTCGCCCCATGGGCTTATTTGTCGAAGCCATCGCGATCGGGATGAAAGGAGTTGTCAAGCGCGAGGACCTCCCCGAAGGGGATTGGTATTTTGATTCTCCACGCATGCGCTGGGTCACACGCGCCGGCGGCGAATTTCGTTCCGGACAAGCGGTATCGTTGCGTGTCTTACGCGTCGATATGGTAAATAAATTTGTCGATTTCGCCATCGCCGGAGAATCCATCAACGCCAAACGATCCACTCCGCGATCTAACAAGAAAGCTCAAAGCGGCAAACCGAATTCAGCACATGGTTCTACCAAGAAAAATCCGCAAGCAAATAGCGGCAGACGATCGCAGCCCAAAGCACACGCGAACAAATCGGCAAAACCAAGCAATTCAGCAAAACCCACGTCGCAGAATCATCCGAAAAGTCAAAAGCCAGAAAATCAACAAAAACCAAAACGCAGACGCTAGGTTCACTGCTCACTTTCTCCCGCTTCCTCTTTCCCGCAGCATTGCTTGAATTTTTTCCCTGAGCCGCAAGGGCAGGGGGCGTTACGACCAGATGTGCTGATGTCGAAGCTTGGTTTGCGTTTGGGCAAATTAATCTTCAACGTCGAGCCTTGTGGGGATGGCATGGTGCTCGGATTGCTTTCGCCAGAACCACCCGTGCGGGCGATATTCGATTCCGTGATGGTTCCTTCATCGCCGCCTTGTAACTGGCGTGGTGCATTTTGCAATTGCTTGAGAAATGCTTCGATGGAGGCGGCTGAGCGGAAGAGATTGTGGAAGGCTTCTTGTTCCATGCTGCTCATCAGCTCGACAAATAAGGTGTAGGCCTCGTTTTTGTATTCGATGAGTGGATCTTTTTGCCCTTGAGCGCGGAGGTAAACGCCTTCGCGCAGGGCATCCATGTTGTAGAGGTGGGCTTGCCATTGTTTATCGATCGCTACCAATACCATGCGACGTTCTTCTTGATCGAGAATCTCGGGCGGGATGTTGGCGGTGCGTGAATCATAAGCATCTTTGACTCTTTCCAATAAAAGAGCAGTGATGTTTTCGGGCGATTTGGCACCTTCGATTTCTTCCTTGGTGATTCGGACGGGCAGATTGCCTTGGATCCAATGATACAATTCTGTTAGATCAGGTGAGTTGTCATCACGACCAGCAAAATAGCCTTCTACGTTGGCAGGAATGACTTTCTCGATGATTTCCATCACCAGATCACGTGGTGTTTCGGTGGAGAGAACTTCGTTGCGATAGCCATAAACAACTTCGCGTTGTTTGTTCATCACGTCATCGAAATCTAGCACTCGTTTGCGCCAAATGTAGTTGCGTTGCTCGACGCGTTTTTGCGCAGTTTCCACAGAACGATTGAGCCACGAATGCTCTAACGCTTCGCCATCTTCCATGCCGAAACGTTCCATCATCTGCGTCATGCGCTCGGCGGCGGCAAAGTTCCGCATCAGATCATCTTCGAAAGAAAGGAATGCCTGCGATAGCCCTGGATCACCTTGGCGGGCGCAACGACCACGCAACTGGCGATCGACGCGTCGGGATTCATGGCGTTCGGTGCCAATCACAAATAAGCCACCGAGGTCAGCCACACCGGCGCCGAGTTTGATGTCGGTGCCACGACCAGCCATGTTCGTCGAAACAGTAACGGAGTTACGTTGTCCAGCATTGGAAATGATTTCCGCTTCTTGGCGGTGATACTTAGCGTTGAGAACGGCGTGTTCAATTTTTTCCCGCTTGAGCATGCGACTGAGAGTTTCCGAAGCATCCACGGAGGCGGTGCCGCACAGAACTGGTTGGCCTTTTGCATGGGCCTCAGCGATTTTTTTAACCACCGCATTGTATTTTTCGCGGCGTGTTTTGAATACCTGGTCGTTGAGATCCACGCGAGTGTTCGGGCGATTGGTAGGGATCGGCAACACATCGAGTTTGTAAATGTCAGAAAATTCTGCCGCTTCTGTTTCCGCCGTTCCGGTCATGCCTGCGAGCTTTTCGTAGAGTCGGAAATAGTTCTGAATGGTGATCGTGGCATAGGTTTGCGTTTCGCGTTCGATCACACATCCTTCTTTCGCTTCCACGGCTTGGTGTAGTCCATCTGACCAACGTCGGCCGGGCATTTCGCGGCCCGTATTTTCATCTACGATTAGCACTTTGCCATCGGTGACAACGTATTGCACATCTTTTTCATAGATACAATACGCCTTGAGCAACTGGGAAATGTTGTGCATTTTTTCGCCTTGGGAATCGAGACGATTTTGCCATGTTTCTTTTCGCGCAAAGCGTTCTTCATCGGTCAATGATGGATCAGCATCAATCTCGGCAAAAGCTGTGCCAAGGTCAGGAAGCACGAAGGCATCCACATCACCGGGAGAGAGGAAATTCCGGCCTAATTCCATCAAATCAGCATCGTGTGCTTTTTCATCGATGGTAAAATAAAGTTCTTCTTTGAGCGCAAACAATTCTTTTTTCTGCGCATCTTGGTAAAAGGAAAGTTCGGTTTTTTCCAGCAAACGGCGATTTTCTGGTTCTTCCATCAATCGCAGATACTGGCGATTTCGTGGTTGTCCAAGTTTGAGTTTGAAGAGTGCGCGCCCTGCTTCTTCCATGTTGCCGGCGTCGAGTTGGGTTTTTGCCTCTGCGGCCAATTCATTGCATTGGTCGGTTTGTTTTCTCACCAAGCTTTCGACGAGTGGTTTGTATTTATCGTATTGATGCGATGATACAGTGGACGGACCAGAGATAATCAACGGTGTTCGTGCTTCATCGATCAAAATGGAGTCAACTTCATCGATCACCGCAAGATAGTGACTGCGCTGCACTTGCTCATCGGTGGAAGATGCCATGCCGTTATCACGGAGATAATCGAAGCCAAATTCAGAGTTGGTGCCGTAGGTGATATCGCAGATATATTGTTCACGACGATCCGTTGGATGCATTTGATTTTGAATGCAACCCACGGTGAGCCCAAGGAATTTGTAAAGAGAGCCCATCCATTCGGAGTCCCGTTTGGCGAGGTAATCATTGACCGTTACGATGTGAACACCTAATCCAGTGAGGGCGTTCAAATAGACGGGCAAAGTAGCCACCAGAGTTTTTCCTTCACCTGTTTGCATTTCGGCAATCATTCCACGATGCAAGGCAACACCACCGATTAATTGCACATCGAAGTGGACCATTTCCCAGACGAGCTTTTGATCGCAGACGATGATTTCGCTGCCACTCATTCGGCGCGCGCCATTTTTTACCACGGCATAGGCATCAGGAAGTATTTGTTCTAGGTATTTTGCACGACGTTCACGAAATGTCGGTTCGATGTTGCGAAATGCCTCCTTGGCTTCTTCGATCGCGTCGGGTGTGGCGGCGATATGAGCAGGCAATTCAGGAAATTCATCACGCAAGCGGCTAAAGCGAGTTTCGAGTGTCAGTGCTACGTCTTTCAGTTGCTCCGCGTCCATGCGGAAAAGCTGTGGTTTTGGTGGGGCATGCAGTTCATGGTAGCGAGCTAAGTGATCGCGCCATTTTTGGGTTAATTCTTGTAATTTCTCGACGGGTTCGCGTTGCAGCGCTTCTTCGATTTCATTGATGCGTGCCACGGTAGGGCGAATACGACGGACTTCGCGCTGATTTTTGCTGCCGACGATTTTTTGGAGAATCCATTTGATCATATAACTGTGAGAAAAGAATTAAGTGCTTGTTGCGGGAACTGGTAATGGGGGAAGGGGGAAAGTGCAAGTAAAAATGCGAGACGATAGGGGGGCTTCAGCTAATCAACCGCCCGTTTTTGGCGGACGTTTTTTGCTCGGCGTAACGTCGCGCAGAGATGGGTCATTGCCGCCATTCTTTGCACGTTCTGCTTGAGCGCGTTGCAACTCTTCTTGTTTCTCCATCATTCGTTCCATGAATGTTTTTTTCTTAGGTTTGGCGTCAAGATTGATCGGGCGCTCCTTTAACTGAGGCTCGGGTAACTTTGAAGTAAGCCAAGTTTGGAAAATGGTGAAAAGATTCTGTGTCGTCCAGTAAAGAGCCAATGCGGAGGCAAAGGAATAACAAAAAATCAGGAACACGAATGGCATGAACATCATCATCCGTTGTTGCATTTTGTCGCCTGTTTTCGGCATCATCGCCATCTGCGCAAAGCTCGAAAGCGTCATCACAATCGGCAATAGATTGATCGGATAGCCCATGATGTGTCCAATGGTATCGGGTTGCGAAAGGTCATGTACCCAGCCCAAGAACGGCTGGTGGCGGAGTTCCACGCAGTATTGCAACATGCGATAGAAACCAAAGAATATCGGCATTTGCAACAACATCGGCAAGCATCCACCAATCGGATTTACGCCGTATTTCTTATACATGCGCATGGTTTCCTGATTCATCTTCGTGGGATCGTCTTTGTATTTTTCTTTCAAGCGATCCATCTCAGGTTTCAGTTTCGCCATGCGCTTCATCGAGCGATTCGACTTATTGTAAAGCGGCCAAATCGCGGTGCGCACTACGAGAGTGAGCAGCACAATCGAGATCCCCCATGACCAAGTGGTGGATACTTTTCCGACCACAAAATGAATCGCATGGAGCAGCCAATTGAGCGGGCGACTGATCCACCAGAGCCAGCCATAGTTCATGATATCCCCCCAATCGCCACCCATTTTGCGGAGCATGTTGTTATCTTTGGGGCCCATGAATATTTGATAAGACACTTTTTTGATTTCTCCTTGTGCGAGAGCGGATGAGGGCAGGCTTACTTGAGCCGTGATCGCTTTGTGTGGCTTTTGATCATCGGGGAAATTAATATCGAACGGTTTGGCTGTTACCGTGCCCTGATAAGGCTCGCGTGCTTTGACGGCAATCGAGAAAAATTGATCACAGACACCCGCAAGTTCGGCTTGTTTCAGTGAGCGCGGATCATTCATTTTTTCCTTGGAGAACCAGCCACCTTTGAATGTTGTCACGTCAACAAAGTCGTATGCGCCATCGTCGTGGAAAAAGAATGTAGTTTGGTTAGGCCACTCCTTAGAGTGGAGCGGTGCGGCAGATCCGATCGAAAGATTCCATTGATTGATATTGATTGGAGTAGCCGACGTATTTTCAAAAGTTAGATCAAAGTCTAACATGTAAGGCGCGCCCGGTTGCTTGAGATCTGCCAGAAGACGATAGGTTTTCTTTATAATCATACCCTCCGGTGTGGTGGCTATGAAAACGACGGATTTGCCGATCTCTGACTTATCAGCCATGTAGTTGTAAACCAGTTTATCTACGGCATCGATGCCAGCAGTTAGACCAGCAACAGGATTGGAGGATCGTGCATTGATCTCAATGGGGATTTTGCCTGGACCTATTTCAAAGTCACTTTTAAGCGATGCCGTCTTGATGCCACCACCAATGTTAGTGAGGGAAAATTTCACTCGATTCGTTTCTAACACCACGAGTTTTTCTTCGACGGTAACGGGAGCAACGGGAGCGGTTTCCGTGGCGGTGCCAGTGGCAGGAGTTGCTACGGGTGGTTTTGCTGCTTCGACCGCTTTGCGATTGAATTCTTCTTGCTTTTGGAGTTCTGCATTCGCCGCTAGCTTGGCGCGGTTTTGCTTGTCCATAAAATAAAAGTTGCCCGCTAGCAGAACACTGCACAGGGTGACAACGATCCATGTTTTTTTATCGTACATAGTTTAAAATTGATGTGTTAATGATGGTGATGAGAACAATGATGATCTTTTGCTGGCGGTACTGGATCGGCACCGAATCCACCCCAGGGATGGCAGCGCAGAATCCGTAGCGTACCAATCCACGAGCCGCGCAGTGGGCCATGGATTTCGACAGCTTGTAAAAAATAATGAGAGCAAGTTGGTTGATAGCGACAGCCTGAATTTGGCCCAAAGACTACTTTGAGAGCTGGACTGATGAAGCGCTGGTAAAAACGAATCAGCAATCTGAGCAGGCAAGTAGCGAAGCGTGCAATCATCTGACATAGGATCTAGGAAATTGGCTTCGGTGAAGCGTCGGGCAATTTAGCCGTGACAGGAAGGATTCCCAAACGAATGGCCTGTTTTACCCAGTCTTGCTCAAGTTCCGCATAGCTGGCCTGAAGAGAATTGTAGCGGGCGATGGTCACAATGTATCGTAGTGGCTGAATCATTTCATGCAAATGATGCTGGATGATGGCGCGAAATCGTCTGCGCAGTAGAACTCGATCGTGCGCTTTGCCCGATTTTTTGGTAGTAATGAAGGCGACCATCAGATGAGGGAGCGAACTTTCTTCTAGAGTGCTTAAAACGAGAAACCGGCCAGCTTTGGAGCGGCCGGTCTCGCGGACCTTCTGGAAGTCGGCCCGCTTTTTCATGGTGTGCTTCCGAGGAAGGCGCATCAGCGGGAGAAATCCTACTATTAGTTGCTGGTGTGCTGTTGCACGTGGCGTTTGAAGTGCACTTCAGCACCTGGAGGAAGAAGACGCTTACGTCCTTTACGACGACGACGATTGATGATGGCGCGACCGCCTTTGGTAGCCATACGAGCACGGAACCCGTGCTGTTGCTTGCGTGTGCGCTTTGATGGGCGGTAGGTAGGACTCATGGCTTATGCTTTTGTTGAGGTAAGTAAATTAATTGTCACCGGTCTGCGATTGCAGGGCGGGGCGGGGAAAATAGTGAAAATCTGAGTATTGTCAACACAACAATCAGAATTTTCTCATTTTTTTCCTACGGTGGCCGATTTTTGTGAATACCCGCTGATTGTGTGACGCAATTTTTCTATATATTTACGTGACTTTTGGTACGAGACGTGCATATTTAAATGCATGGAATCGGTGGTAAAAAGTTCGGGCAGCGACACGAAAAATCATTTGCGTGTCGAGCCAGCCTCGATTGAAGATCTTAAAGCACTCGTTGAGTTGACGATGGATTTGTTTGCTCATTCGGGCGATTTACGCGCGGATTCCCAAGTGCAAGAGCATGGATTGCGCTTGATTCTCGAGCAACCTTCGCGTGGTCGGATCTTCGTATTGCGCTCTGATGATGCAATCTACGGCATGGTCAACTTGCTATTTACTATTTCTACAGCAATGGGTGGTTTTGTGATCCTGATGGAAGATGTGATTGTCCATCCCTCCCACCGCGGCCATGGTTATGGATCAATGTTGATTGAGCACGTGCTGGATTTTGCGAAGAAAAAAGATTTTAAACGAATTACCTTATTGACCGATAAGATCAGCGCGGATTCACAGAACTTTTTCAAAAAAATGGGATTCGAGTATTCGAGCATGATTCCGATGAGGCGGATCATATCGTGATCGCCGTATTTGAGGCAGATGCCTTTGCCGTTGCGATGCTGGGTGTGATTTTTCTCAGTTTTGGTGTGATTGGTCTGTTGCTCTGGTGCATGAAAAGAAATGTCGCTCGGCGCAATGTGCATGTGGATGCATTGCTGGAGGAATTGGAAGCGCAGGAAGCCGAGGCTGAGCCAGTCGGAGCCAAAGGCGCTTCTCCTCAAGCATGGGAAAAAGATGCAGATTGGTGGAAGTAATAGTGCTTGAGAACGGCGCGAGAATTTGCTATGCAATGGCTATGACCTTCGCCAGTAAAATCACCGTGAGCCGTTTGTTGCTGGTTCCCGTTTTTGCGGTGCTAGCGATATATTACAGCAGAAGTGTGCAGGAGCATCATGCCAACGAAAATCTGCGCTTCGCCGCATTGATTGTTTTTGTCGTCGCTTCGGCTTCGGATGCCTTGGATGGATTCATCGCGCGGCGATTCAATCAGCGCTCGAAGTTCGGAGCTTTTATTGATCCAATTGCGGATAAAACACTGTTGCTCACAGGAATCATCACGCTCTCGATGATCGACTGGGGTAGTCAAGGTTGGCGTATCCCGCTGTGGTTTGCGGCCTTGGTGATTGTGCGTGATTGCATTATCTTAGGAGGAATTTTGGTATTGTGGTTAACCGTGGGAAAAGTGAAAATTCAACCGCATTGGTCAGGAAAAATTTGCACGGTAACGCAAATGATCGCGTTAGGCTGGGTCATGTTGCGGATGGTGCCATTTCCTCCTGTGTATTTGTGCGCACTGGCTGCATTTTTCACTGTGTGGTCGGGCGTTGCCTATTTTCGCCAAGGACTTCATTTATTGCAGCATACTAATGTGCATCATCCTGATTCGCATCCGTGAGTGATATCTGTTTCCCATCGTTAGAAATCCTGTTACGCTAACTCCGTTCCTCATGGCTGAACCATTCATACGTATCTGCAATCTTCATCAAACATTTGGCAAACAACACGTGTTGCGTGGCGTGACGCTGGATATTTTCCGAGGAGAAACACTAGTTTTATTAGGTGCATCCGGTGGCGGAAAATCAGTTCTGGTCAAACATCTGGCAGGATTACTGCAGCCGCAAGAGGGTGAGATTTGGATCAATAATGTCAATATTACAGGCATGAACGAACGTGAATTGGGGCCCATTCGTCGTCAAATCGGTATGATGTTTCAAGGCGGCGCACTATTCGATTCGATGACGGTTTTTAATAATGTTGCCTTTCCATTGAGGGAAGATTCAGAGCTCAAAAAAGACGAGATTACCGAGCGTGTGATCAACGCACTGAGCATTGTGAAACTCGCTGAGCACGGCGATAAATATCCCTCAGATATTTCCGGTGGCATGCGCAAACGAGTAGCCTTAGCACGAGCCGTGGTGGATACTCCCGCTTGCATCATTTATGACGAACCGCATGCGGGATTGGACCCAGTGACGGCGGCATCCATCGATATCATGATCAAAGATTTGCAGGTTTCGCATGGAATTACCAATATCGTAATTACGCACGAAATTCGCAGCGTTTTTCGCATTGCTGATCGAGTTGTGTTCATGAAAGAAGGAGAAATCTACTGGCAAGGCACGCCGCAAGAATTGCAAGTGTCGAAAGATCCGATATTGCACAATTTTATCGAAGGAATTGCCGATGAGTGATCGGCTGATTTTTGTTTCAGCTTTGTCTGATTTATGGTTATCGTCTCGCTGTGATTACTGTTGCTGATTCAGACGAACTGATTTCATCGTTGGCGAAACTGCCGCGTCCATTGTGCTTGGTACCTACGATGGGTGCCTTGCATGAAGGACATTTGGCATTGATGCATGAGGCTCGAAAAATTGTTGGGGCAGGGGGGACGGTGGCAGTTTCGCTGTTTGTCAATCCAACTCAATTTGATCAAAAAGAAGACCTCAAGCATTATCCGCGCCCATTGTCTGCTGATTTGTCAGCTTGTGAATCGGCGGGAGTTGATCTGGTATTCATGCCATCTGCCCAGCAGATGTATCGTGCCGATCACAGCATCGTGATCACGGAAAATCATTTGTCGCAATTTCTCTGTGGTGCCTCTCGTCCGGGGCATTTTTCGGGAGTCTGCACGGTGGTGATGAAGTTGTTCATGTTGTTTCGTGCTGACTCAGCCGTATTTGGCAAAAAAGATTTTCAACAATTGGCGATCATCCGACGGATGGTGCGGGATTTGAATGTGCCGATCACCATCGTTGGACACGCTACAGTGCGAGAAGTAGATGGTTTGGCGATGTCCTCGCGCAATATCCGACTTACGCCAGACCAGCTTAGCGAGGCACCGATGCTTCAAAGATCATTGCGTGCAGCCGCTGATTTGATGAAGATGGGCGAGCGCCAATCCGATCCGATCCTCTCGGCGGCGCTGTTTCATTTGCAAAAATCATCGCAATTTCGCATCGACTACCTTAGCATCGTCGATGCGGAAAACCTTGAACCCGTGAGTATGATCCGCAAGCCAGCAATTCTTGCTCTTGCTGGATTTTACGGTCAAGTAAGGTTAATCGATCACATCGAATTGCTACCTTAGAAAACTGCAAATTTGTCGAAAACGCCGCCTGATCGAAAAATCTGCAAAAAAATCGACGCTTTCTTGACCATCGGCGTGAACCGTGTAGTCTCGCCGCCCAAACAATGAGCGAATCTTCTCCTAACTACAAAGATACCATCACCCTGCCGCAGACGAATTTTCCGATGCGTGCCGACTTGGTTGAAAATGAACCTAAGCGGTTGGCTGCTTGGGAGGAACAGAATTTATATACGAAAATCCTGAACCGTAGAATTGAGCAAAAGGCACCCTCGTTTATTTTGCACGATGGACCGCCGTTCGCAAATGGCGACGTTCACATGGGCACTGCGCTGAACAAGGTGCTGAAAGATTTGGTGGTGAAATCAAAAACCATGGCCGGCTTTGCGGTTCCGTTTGTCCCCGGTTGGGATTGTCACGGATTGCCGATTGAATTTAAAGTAGTCAAGCAGGCGACAGGTCTTGAACCCGCTGAAATTCGTCGTCGATGCACGGAGTTTGCACTGAAATTTATCGATATCCAACGCGCGTCCTTTCGCCGACTGGGTGTGTTTGGTGATTGGCAAAATCCCTATTTGACGATGAATCCAGCCTACGAGGCTGACATTCTGCGAGTTTTTGCAAAAATGGTGGCCGACAACAGAATCTACCAAAGCCGTAAACCTGTGCAGTGGTCTTATGGCGCTCATACCGCATTAGCTGAAGCGGAAGTGGAATATGCTGATAAAGAGAGCCCAGCAATTTTTGTCGAGTTCCCTCTGAAAAATGGTTCGGGCGAATCGATGGTGATTTGGACCACTACTCCCTGGACGCTACCTGCAAATTTAGGAATCGCGGTGCATCCGGAGTTCACCTATGTTGTTGGCATTTATGAAAAAGATGGTCTAACAAAAACGCTGATCATTGTTCGCGAATTGATGGAGACGTTTTCGCAAAAAACTGGCTTCGTGTTGCGTGAAGAAGTGCGCGATTGCAAAGGTCGATCACTAGAAGGCCTTGAAGCACAGCATCCATTGATCGATCGGGTATCGCGGGTCATTTTAGCGAATTTTGTCACCACCGAAACCGGAACTGGCGCTGTTCACATCGCTCCAGGACACGGGGCGGATGACTACAGCGTGGGCATGCAATACAACCTTGGATTGCTATCGCCAGTGGATGATAATGGCAATTTCACCGAAGAAGCAGAGATGCCGGAATTGTTAGGCAAGCACGTGTTTGCTAGTAATGAGCCGATCATTTCGATGCTGCTGGAAAATGGAGTTTTGTTAGGTCGCGAGGCCTATAAACATAGCTATCCGCATTGTTGGCGCTCGAAAACTCCCATCATCTTTCGCGCCGTTGAGCAATTTTTCATCAGCCTCGATGGTCTGCGCGAGAAGGCATTGTCAGAAATTGATCGCGTCAATTGGCTGCCCGCATGGGGTCGCAATCGTATTTTTGGCACCGTGGAATCTCGCCCTGATTGGTGCATTTCTCGTCAACGCACCTGGGGTGTGCCATTGCCCGTATTTTATGAAGCAGATGGCTCAGTGATTCTGAGCGCAGATCTAGCGAATAAAATTGCTGATCTTGTTGAAAAAGAAGGAACGAATATCTGGTTTGAAAAAACCGATGAAGAACTCGCTCAGTTGTTAGGCTTGCCAGCAGGTGTGAAAAAATGCCGTGACACCTTGGATGTATGGATTGATAGTGGATGCTCGCATCTAGCTGTCACTGATCGTCATCCATTACTTCATTGCCCTGCAGATCTATACTTAGAAGCTACAGATCAACATCGTGGTTGGTTCCAAAGCTCACTGATGCTGAGTGTGGCCTATCGCAATGCAGCGCCTTACAAATCTGTTCTTACTCATGGATTTGTGGTCGATAAGGATAAGAAAAAATTATCGAAATCAGAAGCGGAAAAAGCAGGCAAGCCGATTGATGCAGCACATTTTTACAATAAATACGGAGCTGATATCGTCCGCCTCTGGGTAAGCAGTGTTGACTGGCAAAGCGAGGTTCCATTCGGTGAAGAGCTATTCAAACAAGTGGCTGAGCCATACCGACGTTTGCGTAACACATTGAGAATTTTGTTAGGAAATCTCGATGGGTTTGACCCTGCAAAAGATGCCGTCGATCCGCAGGATATGACCGTGTTAGATCGCTGGATTTTAGAGCGACTACATTCGGTAGTGTCTGAATGTCGGAAGGCTTATGATGCATTTGAATTCCGTAAAGTTTTCAATGCACTAAATCAATTTTGCACCAATGATCTGAGCGCTGTTTACATCGATGTTACCAAGGACAGGATGTATTGCGATGCTCATCAATCATTACGCCGTCGCGCTTCGCAAACGGCGATGTATGAGCTCTTTTTAGCGATTAGTAAATTGCTCGCTCCGATCCTTGCTTATACAGCTGACGAGGCTTGGGAACACGCTACCTTTACCACAGGGACAATTCACGAGCAGGATTTTCCTGAAGCAGATCCACGATTTGCAGGACGTGAAGCGACTAGTTTGATGGATCGTATTTTCGAAATTCGTTACGCGATTCAAACAGCGATCGAGCCATGCATTCAAGCCAAAGAATTCAATCGAAACAATGAAGCAGCAGTCACTCTGACTGTCGCAGAAAATGACGTTGCGTATGCCGCATTGCAAGACACGGAAATGATGAAAGAAATTTTCATCATCGCTGAATTGCAGCTTGAAGTAGGTGCTGAATTGATTGCTCTGGCGCGTAAAACAGAGTTGCCATTGTGTCCACGTTGTCGCCGTCATGAACCATTAGAACCTAGTGGAATTTGCAAACGATGTGACGATGTAATGGCAATTTCTTAACACTATGAATCTATCATTTCGAGCACTACTGTTAGTTTTCACTCTGCCGCTCTATGTGTTGGATCAAATCAGCAAATGGTGGGTCGTGTGGAATTTTCCAGAGCCTGAAATGGGACATCGAGTAATCGAGCTTACTGGTTGGTTTCACATTATCCGTGTGCACAATCAAGGTGTTGCCTTTGGACTGGGCACTGGCCCCGAGTGGGCGCCGCTGGTATTCTTTTTCATGCCGATGTTGGCATTAGTGGGTATTCGCTATTGTTGGAAAAAAGGCGTGTTTGATCAGAAGCTTTCTCGCGTTGCTGTTGGCTTGCTACTCGCAGGCATCTTCGGCAATTTTACCGATCGTCTGCTGCAAGGTTTTCAGTTGCAACAGTATGCTGGGGAATCGTTTTGGAAGCGATTATCGGAAGGCTACGTGGTCGATTTTATTGCGGTATGGTTGCCAGGATTTGATGAAATCATGCCACAAAGTGAGGGTTGGTGGCCTACTTTTAATGTTGCCGATTCGTGCATTTGCATTGCTGCCTCATTGATTTTTTTCTCGGGTTTTGCTGAGGAAAAAAAGCGCAAAAATCTAGCGAAATAATCACAGTTCATGCATTAACAGTGAATCGATTGATCATCATGATTTTTTCTCTTATGTCCGTGTTTCATGAGCATGGAATCGAGCCCAATTAGGTCATATCGTTTCCGATGACTTAGAGTTCTAGCTCGATCAAGGGTTAACTTGGTATTTCGACTTCTTTAATGTGTCGGGCTTTATCGTTACGATTGATTGGTAAATGGTGAGGCAGCAAAAAGGAAATGAAATGAACGAGTGGATAGGCCAGCATTGAGCAAAATACCCCACTCATGAGCATGCCTAAGACAAAGTTTGCCGCATTACAGTCAATGTCGGTATAGGGGAATTTGGTGCTGACATCTAGGAAAGGTGGCACTGGTATGTGCACGACTGTGCGCAGAAATCCGCCAAGTTTTTCCTGCGCCAGAGCGAGCGGCACGTTGGTGAACGGATTGGATATCCACACAGCAAGCATCGCGAAGGGAACATTCACGCGCGAACGAATTGCAAAAAATGCTGCAACAAATCCTTGAAGTGGCATCGGTAACATCATCGAAAAAAACAAACCAATGGCCAGACCGTGAGAAACCGTAGCGCGGCATGGTTTCCATAATCGACGATTGGTAATGCGCTGAGTGAACTGGGAAAAAAATCGATTTTTCCTCACCCGCGGATGTCGCAATTGTCGATAAAAGCGACGCACTAATTTCAGATATTGACGCTTCATACTTCGGGGGGAACTTGTACTTGATATCCTGAATGCGCAAGAGGAAATCCTTGCTGTTTGGTGAAACATTTGTCAGCTTTGCCGGGCATGGAAATCTGGCAATCACTTATTTTAGGTTTGGTCGAAGGGATTACTGAATATTTGCCTGTCAGCTCGACTGGGCACTTGATCGTGACTGAGCGTCTCATGGGGATTGGCCTATCGACCGATAAAGAGGCCGCAGATGCTTTTGCGATCTGCATCCAAGGCGGTGCGATTGCTGCGGTACTGGGGCTTTATTTCAAACACGTGAAGCAAATGTTTCTCGGATTGTTAGGGAAAAATCCAGAAGGATTGAAGATGTTCATCCATTTGGTGGTGGCCTTTATGCCCGCGGCGATTGCTGCATTGACCTTAGAAAAATGGATCAAAGGATTTTTGTTCGGCCTCAATCCCATCATCATCGCGTGGTTTGTCGGTGGGGTAATTATTTTGATATTAACCAAGTGCAATCGTCAGTCTGGAAAAACTGAGAACTCAAAAACACTGCTCGATATGACGTGGCGTATGGCGTTGATTATTGGCTTGCTGCAATGTGTGGCGATGTGGCCCGGGACAAGTCGAAGTTTGATGACGATCGCGGCGGGATTATTGGTCGGACTACGAACCAAAGATGCTGTTGAATTTTCCTTTTTGCTAGGAGTGATGACTTTGGGTGCTGCAACCGCCAAGGATACTCTAGATCATGGTGCGATGATGCTGCAAACCTTTGGTGCTGCCAATATTGCTGTAGGATTTATTGCAGCGACGGTTTCGGCAGCGATTGCGGTAAAATGGTTGGTCAGTTATTTGCAAAAAAACGGGATGGCGGTATTTGGTTGGTATCGCATTATCGTTGCGATCATTACGGCAGTGCTTGTCTGGCAGGGGGTGATCCATGATCGAGATGCCAGTCAGGATGAGAAATCGACACCACCTGTTGCCTCGATGATTTTCCTTGCACTGCCACGCTGAAAGTCGAATAATTTGCCTTGTGAATTTTAATCCCCCATATTCTCGATGGTTCTGCGCTTTGTTTGCGCTGGTGGCAATTTTTTTGAGCTTACCCAGTACTCACGCACAGCAACGAACTGTTGCATTGTCTTTGGCTGATGGTTTTGACTACCCAGTCGGTAAGCCTGATGGAAAGGGTTATTACGTGGCTCGCGGTTTGCGTTTGCGTTCCCCGATTCATTTCGGCGAAGACTGGAACGGCCTCGGTGGTGGCGATACTGACCTCGGTGATCCGATCTGGGCCACGGCTGATGGAATTGTGATGTTTTCTTACAACGTGCAACTAGGGTGGGGGAATATGGTGATCATCCGCCATGCCTATCGTGACCCGCAAACGGGCCAGGTGCGTTTTTGCGATTCGCTTTATGGTCATTTGTTAGAACGCATGGTCAAGGTGGGACAAGTGGTGAAACGTGGGCAACAGATCGGTAAAATGGGATCAAACAGCGGCATGTATCCGGTTCATTTGCATTTTGAAATTCGCCATAATCTCACCATCGGCATGCAGCGCGAATCTGTTGCTGGAACGATGGATAACTGGGCGGACCCGCGAACATTCATCAATCGATATCGCAAACTAAATCGCGAATTCCGCAAGCAATCAACCCCAATCGGGACATATGCTGATTATCACGGTTGCAAAGGACTGTAATTCATGGCCACAAAAAAAACTGCTGCTTCCTCGGCCTTGAGCATTGTTGTGTTGCTGGTGATAGCGGTGTTGAAATTCTGCACCAAGGAGCAACCCGCTACTAGCAATACTCGTGCCGTATCTCCTAAAATTGAGCAGGAAAGCCCTAGTAAAGTAACGGCTGAATCCCCCAAAAAATCACCGCCTTCTACGCAACAGAAAAATAGCTGGTCGATTTACCAAAATTGTCGATTAGTCGAGCATCACAACAACGATGGTGATAGCTTTCGTGTCAGTATGTCCGATGGTAAAGTGCAGGAATTTCGTTTGTATTTTGTCGATACACCCGAGAGCACATTCAAACGTTATAGCGATGGCAATACGAATGCGGAACGGATATCCCAGCAAGCTCGATATTTTGGCAATATTACGCCCGAAGCGGCCACCGCATTGGGTAAAGAGGCGAAGGAATTCACTCTAGGATTGTTGAAAAAAAACGCATTTACTCTCTCTACGAAAAATGAAGATGTGTATGAAAGTGGACGTTATTACTGTCATGTGAAGCTAACTTATGAGGGCAAAGAGCGTTGGCTTGATGAAATTTTAGTCAGCAAAGGTTATGTGCGCATCATCACCCAACCTGCGGATCTACCAGATGGAACCCTTGCGGATGCGCATAAATCTTTGCTGCGCACGATGGAGACAGAGGCAAAAAAACGCAAAGTGGGAGCCTGGAAATGAACGATCTGTTAGTCAAATCGGCCAAGGCTCTCCGTGAAAGCCTTGAAGGATTGTCCTTCTCGTTCCCGGTGGCTCACGTCTATCAACCGCTAGATTACGCTTGGGAAAGTCACTGCGCTTATCTGCGGCAATTTGGCCAAGGGCAAAAAAAAGTTCTTTTTCTGGGCATGAATCCCGGTCCTTATGGCATGACGCAAACGGGCGTGCCCTTTGGTGAAATCGCCGCCGTGCGTGATTGGATGGGTATTACTAGTCCTGTGTTGTCGCCGCGCATTGTTCACCCGAAACGCCCGATCGAGGGCTTTTCCTGCACACGGTCTGAGGTGAGTGGTCGTCGATTGTGGGGGCTTTTTGCCTCCCGCTACTCTGACCCTAACGATTTTTTTCACGATCATTTTGTCGCGAACTATTGTCCGCTGGTGTGGATGTCGGAAAGTGGCGCCAATATCACACCGGATAAAATTTCCGCGAGAGAAATGCAACCAGTAGAAACGGCCTGTCAACGTCATCTCCATGAAGTGATCGAAATTTTACAACCAAAATTTCTTATCGGGGTGGGTGCCTATGCTGAGCAAAGATTACGCGCTGCGGCTGGCGATTCCTCGGGTCAGATTGGCAAAATTCTCCACCCCTCGCCAGCGTCACCCGCTGCCAATCGAGATTGGGCGGGCACTGCGACCAGACAGTTGATTGAATTGGGTGCGTGGGAGTGAGGATCACGTGTCAATTCATACGAGAGATGAAAATAGTTGAAACACTTGGGCTGTTTCTTACGTTTTATGACATCTATGCATCGATATTCTCGCTTTTGCCTACTGAATTTCCCGCGACTAAGTCTTGCGCTGGGCTTTGTCTTCGCTTCCCCTATGACCGCATCAGCACAGCTGCCTCTACAACAGGACGACGTAGTTGGCATCATCGGCAATGCCCTTGCCGATCGCATGCAGCACGATGGATGGGTGGAGACGCTCATTCAGAGTCAGATGGCGGGCAAAAATATCACAATCCGTAACCTCGCGGTCTCTGGTGATACGGTGACGTCTCACCCACGCAGCAAGGGCGTGCCAGCGCCTGACACCTATCTCGAACAATGCAAGGCAGATGTCGTTTTTGCTTTCTTTGGCTACAACGAGTCGTTTGGTGGCGAAGCGAAAGTGGCACAGTTTAAGACGGATCTAGCCGCCATGGTGGACAGATACCGCGCTGCAAAGTTCAATGGAGCCTCGTCGCCACGCGTCGTTCTTTTCTCACCGATTGCTCATGAAAATCTTCGCAGCCCTCTTCTTCCCGATGGTATTGCGAACAACGTGAACCTAGCTCTTTACACTGCGGCCATGAAACAGGTCGCTAGCGAAAAGGGTGTCGCTTTTGTGGATCTGTTTACGCCTTCACAGGAGCTTTACGCGAAAGCGAAAACACCGCTTAGCTTGAATGGTGTGCATCTGCTTCCTGATGGTAACCGCCAAATGGGAGAGGTCATCGCCTCTGCCGTGACCGGCAAAAAGGTTATCGCTGTATCTGCTATGGAGCCGCTGCGTCAGGCTGTGCTTGATAAGGACTGGCACTGGCACAACCGTTTCCGTGCTACGGATGAGAATGATATCTGGGGCAGTCGTGCGGATCTCCGTTTCGTCAAAGGCCAATCGAATCGTGATGCTCTGATGCACGAACTTACCATGCTCGATGTGATTACCGCCAATCGCGACAAAAAAATTCATGCCGTAGCGCAAGGACGAACCTTTAAAGTCGACGATTCGAACGTTCCTAAACCCGTCGAGGTCATCTCCAATGTCGGCGGCGGCAGCAAAAGCTCCAGTGCCGAGAAAGAAGGAAGCTCTGATTATTTGAGCGGCAAGGACAGTCTTGCCAAAATTCACGTGCCGGAAGGCTTTGCCGTCAATCTTTTTGCCGACGAGAAAATGTTTCCCGCACTCGCCAATCCAGTGCAGATGCAAGTCGATACCAAAGGCCGCCTGTGGGCTGCTTGCTGGAGCACCTATCCAAAGTGGGAACCGCTCAAAGAAATGACCGACAGCTTACTCATCATGCCCGATGAAAATCGTGACGGCGTTGCTGACAAGGTGATCGAGTTCGCTAAAGTGCACAATCCGCTCGGCTTCGCTTTCTGGGGCGGTGGCGTGATCGTGGCCTCGCAACCCGACATCGTTTTCCTCAAAGACACCGACGGCGACGATAAGGCCGATGTCCGCATCGTGCTTCTCCAAGCCATCGGATCAGCAGACACGCACCACTCCGCCAACAATTTCATCATCGGTCCCGATGGCGGCCTTTATTGGCAAAGCGGCATTTTCCTTCAGCACAACTACGAGCATCCATGGGGCCCGTCGTTGGCTTCCACTGCCGCAGGCATGTATCGCTTCGATCCAATCCGCTTCACCATCTCATTCATTGCTGGAAACAGTCCGAACTCTCATGGCACTAGCTTTGATCGCTGGGGTTATCTTTTCGCGACCGATGGTACCAGCGGCAATGCCTTCCAAGTGCGTCCCAATGGAAACGGCTTCAAAATGTTCCCCTTGCTGAAAAAAGAAGTGCGCCCCGTGCCGGCTAACGAAATCATTTCCAGCACCAACTTCCCCGATGAAATGCAACAGAATTTCCTCATCTGCAATACCATTGGCTACCTCGGTCTGAAGCGCTACGAGCTAAAGCGCGACGGCTATACCGCTGGCAAACAAGAATACAAACAAGGGGAAATATGGGGTGAGCCGACATCCGATTTCCTCCGCAGTGACGACAAAAATTTCCGCCCGACCGACGCCGTGTTTGGTGGAGACGGTGCGCTTTATATTTGCGACTGGCAGAACGTCATCATCGGACACATGCAGCATAACATCCGCGACCCCAAACGCGATAAATTGCATGGCCGCATCTTCCGTATGGTTTGCAAAGACCGCCCACTTCAGAAAGCCGTAGCCATTGATGGCCAACCGATCACCGCATTGCTCGATGTGCTCAAGCACCCCATCGATGGCATTCGTGAACGCGCTCGTACAGAGCTAGATGAGCGCAATACGAAAGAAGTCGAGCCCTTGCTGCGCGCTTGGATGAAACAATTCGACCCGAAAAAAGCTGAGGACGCCCATCCACTGCTCGAAGCATTATGGTGGTTCCAGCGTCACGACATACGCGACCAAGCTTTGCTCGCCGCTCTGTTAGAGTCGCCTGAGCCACACGCTCGCATCGCAGCGGCGACCGTCAAGCATTTCTGGGGTCCCGCCGATCCAACACAAGGCAAAATGCCAACACAAATCAACGAAGCGCCAGTAGCGAAAATCAAAATCGACGTGCCAGCGCATCTTACTGGTGACGCAGCCAAAGCCTACAGCCTCGGCGGCGAAGTTTTCCACCGCGAAGCTCATTGCGCAACCTGCCATCAACCCAACGGTATGGGTCTCGACCCAGCTTGGCCACCGCTCGTCGGCAGCCCCTGGGTTACAGGCAGTGAAGATCGCCTCATTAAGATCGCACTGCATGGTCTTACTGGAAAAATCGAGGTAAAAGGCAAGGTCTACGACCCCGAAAAAGGCGTGCCGCCGATGACGGCATTCGAGTCACTCTTGAATGACAATGAAATGGCAGCTGTTCTGACATACGTAAGAAACTCTTGGGGCAACAAAGCCGCACCCGTAATTCCCGAAACAGTGAAAAAAGTCCGCGCCGCAACCAAAGATCGCACGATCTTCTGGAAGCCAGAGGAACTTCTCAAAGATCATCCGCTAGAGTAATCTTCATCTAAAAAACCTCAATAGTAATATTTATTGGGGTTCTTTTATTTGATTTTTTCCTATGTAGATATCATTGTCTCTCTCACTGAAACGAAGAGATATGCGCTGCTGATTGGTGAGATACTTCATTCATGATGAATGCTAATCATCATCGTTGGCATGAAATGCGCTATGAAGGGTTGTATGCAGACTGTTGGTTTTCTTTTGGACATGGATGGCGTGATTTATCGAGGGAATGAATTGATTCCCGGAGCGGATGAATTTATCTCACGATTACGACAGCAAGAAATACCGTTTCGTTTTCTCACCAATAACTCGCAGCGCACTCGTCGGGATGTCGCTCTAAAATTGCGTCGGCTAGGATTGCACGCCACGGAGGATGAGGTTTTCACTTGTGCGATGGCGACTGCGCGGTTCCTCGCCTCACAAAAACCTCGCGGCACGGCCTATGTCATCGGGGAAAATGGGCTCGCTGCGGCACTGCACTTGAATGGATACACTGTGGTGGATGACGATGCCGATTACGTAGTAGTTGGCGAAGGTAGGACGTTGACCTTTGAAATGATCGAACGCGGGGTGCGTCTCGTGGAGCGCGGTGCTCGTCTCATCGCCACCAATCCTGATGCTACCTGTCCGACCGATGCTGGAATTCGCCCTGGGTGTGGTGCCATCGTAGCGATGATTGAGAAAGCAACGGGGCGCGAAGCATTTTCTGTGGGCAAACCGAGTGGAGTGATGATGCGCATGGCGCAACGCGAGTTGGGTGTGCGCTCTCATGAGACGATCATGGTAGGTGATACCATGGAGACAGATGTATTAGGTGGTGTAGGTATGGGTTATCAAACAGTTTTAGTTCTTAGCGGGCATACGACTATGGAACATTTGCACAAATATGCCTATCGCCCAGATTGGATTATCGATTCTGTTGCCCAGATGCCAGAGCAGTTATTCCGGCCACTTGTCGAGCTAGCGGTGTGATTTTTTC
Organism: Akkermansiaceae bacterium; assembly: GCA_903878115.1. Lineage (GTDB taxonomy): Bacteria > Verrucomicrobiota > Verrucomicrobiia > Verrucomicrobiales > Akkermansiaceae > UBA956. The sequence goes on along the minus strand of CAIRGO010000313.1, from coordinate 35,471 downwards.
TGTTGAGCTATTTTTCCGCGAAAAACGCTGTCACATTCTGGCGAAATATGGTGAAGTCGCGCGCCGTCGTGTCATGGAATGTTGTTTTCATGGATGATGGTTGATTTTTTCGACTTTAGATTGCATGAAAAGCTACAGACATATTCCGATTCGTGATTTATCCGGTGATGACCTCAAGGCATTGAGTGATTCCATGAAACTCTCGCTCTCGCGCGAGGATATGTCAGTGGTGCAAGGAATTTATCAAGAGTGGGATCGTGAACCGACAGATGTGGAGATGGAAGTCATCGCCCAAACATGGAGTGAGCACTGCAAGCATCGGATTTTCGCAGCCACCATCGAGCATGAAACACCTGCCGGAACAGAGACCATTCATTCGCTTTTTAAAACTTTCATCAAACAGCCCAGCGAGCGGATTATGGAAAAAAAGCCAGGCTTCGTGCTGAGCTGCTTCCATGACAACGCGGGGTTCATCAAGTTAGACGAAAATAAAGCAGTCTGTCTCAAAGTGGAAACGCACAATCATCCGAGTGCCATCGAGCCTTATGCGGGTGCCAATACCGGCATCGGTGGCGTGGTACGTGATATTCTTGGAGCAGGAAAAGGTGCTAAACCGATTGCCAACCTCGATGTTTTTTGTTTTGGAGCGCCTGATACTGCTCCTTCTTCGATTAAAGGAAAAGATGTGATTCATCCGTTAGGTGTGATGCGTGGCGTGGTCCGCGGTGTGCGTGATTATGGCAATCGCATGGGCATTCCTACTGTGAGCGGGGCGATTCAATTTGACCCAACGTATATTTACAATCCTCTTGTTTATGCCGGCACAGCAGGGGTGATCGATCAGCAATACATCGATAAAGCCATGCGGCCAGGGCTAAAAATCATTGTCGTCGGTGGTCGCACCGGGCGAGATGGTCTTAAAGGAGCTACTTTTTCCTCCGCTTCGCTTACGGGAGATAGTCATGCGGAAGATCAAAGCGCGGTGCAAATTGGCAATCCGATCGAAGAGAAAAAAGCCGCCGACTTTATCATGGCAGCGCGAGATCGTAATTTGATTGTTTTTATTACTGATTGCGGGGCAGGGGGCTTTAGTTCTGCGGCGGGAGAAATGCTCAGTGAAACTGGTGGTGAGTTATTTCTCGATCAAGCGCCATTGAAAGAGCCTGGACTGATTTCGTGGCAAATTTTTCTTTCAGAAAGTCAGGAGCGCATGGTGCTAGCAGTCGAGGAATCTTCACTTCCTGAGCTGCAGACATTGGCCGACACGTTCCAAACCGAACTCACCATTCTCGGTCATTCTGATGACACGGGAATTTTGAAAATTTGGCACCTTGGTGAATTGGTCTGCGAACTCGATAATTCCAAATTGCATGACGCGCCGACTCGTCAATTAAAGTCGAGCTTCGCAGGAATTCCGAGTGGCAAGGGCCTCGTGACTGCCGAGGTTGATCCTGCCGGCAAGCTTTTAGCCCTACTTGCAGATTTTGCGATCTGCTCACGCGAACCCATCATCCGCGAGTATGACCATAAAGTGCAGGGTAATACTTTGTTAGAGCCGCTGGCTGGCGCTTTGGGCGATGCTCCACAAGACGGTTCGGTGATTGCGATTGATGGCTCAACGAAAGCGATGGCATTGGGGTTATCGGTTCTTCCTGAATGGGGCAAATCTGATCCTTTCGCCATGGGCCAAGCGAGTATGGATGAAACCATGCGTTCGTTGGTGCTCGTGGGCGCTGATCCCGATCAGATTGGTTTGTTAGATAATTTCTGCATGGGCAATCCGAATGATCCTAAGGAATTGGGACGTTTGGTCGAATGCGTGAAAGGTATTGCTGCTGCGGCGGAACAATTTGAAGCACCATTTATCTCGGGTAAAGATAGCTTTTATAATTACTTTGAAACCGAAGATGGCCCGATCAATATTCCCGTTACATTCTTATGCAGCGGCGTTGGCATTGTAGAAGATCAGCGCCATGTCACTGGCTCATCATTGCGCCGCGCGGACTCGGTGCTGTGCTTATTAGGCGCTACCAATGATGAAATGGGTGGCTCGGTGTATGCGCGCCACGTGGGTCTCAGCGGTGCTGCGGTGCCGCAGACTGATTGCGCAGCGAATCTTTTGCTCTATCGGAAATATCACCAAGCACGTTGTGCGGGATTGGTCTTATCTGGCCACGATATTTCTGAAGGAGGCCTCGCTGTTGCTGTCGCTGAAATGGGGTTTTCTGGCAAAGGCGGCATCGAAATCGACCTCGCTCAATTGCCAGGTGTGAGCGTCGAAATGCCCGATGCGGTTGCTCTTTTTAGTGAATCGACGGGACGTTTGTTGATCGAAGTAGCGCCAGAAAATATCGCGGCAATCAGTTCCCTATTTTCTGGATTTTCCTTTGCTGTGATTGGCAAATCTGTGGACAATCATCGTCAATTGGTCGTAAAACGTGAGCAAAAAGAAGTGATTCGCGAGGAGCTAGGGTCACTCAAAGTTGCTTGGCAACATCGTTTGGCTGAGTTTTATTGAGATTCTTGATTGCCGAGTCGATCAATTTGCTTCATTATTACGTCGATGTTTCTCTATGGATTTCGTGAACTCGTTCGACCACAGTGGGTGACCATCGTGGAAGAATTGAAAATTCACGGCGGCTTGCCGATTCCAGCCTTGGCGACGACCATGGAGATGAGCTACATGGGAGTGAAGCAGCAGTGCGAATCATTGTTGAAACTTGGCTATTTGGAACGTCATCGGGTGCCGCGTGTAGAAGTGGGGCGTCCAGAAATTCTCTACAAACTTTCCCCCAAAGCACTGGCATTGTTTCCGCAAGCTGGGGTGGTATTGACGCTTAGTTTGTTAGATAACATGAAAAAACTCTATGGTGCCACTGCGCCGGAGAAATTATTATTTCAATACTTTGCCGAGCTTCAAGAGAAATGGTTAGGGCGTCTGCAGCGGGCAAAATCATTGGTAGAAAAAGCTACGATTCTCTCAAGCTTACGTGAGAAAGAGGGATGTTTTGCCCGATGTTCTTATGATGTGAAAAATGGTTTTCGCATCGAAGAATTTCACCACCCGTTATGGGCACTTTTTGAAGAATATCCAGCAGCGATTTTGATGGAGTTACGCGTGATGGAAAATTTGCTAGGTACGAAAATTGATCGACGAGAAATTCACGGTGGTCGTGGCGGGCCATCGCGTGTGGATTACTGCGTGGCGACGATTTGAGTTTTTACTCATTTTTCGTTTGGTTTTCCGCTTTCTCTGACTAAGCTGTGCGCGGATGAGTGGTGAGGCCCGACAAGATTTTGCATTTGCATTTTTGAGCATTCTTTTTGAAGGCGCTCCGTTTATTTTGTTAGGCACTTTGATTAGTGGGTTTATTGATATCTACATGCCTCCGGGAATGATGGATCGATTTTTGCCAAAAAACAAAAATCTAGCAGTCGTCATGGCTGCTTTACTAGGTGCTGTATTTCCGGTTTGCGAATGCGCTGTTGTGCCAGTGATCCGTCGCTTAGTGCGTAAGGGATTGCCGATTTCTTGTGCGCTTACCTACATGCTGGCGGCGCCGATTGTGAATCCGATTACTGCATTCAGCACGTGGAAAGCATTTACCAATACCAGCGTATTAGTTGATGGGCATGCGTATTCGGGAAGTATGGTGATGACAGCATCACGTCTCGGTTTAGGATTCGCTGTTGCAGTGCTTGTTGGCCTTGTGGTGGCGCGCTTGCCCATGGTTTGGGTGTTGCGTAAAAGATTGTTAGATGAACTAGCTAATGAAAAACCAGCGCCAGTTGCCGTAGTGGCGTGTGATGATCATCATGATCATTCCTGTTGTGGTCACTCACATGGGCATGACCACCATCATCATGAGCACTCTCATCATCATGATCATAAAGCACCAGTTGCAGACAACCGATTGGTGGCAGCGCTGCGCTCATCACTAAAAGATTTTATCGACGTAGGTGTGTATTTTTCTATCGGCGTTTCGATCACAGCCTTGTTCAATACAGGCATTGCGCCTGGTGCTGCATGGTTGGATCAACTGGCAAATCAGCACATCATTGCACCTGCTGCATTGATGGGATTGGCTTTCATCCTGAGTTTGTGTAGCACTTCCGATGCATTCATTGCGGCAACTTTGGATAAATTCACCTATGGCGCAAAATTGGCGTTTTTGGTGTTTGGCCCGATGTTTGATTTAAAGTTGATTTTTCTCTATCAATCCGTGATGAATAAAAAATTCATTGCTTACCTAGCAATTGCTGTCTTTCTTTTGATCGGAGTATCTGCCATCTATTTTCAATGGTTCCTTAATTCTGCGCACACGCCATGAGAATTCCACTTCCACGCATTGTCTATCCATTGATTTGCCTTACGTGGGCGGCGGTCATGTTGTACTTTTATCAGAGCGGGCGCTTGGTTCGGTACTTGGCTCCTGATTTCAGAAATTTCTGTTTGATCGGCGGTCTTGGCCTTGGTGTGATAGGATTGTTTGTGTTGCTTACATCGTCTGAGGAAGTCGATTGCGGTCACGACCATAGCGAGGGCGATCCGCATGATCATGAGTCTAATGAAATGCACCCGCTTACTTCTGCGGTCTTGATGTTAGCTCCACTATTGTTTGCTTTATTCAGCACCAAGGATGGATTTTCGGCGCTGGCACTCTCGCGGAAGGCTCTTTATGATGCGCCTTCTAGCAAGAATGTTTTTCTCGCTTCGGCATTGCCTCCATTGACGATCGAGGAAATTGAAAAAACCCATCGTAAATCGACAACTGGTGAATATGAGTTTAATTTGATGGAGCTTTATTTCGCGATTGGTGATCCAGAACTATTGAAGTTGATTGATGGCATGAAAGTAGTCACGGACGGGCGCATGGTGGCGGAAAGAGACAACAACGCTAACGGCACGCGTAAGCGATTGTATCGACTTTTCATCACATGCTGCGCCGCTGATGCTCGCGCAGTGCCGATCATTGCAGAATTTGGTAAGACACCACCAAATGTCGAAGAAAATTCTTGGATGAAACTCACGGGAGTCATACGATTTCCCATGGAAAATGGCGCACGCCAAGCTGTCTTAGAAGTCGAAACAAGTGAAAAATCTGATCCGCCGTGGGAGGAAAGTTTCATGCGTCAGCAGTGAAAGTATTCATGGCTTACGAGCCAATATGAATGAATTGTCATAATCGAGTAAATACTTGCTTCTTCCCACTATCGCATTACTATCACCTAGTACAAAAAACCTATTGTTGTGCTGAATAATTATGATGATTAATTTTCGATTATTTCTCGCTGTCTTGATTCTTCATAGAGCTCAGGCGCAGGTAATGATCCATGAGCTCATGGCTTCAAATACTCGTGCTTTTCCTGATGTGGTAGATTTTGAAGATTACCCCGATTGGATTGAATTGAAAAATAACGGCGGAGCAATCGCTAATTTAAACGGATATTTTCTTAGTGATGATCCGACAAATCCCTATAAATGGCCATTTCCTGCAACGGCATCCATCGCACCAGGAGCATATCTACTCGTGATGGCCGACGGGCATGATGCTGTTCCCTTGCAGAGTTTTCCACGAGGGTATTGGCCATGGAGAAATTTCACCACGGAACGCTATCATACCAATTTCAATTTGGCTTCTGAAGGTGAAACGCTAACTCTTACTCAGGCAACTGGACTCAGCACCACGACATTAGTGAATTCGGCAGTGCCTCTCCAATTACCAAACATTGCTGCGACGTGGAAATACCTCGATAATGGCAGCGATCAAAGCACACAATGGCGAGCGCGTGTTTTCGATGATTCCCTGTGGGCAGCTGGGAAATCCGAGTTAGGTTTCGGTGACAATCCGCAGACGACCGTGTTTTCACCTGCTTCCCCGAATCGTTATATCACGACCTATTTTCGCCATAGTTTCAATGTGGCAAATCCTGCAGTTTATCATGGGTTAACGCTTAATCTCTTGGTCGATGATGGTGCCGTGATTTATTTGAACGGGGCAGAAATTGTTCGTCGAAATATGCCTATTGGTTCGATTAACTATAAAACTCTAGCGACTGTAGCTGTTGGAGGCTCTGACGAATCGACATTTTTCAGTTACAACGTCCCAGCTTCATTATTGATTGCGGGTGATAATGTCTTAGCGGTGGAAGTTCATCAAGCTGCTGCTACGAGCTCTGATCTAAGCTTTGATATGTCTCTTATCGCGTCTTCTCACACGTCGGCCACTGCGATTGATACAATTAGTTATACGCAGCAAATTTCAGATGTTTCGTATGGTCGTGATGCCGTGACTCCAAGTCTGTGGAAACACTTTGCAGAATCCACTCCTGGCAGTGAAAATACAACCGCAACAGTGAGTGATGTTCGTATTTCGGGAAATGATGTCATCGCTTCATTAGCTGGTGGAATCTATGCCACGAATCAAACGTGCACACTCACAGCTCCTAGCGGGCAAATTCGCTATACGCTTGATGGGAGTAATCCAAAAAGTAATTCTCTTTTGTATTCAGCCCCCTTATCGATTACTGCGACTACTATCCTCCGTGCGGCTTGCTTTGAATCTGGTAAACCACCAGGTCAGATCATCACGCGCACCTATTTTCTTAATGAAACACAGGGCTCTCTTCCTTATGTTTCCGTTGTGGCGGATCCAAATACGTTATTTGGCAATACTATTGGCATCTATACGAATACTCATGAACCGACTTCAACGGCTTTTGGTTTAAGCGATGTTTACAAAGGTAAAGATGCACCAGGACATATCGAGTTTTTTGCACCGGGCGGAGTAGGGAAATTTAATGCCAACGTAGGCATTCGTATCGGCGGAGAAAATAATTGGGTTCACCCGCAAAAGGCTCTGAATCTGGCTGTGCGCGGCAAGTATGGCTCTGAAGAAGTCAAATACGATATATTTCCAGGCTCGAAGAACGCGCTGCATACAGGTATGACTCTGCGTGACGGCGGTGACCGCTGGGCGAATGAAATGTTGCGCGATGCTATATGGTCGCGTATTGCCAAAGGGTATTTGAACGTTGATACTGCTGATTTTCGACCTGTAGTAGTCTTTATCAATGGCAATTATTACGGCCTCCACGATCTGCGCGAGCGCTGGGACGATATGTGGTTTGCGCAAAAATATCATATTAACTCTGACGACATTGATCACTTGCTTTACGGTCACATTACCAGTGGCGACGTGACTCTAGGCGTGGACAAAGGGGATTCGGATGATTGGCTGGAGTTCATGAATTTCATCAACACTGCTGATCTCACGCTTCAAGCGAATTGGGATTTTGTCGAATCGAAAATCGACGTCGAGAGTTTCATGGATTTTGTGATTTCGGAATCCTATGGCAACAATACCAGTTGGTTCCACAACCGGGAATTTTGGAAGCAGAAAAAAGCTGGCGCGCGTTGGAAATGGTTCCTAACTGACATGGACCGTACTCTTTCCACGGGTACTACGACCGGCATTCTTGCTGATATGTTGGCTAATGAAGATGTGCTTGTGCGTCTGAAGGTAAACACGACATTCAAGCGTCGTATGGCGCAGCGCTACGCCGCGCACATGGCATCAACATTCGCCGAAGCTCGCATGCAAGCGCTCTGGACACAAGTGGATGCCGAAATTTCTGCGACAGAAGTGTCTCGACATGAAACGCGCTGGGCTCCCGGTGGAATGACGACCGCAACACGGACCGCAGGTATCGCAGGCTCGAAAACTTACGCCACCACCCGTGTCGGTAACGCGCACAGTGAGATCGCCACACAACTAGGCATGAGCACGGCCGTAAATTTTACCTTACAAATGACTGGCAGCGGCACGGTGCAAGTGCAAGGCGTGCCCGTTGCGGCATCGACCTTTAAGATGTTTCCGAATGCTCCTTTTACCCTCAAAGCAATTCCTGCTCCTGGTTATGCGTTCAGTGGATGGACTGGTGTCACGGGTGGTGAGAGCACCTCAATCACAATCACGGGGGCTTCCACAGTGGAGGCGATATTTGTTCCCTCGAACGAAACTCTGCTCTCAGGCACACTGCCCAGTGACACAACACTCAGCCTCGGCAGCTCACCTTACGTCATTACCGAAGATTTGATTGTGCCATCTGGTGTCACTTTGACCGTTCCTGCTGGCGTGGTCATTCGCATGAATACTGAACGTAATATTCGCGTGATGGGCTCTTTGCAAGTTAACGGCACCGCTTCGCAAAAGGTGCAAATCATCGGGCGCAATGGCGCTCTGTGGGGTGGCATCAGTTTTGAAAATCCCAGTGCGCCCTCGGCATTGGCACATGCGAAAATCTCCGGTGCCACCCGTGGCGCTGATGCTACAAAATATCCATCGGCGATCTCAGGCTTGAATGCCAACTTGACTCTCGATTTCATGGACATCACCGAGAATGAAGGACCTGTGTTCACGCGTGGTGGCTCAACGACACTGCGTGATAGTGTGCTTTACAATCCGCACACTGGCGACTGCATCAACGTCAAACAAGGTCAGGCTGTGACACAGCGCTGCACCTTCCTCGGCAACAATGCGCCCGATACCGATGCGATCGACTACGACGGGGTCGCCAATGGTTTGATCGAAGATTGCAAAATCTATCGATTCCAGGGGTCGAACAGTGATGGCATCGACGTTGGTGAAGGCTGCACGAATTTGTTAGTTCAAGGAAACCTGATCTACTTCAATTCCGACAAAGGATTTTCCGTAGGACAGGCATCTACTGTTACGCTTCGCAAAAATCTTGTTGTGGGTTGTGCGTTAGGCGTCGGTATCAAGGACACTGGATCGGTCGCAACCATCGATCAAAACACGTTCGCCGATTGCGATACGGGTGTTGCCGTGTATGAGAAAAACTTTGGCGATGGCGGCGGAGAAGCCATCATTACCAATACCATTATTTCCAAATCTAGCACACCACCTGTGACCGTCGATTCGTTTTCCACCGCTACAGCGTCTTATAGTCTGAGCGATACATTGCCGATTGCTGGTACCAACAACATTGTCGCGGACCCGCAATTTGTGGATCCTATCATTTTGAATTTTTCCTTGAAGTCCACTTCGCCAGCCATCAATTCAGGCGATCCAGTTCATGTGCTCGATGCTGACTCTTCTATTGTTGATCGCGGTGCGCAGTATGTTTACGCACTAGGAAATTATCCCTATACGATTGGTGAGACGGTTGTGATCAACGAAATTCTTGCCAATTCAGGAACTGCGAATGATTGGATTGAATTGCACAATCGAACAAACGCCGACATGAATATCGGTGGATGGTTTCTAAGTGATGATGGAACAAATCTAAGTAAATATCGAATTCCTGTGGGCTCCATCATTCCTGCTGGTGGCTATTTAGTATTTTATGAGAATGCAAACTTTGGCTCGTCGAGTATTGATACGAACAAAATCGTTCCGTTTGCGTTAAGTGATGTGGGTGAGACCGTTTATCTGAGCTCGGCGGTGAATGATGAAATCACTGATTATCAAACTAAGGAGGACTTTGGTCCAAGTTCTGAAGGGGAAACGTTGGGCGTTTATTATAAACCTAGCTCTGGTTCTTATAACTTTGTTGCCATGAATACACCCACACCAGTTGCGATGAATAGCGGTCCGCGAGTGGGGCCGATTGTCATTTCTGAAATCATGTATAATCCGGCGGGCAATGGCGATGCGGAATACATCGAGTTATTAAATGTGAGCTCTGCTCCAGTCACTCTCTATGACTCGGTGAAAGGTAAAGCATGGCGATTGAGCGATGGAATTAGTTTTGAATTTCCTTCTGCCGTGCCATTAACGATGCAAGCGGGAGAGCGCGTGATTCTCACGAAAAATATCAGCCGTTTCACTACGTCTTTTGGCAGCCTATTACCTGTAGGAACTAAAGTGTTCGAGTGGATTACAGGCGGTCTTGATAACGGCGGAGAAACATTACAAATCGACAAACCGGGACCAGTTGATGGATTGAATGTGCTTCAGTATGTCCGGCAAGATCGTGTAAATTTCGATGACGTATTTCCTTGGCCCACTTCGCCAGACGGCACTGGTCCATCACTTACAAAACTTTCAGAAAATGATTATGGCAACGATTTCATCAATTGGTTTGCTGCTACTGCTTCACCAGGAAGGATGGCGCCAGGCAATCGTTTTACTAATTGGGCTAGCAGCCAGGGTGTCACTGGAACTACTGGCGATCCTGATGGTGATGGCATTAGTAATTTATTAGAATACGCCTTGGGTCTCGATCCGATGCAAGCGTCCGTGGTCAACGCGCCAGTTCTGAGTTTCTCAGCCGGACAGACGAGTGTTTCCTTTGCGGTCGATCCACTTATTAGTGATCTTGATTACTTCGTAGAGGCATCCTCAAATCTCCAGCAATGGTTTAAAGTTGATGCACCAGCAACATCAATGATCTCTGGCAAGCAAATGCGCACATACAGCGAATCAAAAATCGGCAAACCAAATCGCTATTTCCGTTTAGTGGTAAAAACAAAGCCTTGAGGAATTGGTTTGCAAAAAACGTTGATTTTTTGAAATAACTCACGGCAAGTGCCAGTATCATTGTCAACATTGATTCGGTTCACGAACTGGATTATTTGTTGGACGATTCGTCCTAAGTTGGTGTGAGTTGCTTGCAGCGCGCATGAACGGCGGTCCGATGATCATGATGACGGGTTTTGGTTTTTCCTGCATCGTATCATCGGGCCGCTTTTTTGTGGAAAAATGATCTTTGATCGCAGGGTTAGGATTTTTATCTTGTTTAAATTGTTGATGGTCAACGGTTTGCGACGTATCAAAAGTTTTCATGTAAAAAAAATCAAAAAAGTGTTGACGAAGTCGGTTTTTTGGCTATGTTTTGCGTGTCGCACTGCGACATCAGGCGGTTCGATCAATTAGCACTAGGTTTTGGGTTTTTCCTAGGCATTCTGATCGAACCGCTTCATTTTTGTATGCGATTTGATATTAACCTTTAAAACATCAATCTTGCTGCATCGCCTGGCATAGCCAAGTGATACGATCAGCAGGGGATTCCATTTCTAACAAATGTTGCCGCAGATCAGCATCTTGAATGAACTGCTGGGATACGATGTCAGCTAGAATGCAAGGATCATCGGTTCGATGCAACATTTCCTTTACTGCTTCTTGTACCTCTTCGGGTAGATTGTGGATGGCGTCTTCAACGCTCCCGCGCAATGTTTGCGCTGCTGCTTCGGATTGCGCAGCCGGCTCGAAGATCGATGGGATTGGCTCGATCTCGGCATAGGGATAGGGCTTTTCATCGAACCATTGCAAAAATTTTACGCGGATAACGCCATGAAGTAGTAGATTGGAGGTGCCATCTTTTTGTTCATGGGATGCTCTTACAATGCCGATTGTGCCAACGTCTTCAGCGCATTCACGCGGATCATCTGAGTCAGCGATTTTGCGGGTTACGGCAAAAAAGCAATGGCTGTCGATGGCTTCCTCAAGCATGACGCGATAACGATCTTCAAAAATACGCAATGGCAGTCCGCCATGAGGAAATAACACGCAATCTGGTAGAATCATTACACCTACTTTTTCGGGAATATGCAGCGCTGACATAATTGTTAGTGATTGAGGTTGTTAGATCGGGTAAGGATTCCTTTTCGCGACGGTTGACGCACAGCATCAAGCAAGCGTAGCGCGCTTGGTGACCATTCATGTTTTTCAGCTTCTGTAATCGCCTGCGTGAGGTTACCGCTGCATAGTAATAATCGAAATGCTTTTTTGATTTCCAAACGTTGTTCTGGCGAAAAACCTGCGCGTTTCAATCCAATGACATTGAGAGAAGATAGCTTATTTTGCGAGTGCGCCATGCAATAGGGAGGCACGTCTTGACTGATTGCGGCATTGCCTTGAACGATGGCGTAATCTCCAATGCAAATGAATTGATGGTAGCCAGAGCCGCCGCCAAGGAAACAACGATCACCAATGGTAATGTGCCCGGCAAGCAATACGTTGTTGGCGATGACGTTGTAATCGCCCATCTGCACATCGTGCGCCAGATGAACGCCAGTCATCAGAAAATTGTTGGTGCCGATAGCGGTAAATTTTCCCTCCGCAGATCCGCGGTGAATGGTGACGTATTCTCTGATGGTGTTATTTTCCCCGATTATTACTCCCGAATGAATCCTAGGGTCAAAATGCAAGTCTTGCGGATCAGCGCCGATGACAGATCCCCAACCAATTTTGCAATGGGCAGCAATCTTCACCAAACCGCGAATCAACACATGGCCATCGATGGTCACACCAGCGCTGATTTCTGCTGGACCATCGATCACGGAAAATGGTCCTATCACCACATCATCCGCGATGGTGGCAAGTGGTGAAATGATGGCAGTGGGATGGATCAATGGAGAGTGCAACGCGAGGAAAGTGTGACAAGCTTTCGCGATAGGAAAAGCAGAAAGATGTAAATGCGCACGATTATGCATTTTGACGTTGAAAATCCCCAATAAATCAGGCTTGATCGCTGCCCGTATATGTCCGACCGCAAAACTTTAGAAGAACGTCATCAAATGTCCGATCTCGATCGGCTCCGTCATTCGTGCGCCCATGTGATGGCGACAGCGATTTCACGGATCTGGACTGATGTGCAGTTTGCTGCCGGCCCACCTGTGGAAAATGGCTTTTACTATGATATGGATTTGGCTCATCGGATTACGCCAGAGGATTTTCCGCGCATCGAAGAGGAAATGAAAAAAGTCGTGAAAGACAACGAATCATTTGAGCGGGTTGTGGTATCGCGCAGCGAAGCCATGGCATTGGCACAAAGTGGTCGTCTCAGTTTCGTAGCCGAGCGTGATACCCCAAGTGTTTTCAAAGTGGACTTGCTGAATGATATTCCTGATGACGAGGAGATTTCATTGTATAAAAACGGCGACTTCTGGGACCTCTGCGCCGGTCCTCACGTAGGACGCACGGGAAATTGCAAAGCATTCAAATTGATGAGCATTGCCAGTGCCTTTTACAAAGGTGATAAATCTCGTCCGCAGTTGCAACGGCTCTACGGCACTTGTTTTAAAAACTCCACTGAACTGCAAGATCATCTAACAAAGTTAGAAGAGGCAAAAAAACGCGATCATCGCAAACTTGGGCGTGAGATGGGACTGTTCCACATCGATGAAATGGTGGGGCAAGGATTGATCTTGTGGAAGCCGAAAGGTGCGCTGGTTCGCCGTGCTCTTCAGGATTTTATTACCGAAGAATTGGACAAACAGGGCTACTCACAAGTCTTCACACCGCACATTGGAAAATTAGACCTTTATCGGACATCGGGCCATTTTCCTTATTATCAAGAGAGCCAATACCCAGCGATTCCTGAACGCAGCGTGATCGAAAAACTCGCTGACGAAGATGCCTCCTGCGCGACTTTGGTCAATGGCTTGGAGAGTGGGGAATATGAAGGCTATATGCTGAAGCCGATGAATTGCCCGCATCACATCAAAATTTTTGATAGCGAACCACATTCGTATCGCGATCTTCCGGTGCGATTGGCAGAGTTCGGCACGGTGTATCGTTGGGAGCAATCCGGCGAACTCGGTGGCATGACTCGTGTGCGAGGCTTCACGCAAGATGACGCGCATTTATTTTGCACCCCAGATCAAGTTGCTGCAGAGGTTCAAGGATGCTTGAGCTTGGTGAAAAAAGTGTTAGGCACTCTCGGCATGCACGATTACCGTGTACGCCTCTCCTTGCGCGACCCTGATTCAGACAAGTATGTGGGTGATCCCGCCAATTGGGAAAAAGCGGAAAATGCCCTGCGTGCTGCCGTGCAAATCCTTGGCGTGGAATACACCGAGGAACTTGGTGAAGCCGCGTTTTATGGTCCAAAAATCGACTTTGTGGTCAAAGATGTGATCGGTCGTGATTGGCAACTTGGCACTGTGCAGGTCGATTACAATTTGCCCGAGCGCTTTAAGCTTAGCTATGTGGGCGAAGACAATCGACCACATACGCCTGTGATGATTCATCGCGCGCCATTCGGTTCGTTAGAGCGATTCACGGGATTGTTGATCGAGCATTTTGAAGGAAAATTCCCCACTTGGTTAGCGCCAGAGCAAGTGCGAGTATTGCCAATTTCTGAAAAATTCATGGAATATGCGGAAAGCATTTCTGCCCAGTTAGCAGATCGAAAAGTTCGCGTCACCATGGATCGCACTTCAGACAAAATTGGTGCAAAAATTCGTAACGCTCGTCTCGATCGAGTTCCTTACATGCTGATCATTGGTCAAAAAGAAGCAGAAGAAGCAACCGTGTCGATCCGCCATCGTGATCAAGACGATCTGGGTTCTCAAGCAGTGGCCGATTTCATTCGTTCATTGACTAGCGAGATTTCAGAACGCCGCTGATTACAGAATTCTCCTCATTGTTTTCTGCTATCGTTTTGAAGCCAGACTCGGTCTTCACCATGAAGAATCGCGTGCTCTGTTCGCACGGATTTTGCATTTTGTTTCGTTTGTCTTAAATGTCGCATTGCACATCATGTAGTATTAAACATTTGTTTTATGTGCTATATGTTGTGTTTCTCGCTATTGTTCGATTGCCTTTTTCGAGATGCTTGGTAGAGTTGCCTTCGCGAGCAATTGCGCACGCAGCACTTTTTTACCTTGTTCATTTATGTATCTCAAATCACTTGAAATTCACGGCTTTAAATCGTTCGCCGACAAAACTGTTTTTGAATTTGCCACCGGAGTCACTGGCATTGTCGGGCCTAATGGTTGCGGCAAATCCAATGTGGTAGATGCCATACGTTGGGTGCTTGGTGAGACTTCAGCCAAGGCATTACGCGGTGGTGAAATGGCCGATGTCATTTTCAACGGCACGGAAAAACGCAAAGCGCAGGGAATGGCGGAAGTCACGTTAACGATGGCTGATTGCGAGCAATCACTGAAAGTCGATTACAATGAGGTCTCGATCACACGACGAGTTTTTCGCGATGGCAAATCGGAATATCGTATCAATAATACACTATGCCGATTGAAAGACATCCATGATCTCTTCATGGATACGGGCATTGGCCGCACGGCATATTCGATCATGGCGCAAGGGCAAATTGATCAAATTTTATCCTCGAAACCAGAAGAACGCCGTGCCGTGTTTGAAGAGGCCGCTGGGATCACCAAATACAAACGGGAGAAAAAAGAGGCGCTGCGCAAACTGGAATACACGGAGGCAAATCTATTGCGTGTTTCGGACGTATTAGCTGAACAGGAGCGCCGCATGAATTCGCTGCGTCGCCAAGTCGCCAAAGCGCGACGTTACCAATCTCTTGCGGCAGATGTCCGTGTTCTCGACACGCATTTGGGACACAAAAAATACATCGAGTTATCGGCTGAGTTGGGTGAATTAAAAACATCGATCAAATCGCTCGATGTGCGTGAAACGGAGATCGAAGCATTGATGCCCGCGAAGGAAGAACTCGTGGCAGAAGCGCGCGCCGTAGCCCGTAGTTTTGAAGCAGAACTTTCCGAGTTGCGACAAAAACTCAACGAGCATCGCAATCAACTGCAATCAGCAGAAGGCCGTGTGGCGTTTAATTCTGAACGCAAAATGGAGTTGGAAAGCCGCATTCGCCAAAATCGTGAGGATGTGGATGATACTCGCCAAAAGCTGGAGCAACAAGAATTTGATTTCAAGCATTCACACACGGAATTACAAAATCTAACAAAGCGTATCATTGATCGTGAAATGGAATTGCAGGAGCAAGAGGAACGTACTCTTTCTGCAAAATCCCGCAGAGAAGGGCTTGAAAATTCATTGCGTGATAATCGAAGTGAGGGCAATCGATCGCAAACAATCATTGCTTCTTCCCAAGCAAAAATCGAAAGCTCGGTGGCTCAAATGGAAGGCAATCGTGATCGTGCGCGCCAACTTTCGGACGAAGAGCAACGCCTTCGCCTGACTCTCGAAGAGCTACGCAGTGAGGAGTCACGAGTATTAGAACAGCTGGATCAACACAGTGGCACCGTCGCCCGCATGGAAGAAGAATTTCAAGCGGCAGAGCGCAGCTATCAACACACACGTGGCGATTTGGACGCGAGTCGTGTCGCCTCGGCGGACATCCATAAACGTTTCGCTCAGCGTTCATCACGCTTAGAAGTGGTGAGTCAGTTGGTGCAAAGTGGTGAAGGTTATGAAAAGGGCACGCGCAGTGTCTTAGCGGGACTGGATGAACCGGATCGTTTTAAGGATGGCATTCACGGCGTTTTGGCTTCTCTCATTGAGGCCGATTCCACCTGCGCCCGTGCCATCGAAGCTGCGCTTGGCGCCCATGTGCAAGCTGTTTTGGTGAGTGATGAAAATCTCGCAGCTGCGGTAATTGAGCGCCTCACAGAAAGAAAGCTCGGCAAGGCTGCGGTGATTTCTGAAACGTTTATAGGCCAAGCAACGGGAACACAGATGGAAGCTGTTCCTGAGGGCGGGATCGCCTGGGCTCTCGATCGTGTGAAGTCGGACAAACGTGTGGCTGCGGTCATGGAGAAATTGTTAGATAACGTAATGATCGTTGCTGATGTAAAAGCAGCCATTCGCTTGCGTGATACTTTACCTAGCACTTCATTCGTCACTCTTGCTGGTGAAATTCTCAGCCCTGAAGGTACACTGCGTGGCGGTATCGCGGGTGATGCAACGGCGTCTCTTTTGGAACGTCAAAACGAGGTGCGTGATCTAACAATTGAAGTAGATCAATTGATGCAAGAAGACCAAGCTGGCCGCGCGCGAGTCATTGAATTGGAGGCAGCGCTTGAAACTCTTCGCGAATCTGTCGAGGTCACTAGAGAGCGTGTGCAACGTCAAAAAGTTGAGATTTCTACGTTACAAGGTCAGCTATCCCTAGCCAAACGCGAGGTCGAAAGTTTTGAATCAAAATTACAAAACGTCATCTGGGAGCGTGGTGAATTGGAAAAACGCGAGCAAATCGCGGCGGATAGCCGCAGTGGTTTGGAAGAGGAGTTAAGTTCCGCCCGCCAACGCCTCGAGGCGATTGATAGCGATCAGCGTCGTTTGCAAATGGAGTTGGAGTCATCGATGCGTGATGAGTCAGAGCTAGCAAGTCTTCTCAACGAGATGAAAACTTCACTCGCGGTGGATCGACAAGCGAAACTATCGGCGGAGGAGCAACAGCGGCCGATGGAATTGCGTCTGTTAGAGTTGCGTGAACTTGCCATGCGCCGTGAAGCAGAAATTGAACAGTTTACTCAACGCATCGAAGCCGCAGAAGCAGAAAATGCACGTCTCGCTGAGGAGATTGATACTCACCGTGCGGAAGCAGAAGATATCGGTGTTGAGATTGACTCGCGCAGTGGTGGTCGCATTGCGATCATGCAACGCATCGACGATGCTGAGGCTCAGCTGTCTGAAATACGTCGCCAGCATGCTCGCATGGCTGAACAGCGTGGACGCGAAGAGATTGCTGCGACGAAGATTGAATTACGTTTGGAAAGTCTAACGCAGACAACTCGCGAACGTCATCAAGTGGAACTAGAAGTATTTGAACCGGATGCTCACGCGCTTCTCGTGTGCATTGCTTCTCAAAAATCATTGCAAAAAGATGGCTCGCGCCGCATTTCGGCCGATGCGGAAGATGGCGAAGATGAGCCTGATGTTGTGGTGGTGAATGAAGCTCGCAGCAGTCGAGAAATCAAACCGCAAGCCGTCGTTCTTCCTGGTGAATTAGAGGGTGAGCCAGATTGGACATTCGTCGAAGAAATCGTAGTCGATCTCAAACGTCGCCTCGACTCGATGGGGCCAGTGAATGTCGATGCGATTGAAGAATTTGAAGAGCTAGAAGAACGTTTCAATTTCATGCGCGGCGAGCACGATGACTTGGCGAATGCGAAAGTAGAATTACTGTCCATCATCGAACGCATCAATGAGGAAACGCAACGCCGTTTCTGCGAAACATTTGCGCAAGTGAAGATCAATTTCAAAGAAATGTTCCGCGAGTTGTTTGGGGAAAAAGGCCAAGCTGATCTATTGCTGATTGATGAAAATGATCCGCTCGAGAGCGGCATCGAGGTGATCGCGAAACCACCAGGGAAGAAACTACAATCCATCACTTTGCTATCGGGTGGCGAGCGTTCAATGACTGCTGTGGCACTGCTGTTTTCGATTTACATGATCAAACCAAGTCCGTTCTGCGTGCTCGACGAATTGGATGCGCCGCTCGATGAATCAAACATCAATCGCTTCGTGAAAGTGTTAGATCGTTTCATTGATAACAGTCAATTCATCATCGTCACACATAGCAAACGCACCATGGCACGCGCCGATGTGATGTATGGCGTGACCATGGAAGAGTTTGGTGTGTCGAAACCAGTGGGTATGCGTCTTACCAGCGCCGATACCACCGGAGCGCCGAAAAAAGAAGCCAAGTCAGCCGGCGAAAAAGCTGCCCTGAGGTTGGATGCTTAATGTCTGCTTTTTGAAATAGATATTCTTTAAGAACCCATCGTGATCACGACATGATGGGTTTCCTTTTTCGATGTCAACGGAATGTGAGCTGCGTTATTGATCATTGTTAGGGGTATTAGATCCATTGTGGCAGAAATGATTTTGGCACTGCATTGATTCGGATTTTGAATGGTAATGTGATAGATCGAATCACACACGGGATCTCGATAGATGATCTCATATCCTTCCCACTCATCAGGAATGCAGGGCTGTATAACGATCGTATCACCTCGTTTTATGCTTAGTCCTAAGATTGATTCAATGGCTACTTTATAAATCCATCCAGCGGAACCAGTATACCACGTCCATCCGCCACGACCGATGTGTGGCTCCGCGCCATAAACATCTGCCGCAATGACATAGGGTTCTACTTTGTAACAATCGATTTCTTTTTGCGTGCGAGTATGCGCCGAAGGGCTGATCATGGCTAACAATGCCGCCGCTTTGTCGCGTCGTCCCATTTTCGCAAATGCTTGAATCATCCACGATGCTGCATGCGTGTATTGACCACCGTTTTCTCTCACTCCTGCTACGTAGCCTTTGATGTATCCAGGGTCTTCTTTGGTGTTAACAAATGGGGGAGTCAACAATCGAATGAGCCGCTGATCTTGGCTGATGAGATATTTTTCTGCGGCATTCATGGCGCTTTCGGCTCTTTCGGGAGAGGCCACTCCTGATAGAACTGACCATGATTGCGCCAGTCCATCGATTCGACATTCGTCGGCTTCTTTGGTGCCTAAAATGGCTCCGTTATCGTAGTAAGCGCGGCGATACCACTCGCCATCCCATCCAGCATCGTTGAGTGCGGCATGCAGATTCTTTTGATGAATCATATAAAGTTCAGCGCGTTGCTGATCCTTGCGATTTTGACACAGTGGAATGAATGACTCGAGAATTTGATAGAGAAAAAATCCTAACCAAACACTTTCTCCGCGCCCTTCACGGCCTACGCGATTCATTCCATCGTTCCAATCGCCAGTGCCCATCAGTGGCAATCCATGAACTCCGACCGTCAGCGACCGATCAATCGCGCGACAACAATGTTCGTAAATGGTAGCACATTCTTGGCTAATGATTGGCTTCAGGTAGTTTTCATCTTCACTGTCTGCTAGTAGGGGAGCTCTGAGAAATGCTTCCATTTCCTCCCAGAGTGCGTCGTCGCCCGTGCTATCAACATAGTTTTTTGCGACAAAAGGCAGCCATAATAAATCATCTGAAAACCTCGTGCGCACGCCGCGGTCAATGGGGGCCTCGTGCCACCAATGCAGCACATCACCTTCGATGAATTGATGTCGCGCATGCAGTAGAATTTGCTTGCGGCTGATCTCTGGCCATAACAAAGAAAGGTTGCCAGCATCTTGCAATTGATCGCGAAAACCAAATGCGCCACTCGATTGATAAAATGCCGTGCGCGCCCACATCCGGCATGATAGCGCTTGATAGGCGAGCCAACCATTGGCGAGTCGATCGATTTCTGCAGAGGGTGTTTTTACTTTAATCCCACCGAGTCCATGTTTCCAAAATGCGCGTATATTTTCTAACGAATCGATGATCGCTTGCATGTCATGGAAGCGCTTGTGTAAATCAAGTACTTGCGTTTGGCTGAGTGCTTCACCGAGCGCAATCGCACATTCGATTCTCTGACCGGGTGCGAGGGTGAAACTCCATTGATGAGAAAAACAAGGGTCGACACAGTGTTCGGTTTGATTTCCCGGAAAAGGAGCGTTTAAGGCATCTGGGCGGCGAGTCGTGCCGTATTCTCCGAGGAATTCGCTTCGATCGCATAGTTGCTTGCATGCCGTGATTTCTGAACCGCGAAATACGCCAAAGGAAAAGGCAATACCATTGCTGAAATCCGATGTTTTTCCATGACTTGCCGTGAGAATGTCAGGGGTGATTTTGCTAGTAATGATATTGGTGTTAGATCCCGCAAGTGAACCCATGACAAGACGATGATAGCTAGTGAAATGCAATGGTTTGCTGGTGTTGCCATTATTGGTGATGCGCACTAGGCAGAATTTGATCGGCTCATGACGATCCACAAAAATCGTTGTTTCGTGGCAGATGTCATGCGCTTCAACCCGCCACTGCGAATATCCAAAACCGTGCGCTACGTGGTAATCTGCACCAGCAGGACAGGGCCCGGGAAGGGGAGACCAGAATTCGCCGCTGAGGGCATCTTGCAGATAGAGCGCTTCATCATGCGGATCACTCACGGGATCGTTCGACCACGGGGTTAAGCGATTTGCCTGACTGTTTCTGCTCCATGTGCAGCCAGCACCACGTTCTGTTACAAGGCAGCCAAAGTTCTCGTTCGCAATGACATTGCACCATGGCATTGGCGGTAATGACAAACGTCCATCGCTCCATGGTAAATGAATCGCATACTCACTGTCGTCATGTTGAAATTTTCCACTCGCACGTCTAGCAGAAGGAGATGCCATTTGCATCGATGGACTTAAGTGAGCGCTCGCAGCATGTTTTTTTACTACGCTAGCTAGTTGTTGATGATCTGCTACGGCGCCTAAGAGAAAACAAATTTCTCGTGTTTCGTTAGGTTGCAGGATGATCGTGGTGCGTAGGCTAAATAGAGGATCGAGCACGTTGCCCACGTTGCCATTCATTTTCATCGCTGGGTTAGCAAGAGTGCGACCACGACCGATGAAATGTCTGCGATCCGTTTCCCATGCTTCGGTCGCTGCGCCAGTGAGTGCATGAAATAGAGCGTGCCAGCTTTCTCCTTCACTGCGAGGACGACGTTTTGCCACCAGAGAAGCAACCGATTCCATCAGTTCAGTTTGCACAAATAATTTGGAAAATGCAGGGTGCCCTAAATCTCCTTGTGGATGAGCTAGGGCAATTTCAATGCAACTAGTGATTTCAATTTTTCGAACATGACTTGATTGATTCTGAAGTAGCAAACGA
This sequence comes from Akkermansiaceae bacterium, assembly GCA_903878115.1. Taxonomy (GTDB): domain Bacteria; phylum Verrucomicrobiota; class Verrucomicrobiia; order Verrucomicrobiales; family Akkermansiaceae; genus UBA956. The sequence goes on along the minus strand of CAIRGO010000313.1, from coordinate 14,067 downwards.
CGCGTTTCAACGGAGTCATTGGAGTCTATCTGTACGCTCATTTTGGACGCAATCCCGCAGTCACTTCGTTCGATATGAAAGGATTTATCATCATGCGTGATGTTGTAGGAATCTGGTTCTGCTAGGGTGGGCTGTCTGCCTGCCGACCAAAGCTGTCCTGTTTCCACATCACGCAAGTAGAGAAAAAATCCGTTAGAATCTTCTAACGGATCACCTGCCCAACGGTTTAGTGCGATCCATTCATAGAGAGAAGAACCCGATCCTGATTCGGATAGATTGACATGATAGCGTCCGTTTGTAAGGCGAGAGATGATGGATGTTTCAATGGACATGGATGATACAATGAATAGTGTTTTGAGTAAAAATCACCGCTGATTGATCGTCTTGAATCTGTGCCTCTTGATGGCAAGTGATGGCGGTGATTTTCCCGCGTAGCGGCGGACGTAGGATGATGTTACGGGATGGGATTGTAAGATTTGATTGCAGTGAAAATTCAAGCGTGTGCTCATCATGATAGCATAATGAATACTGAAGCGTGCCAAATCGCGTATGGAGATCAGCTACTTTGATTCCCTTGTTTAACAACCATTCGTATGACACTCCCGCAGCAATGACGAGTGAGTCAATGGTTTCATAAGCGAACAATGATTGCACCGCGAGCACATATTCCGCGGAGATCCAAGTATGCGGCACATCGCCAATATGACCAGGTGAAAGAGCGTTTTTCCAAGTAATCTCTGGCCACTGGTTCCAAGCGACGGGGTGTTGATTAGCGAGAAAAAACTCTAGCAATTCCAGTGCAATATCGCGTTTTCCTAAGCGCACGAAGGCACCGATAATGCGAATTTCATAAGCTGTATAATTATTCCATGGCAGTTCTCCGCTACGCTTTTTTTTCCAATCGAGATAATAGCGTTCGAAGGTGTTATCCAAGATGAGACGATCCATTTTTTGCGGTATATCAAACAGCATGATCGCATTTGCCGTGGCTGTCGGGTCAAAATCTGCCCATTCAACCGAGGCGGGTATGTATGATAAATTTTTCGTTCGGCGCGTTTGTTCAATGGATTGATAGAGTGAGTTCGAAAATTTTTCTGCGAGAGCTGACCATGATGTCACGAGATTTGGCATCTTGCGTAAATTTGCTAGATAAATGGCATCATGCATTCCGCGCAATGTCCAAAAATTGTCCCAATACGAGTGAACAGGTTGTGCGAGATATCCTTCATGACTTACCGAAACGGGCATGAGTCCAGTGGCTTCAATCGTGTTAGCGAGATATTTCATGGTGCGCTCTATCGATGGCCAGTGCTGTTGCAAAAATGCACTGTCATGGCAAAATGCCTCATGCTCTGCGATCAACGCAATCCATTGACCGTGGCTATCGTGTTCGACAAGGGGATCGATACCATCACGATCAACACAACAAGGAACAAATCCATCATCACGTAGAAATGATGCATACCAATTAATGAACTCTCGGACTTCCGCTGCGCAGCCCATGCGCAATAGTGCACTACACATCATCGTGCTATCTCGAATCCATGAGCGCGTATAGCGGCGGGGGCCAGGTTGCAATGCGAATCTGGAGCGTGTGCATAATACGTGTGCCGCGCAGGTTTTCATCGTTTTGACCACATCATTGATCCATCCTTTTCCTACAATTCTGCAACTTGGTAATTTCTCTAACCAATAGTGAGCTACGTCATTCAGCTGATCCATTTTGTTGTCGCCGACAATGATGGTGGCATCTTCGTCAAACGAAAACACTCCCGTGGCGTAGCCAGAGGCATCGTGAATGGTGCTGTGACGCGGCATGTTTCCTTGGCTAATAAGATCGAGAAAATGTTCCTCATGAAAGGCACAGGCGCCCACCGCAACGGCGCGGAGAGGAGTGATCACTGTTTGTTGATTTACGATCATCGAATGACCATTCCATGTGAGATCATTGATTCGACTGATGCCGCCGAGATTGCGAAACTTTTGCCATGGCGGAGTGACTTGAAATGGGCGCACGGCGAGGAATATCTTAGCCGAGAAATATTTCCCGCTGATTTGATATCGCAGGCATAGGCTTTGCTTTGATGAATAGCTGTCGATGGTTAATTTCCAATTTTCACCATGCCACGTCACGATTGGCATCGGTTTCCACTCGTCCTTCAGCGACTGGGTGATGTGCACATCTGACCATTGGTGAATTTTGCCATCAACTAACACAAATGGTTCTAACGAAAATGAACCTTCATGAACTTCGCACATGCCTTGTTCATTGATGATGGCGCGATCGATCTGATCTTGCCCGCCTACGGGTGTCCATAAACTTTGCTCACGGTAGAGCCAGCGCGGATACCTCCCGCGTGGCTCGTTGGCGGCGATGTGATGCCAAAATGATTCGGCGGATCGAGAAAACTCATAGGGTTGTATTTCTATCGAGCTAATTCCGATCGGTTCGCTTAGTTCGATTTTGATCAATCGAGACAAAGTATTTGTCAGCGCTATATAACTATGTTTTCCCCCCGCGCTTTTGCAGGTGTGGCGTTTTTTCCACCGCTTTCCATCAAGCGATGTGCTTACGCGAAAACCTCTGTGCGGCGCTTGATCAGCCCAGTGAATGATAATACCACCGCAAACGCGGGCGCTGCCGGCATCCAAAGTGATCCATGGTTTTTCGTCGTTTTCAGCTGCTTGCCATGACCGAACCATTGATGATTGCAGGTCCTTTCTGCTAGATGTCTTAATGAAGGGTTGCTTAGGAAAACTCTGATCTTCAATCACCAGATCTTTGATAAGCAGTATTCCGTAACCACCATTTCCTGCAACCACGGCAAATTCAATCGCGCCAATTTCTGTTATCTCTCCGCCACCTGCGGGGCCCCATGCGAAAACAAAATCCTTGCTCGCAATGGTAAATGTTTTCCATCGATTTGTTAGAGAGACATTTTTGATCTGGTGCCGCCAAACATTTTGGTTAGAGGGATCGATCCACTTGATTTCAATATCATTGCCGGCGATCGTTCCCGACAAACGGAAACGCAGAGAAAAATCTGTTGGCATTCTTCGCTGCCAAACTCGGCGTGCCACCACGAATCCGCCACCGTCCTTGAAGTCGTATGCCATTCGCAGACTCGAATCCTGCGCTTTTTTATCTATGCTTAGCGTCAACTCAGCAAGTCCTGCTGAGACTGATTGCCACAGACGAATGTCATGAAATATCTCGCATTCACCTCGGGTCATGGAAATAGCTTTACTCTATTTCAGACCTATTTGCAATAGCGCGAATGGTGAAGATCGCGTTGCGGAGAAATTAATGTTCCAATTTTAGCTTCTTCAACTTTGGAGTGATGATAGCTTGGCAATACGGGTTTTTTGATTTGTTTAGCTCGTAGTAATTCTGATGATAATTTTCCGCAGGATAAAATGTCGATGCTTTGGTGATTTCGGTCACAATTTTATCTTCGAATTTTTCCTGAGCTTCCTTTTTCGATGCTTCTGCAACGGCTTTTTGTGCATCCGTGCTGTAAAAAATGGCGGAGCGATACTGCGGCCCTTCGTCGTTACCTTGACGATTGAGAGTTGTCGGATCGTGTAAGTTCCAAAACCATTCTAGCAATTTTGTAGCGGTGATTTTTTTGGGGTCGAAAACCACCTGCACGCACTCAGCGTGACCAGTTGTGGCGTCGCATACTTGTTCGTAGGTAGGATTTTCCACATGTCCACCCATGTAACCTGAAACGGCAGAATAAACCCCAGGAAGTTGGCGATAGGCCGCTTCTGAGCACCAAAAACATCCATTGGCAAGGGTGATGACTTCTGCGCCTTCAGGCACTTTTGGTTTTTCAGCAGGAGCTTTTTGGTCGGCATTCATAGGTGGTTTTGTTTCGCAGCAGGCAAATACTGGAGCGAGAAGTAGTATAAGTAGTTTGCGTAGCATGGTGATTATATATGCGTCATTTGCTGCTGTTGTCAAATCGGTTTGGTAGATTTGTGTGATAATTCATGCGCTGAGATACTTTGTGAAAAATTTCACAATCTACTTGAGAGATACACAAATGCGTGCATATTCTCGCTCGTAACGCTTTCTTGATATGGAAACTTCCGACACTCAGCAATCATTCGCCGCCTACGATTCTAAGATCGAAGGGAACATCATTTTTACTCGTGTGGATGCCGCGATGAATTGGATGCGCAAAAACTCGCTTTGGCCGATGCCCATGGGCTTGGCCTGTTGCGCGATTGAGTTGATGGCTACGGCATCCAGTCGATTTGACATTTCTCGCTTCGGTATGGAAGTGATGCGATTTTCCCCGCGTCAAAGTGATGTGATGATCGTGGCGGGCACCGTTACTTATAAAATGGCACTCGCTGTGAAACGAGTATGGGATCAAATGCCTGAGCCAAAATGGTGCATTGCCATGGGTGCTTGCGCCTCTAGTGGTGGCATGTATCGTAGCTATGCAGTGTTGCAGGGGATTGACAAATTGATTCCTGTGGATGTTTATATTTCCGGATGTCCTCCGCGCCCAGAAGCATTGATCGAGGGATTGATGAAGCTGCAGAAAAAAATCGAAGGAACGCATGCAGTCATGGAACAGAAAAAAGAACTGCTCGAGGATCTCGCTTAATTTTTTATCACCATTTATTCATATGTCGGCTGACGATATCAACAAAATTTCGGCGCAATTTGCAGGGAAAGTTCTCAGTAGTAAAGAATTCCGCGGGGAACACACAGTGACAGTGGAACTCTCTGTTCTGCGCGATGTGCTCGCCTTTTGCAAAGATTCACTAGGCTATGATTTCTTGCTAGATATTTCTAGTTTGGATCACTTTGGCGATCATCCTCGCTTTGAAATGGTCTATGAATTGGCTACTGTCAATGATTCCAAGCACCTGCGGGTCAAGGCACCGGTTGCGGAAGAAGAATCTGTAGCTTCTGCCGTGGACTTATGGTTGGCGGCCGATTGGCATGAACGCGAGGTTTATGACATGATGGGCATTCCATTTACCGGGCATCCGAATTTGAAACGTATTCTGATGTGGGAGGGCTATCCATTTTTTCCATTGCGCAAAGATTTCCCGCTAGCGGGAAGACCATCTGACATGCCCGATGTGGCATTCACTGGCGTAGCTCCCCTAGAAGGTGGTCCATTCGTGACTTCATGTGGCTCCGATGATATGGTGCGACGTGAACCACGTGCACGTGATCAGAAATAATTTTTGAAATCATGTCCAGCCCCTTGAGTCAAATCGTGCGGGCTCGTGGTGCTCTGCTGCTGAGTGTATTTTTGTTAGGCATTCATAGCTTAGTCGAAAGCCTCGGTGGCTATCAGGAAATTGGTGAGTGGTATTTGTTCTTTGGTTTAACCAATGAGCGATTTTTCCGCGGAGCTTTTTGGCAATTGTTTACTTACGCTTTCTTGCATGGGTCGTGGTTTCATTTATTGTCTAACATATTATTGTTGGTGATGATGGGATCGCGTATCGAACACATGTTAGGGCGATTTGTGTTGTGGAAAATATTGGCATTGGGGATCGTTGTGGCGGGCATAAGCCATTTATTGATTGGGGTAGGGGGGATTAATCCCTTGGTGGGACTATCGGGTGGGTGCATGGCGCTAGTGATTTTGATCACCACTATTTCTCCTGATTCACGCATGCTGCCGCTACCACTGCGGGCAGGAAATTTGGGCGTTGGTGTGATGGTCAGTTCGCTGCTGCTAGCATTGTTCAATCCTTCACTGGGCTGCCCAGGCTTTGCTGCTGCGGGCACTGTGCTTGCAAAGTATATGGGTAAAGATCTTTTTGCCGTAGGTCACGCATGCCACTTTGGTGGTTGTTTGGCTGGTTTTCTTTACGGCCGATGGTTGCTGCGCCCGCGTATGACTCGTGAACAACTTCTCGCTCAAAGACGTGAGTAAATCATGATAAGCTACTGAAGCGCGAAGATCCTTGAGCTAAGCACTATTCGCTTGCTGGAATTGCATTTGGGAACAACGGCATTTGAGCGATTAGGTTGAATTGCGTTGGTGGAAACGTGGTGATCAATCGGTTTTCACCAATTTTTATATCGCCGTAGGCAATCGGAGCAACGGTAAGATTGATGATTGGTTCATCCGTGGTGCCCAGATGCGCAATGTGTAGGAGCGCCACGCAGTTGGGGATTTTTTTCACATCCAACAAATCACCAGGCTTGCACCAAGTAAATGCGGCTTTGTTTTCGCACGGATACATGTATTCGATCAATACCGGATAGGGACCTGGTGGTCGGAGTTTATCTGGCTGAATCAATGCCTGAGCACGTATCACAAAACCTGGATAAAAAAGATCTTTTGCGGTTAGTGGTCGTATTTGCAGAATCCGATAGTCGCCCTCGATGTAGGTCGGTTTTTCAACCTCGGCATAGCTTTGCAAGTAGGCGCGCAGCAAGCGCACGTTGGTTTTTTTGAGTTTTTTTGCATTTGTTGCGGTGGCGAGCGACGCGTAATTCCGATAGATCGTATCGGGTCTTATCGAGACTCCTTGTGGGGCATCCAATGCGGTAAATGCTTGTGGCACGGGAGCACGACCGATTTTTTCTAAGATTCGATAGTTTTGCGGTAGTTCTGGATTATTGAAAACATAAAGCGATAGAATCCATGACAGTGTTGTAAAACAAAGTGCGAGAGCGTGAGCGAGAATCCACCAAAAATACGGTGGCCGGCGCTTTGCGAAAGTTGCTAGACTTGACTTAGCCATGATGGATCATTCACAAGGTTGTCCTGCTGGCAATGCGCTCGCGGGTTCTTTTTCTGTTTCAAATGAGGTGCCACAACCGCATGATCTGGTGGCGTTTGGATTGATGATTTTAAAGCCCGCATCAGAGAGGGAATCAGAATAGGCCAGTTCACATTTTTCTAAGTAGCTTAGGCTATCTGCAGCCAAGAATACCCTCACTCCGCTGGGGTGAACCGTGACGGAATCTTCCGCTGATGGGAGGCCAATGCTCATAGTATATTGCAGCCCTGCGCAACCTCCACGTTCTACGCCAAGGCGCAATCCCGCGTCAGCTGGGGCATTCTGTTGCCGAAGCATCTGCGCAAGTGCGGCGGCGGCTTGATCGGTTACGATAATCATGTGCTGCGCAAAGATACCTCAGTGGTCATGAATTTGCGAATGAATTTGCAGAATTTTTTGTTATCACAACTCAGGCGTATGATATTGGGTTTTTATTTTACAACAGCATTCTCTCAGCTTTTAGAGTCCAATCTCACCATCTGTCCAAATGATTGACATTGATTCATTGTGTCTTTCTTCCTCTTCTTGGATTTGAGTCTCTATCTTGAGTCTTTGCTCATCCGTAAATAGTAAATCCTTGGGGAGTAAATCTCCGCAAACGCCACAGCGACCAGACCGGCGGCTGTTGATGATCGAATCGCACTTGGGACAGTTCATGGTAGATTTCACAATGGTATTTAACGCCTATACGGACCATTCAATCTTTGCTGCATTTATCAATATTGTTATCGAATATGGGGCGTCTCCACCAGCGAATTATCAAGGCAACGCCGATGATTCCGCCTAAGATGAATCTCGCCCATGCCATCCATGGTTCTTCCCGAATCACTAGTGAGCTTAAAGCCCTGAGACGGTAAGGAAGGATCCAAAGCAAAGAGCCGCTTATCGAAAATGTGATGCATAGGCCAAGCAAAGAGAAAAAACTCTTGCATAGCCAGTCCATCCAACTTGGCATTTTCTTGTCAGGAGGCCCTTTGTAAGGCTCAAAAGAGTCCCATTTTTTATTGTCATCCATTCAGCTACGGGAATCAATCACGCGGTAGCGTCTTATGCGAGCCATCGCAGAATGGTGGATTTTTGGTGTGTTTGCACTGGCAGAGATAGACGGTCTTTTTTTCTAACAAATCAAATTTCACGGGTTGTAGCCCAGTGCCTTTGTGGGAACCATCACAGAATGGTGGATTAGAAGAGCGCCCGCAGGAGCACCACCAATGGGTGCCGGGTTCCATTTCGAGAGCTAATGATTTAAAGTCGTTACTAATAGGTTGTTCAGCCATGCATTGAGCATACATGGGTATTTACATTTGTCACGTGTCTAAATCAATCTGCTTCAGGTCGTGGATCGCGAGTAAGCAGATCGCGCAGGGCAAGCGCGGCGGGGCGATTCTGATAGAGAATGCTGTGCACGGCATCAATGATCGGGGTGTTGATTTGGGCGACGCGCGCGGCTTCGAAAATCGAGAGGGTATTCGGCACTCCTTCGGCAATCATGCCAATGCTAGCTAATGCCTCATCGAGCGCTTTTCCTTGCCCCAGCGCTAGTCCTACTCGATGGTTGCGAGAGTGTGGAGAAAAGCAGGTTGCGATCAAATCTCCCACACCAGAGAGGCCGGTAAATGTTTCTCGTTGTCCACCGAGGGCAACACCTAGGCGTGTCATTTCGCTGAGTGCTCTGGTAACCAGAGCGGCGATGGCATTATCACCCAGACCCAAGCCAGCGGCAATGCCAGCGGCGATGGCGTAGATATTTTTGATCGCGCCGCCGAGTTCTATGCCGGCGATATCAGTGCTGGTGTAGGTGCGGAAGTGCGGCAGCGTGAATAGTTTTTGCAGGCTGGCAGCCAGTTCTTCATTGTGCGAACCTATTACCGCGCAGGTTGCCATGTTATGGGCGATTTCTTCGGCGTGATTCGGTCCAGAGATGACGGCTAACGGATTGTCAGGAAAAATTTCTCGCAAAATTTGGCTCATGCGATCGCCGGTATTACGTTCCATGCCCTTGGCGCTAGAAACGATAGCGGCATCAGTACCGATCTTAGCGAGATCACAAGCGGTGCTGCGAGTGGCTGAAGTCGGAACCGCAAAAACAATCAACGGGTGCGCTACTGCATCGGCAAGATTCGCTGAGGCATGTACGTTTTCGCTGAGATGCGCTTCGCTGAGGTAGCGAGGATTCCGATGTTGTTCATTGATCGCCGCAGCGATCGCAGGGTCGCGTCCGATGAGGGTGATGCGCTCTACTTTTTGACCTAACAAAAAGGCAAGTGCTGTGCCGAATGATCCTGAGCCAATGATTGCGGCTGATTTCATAATGATGAGAAAATTGTTGTTTATTAAATTTTGTCCGATGTTGGTCAGGAGGATTTTTTTGAAAATCGGTTTTCCGTGCCATTGCGCAGTCGTGTGATATTCGAGCGATGCTTGTAAATGGCCAGCACAGCAATGAGAATCGAGAAGACCAAGAGCGGTTTGTTCCATGTGCCGTCGGCAATTTTTCCATGAAACCATGAACCCCATAGCGTAAGCAAAGGCAATGCTGCCGCAGCAATAATGCTAGCTAGCGAAACATATCTACTAAGTAAAAATACGACCAGCCAGACCACGACTAAGATCACGACCGCAGCAGGCATCAACGCGATAAGCACGCCTGCTGAAGTGGCGATGCCCTTGCCTCCTTTAAAGCGCACCCACGGCGAGTAGTTGTGGCCGAGCACAGCGCAGAGACCTGATACTACTTGTAAAATTTGCGCAGTGAGCATCGGGTGAATTTCTACATGGTCGTGCAAAAACGGCAAAATCATGGGGTTTTTCATACCCGTGTATTGTATCAATGAAATCGCCAATACGGTGGGCAGCAATCCTTTGATTACATCTAACAAAAAACACGGTAGCCCCATGCTTTTTCCGAGCACCCTCCAGACGTTGGTGGCTCCGATATTCCCTGATCCATGTTCACGGATATCGATGCCTTTGATTTTTCCGAAGATAAATCCAAAAGGAATCGAGCCACAGAGAAATGCCAGTAGTGGGCAGAGCCAAAGATTCATGTGTTATATTTCAGGGTTAGGAGCGGCTTTACGCACGCGGATATTGATCAGCTCGACGATGAATGAGAACGCCATCGCGAAGTAAATGTAGCCTTTTGGCACGTGAAAACCAATACCTTCCGCGAGCAAAGTAGTGCCGATGAGAATCAAAAACGATAGCGCCAGAATTTTTACCGAGGGGTGACGAGAGACAAAATTGCTAATAGCACCAGAAGCCAGCATCATCACTGCGATGGAGATAATCACAGCTGTCATCATCAGTGAAATGCGGGTCGGATCATTGACCATACCCACAGCGGTGATGACGGAATCTAGCGAGAAGACAATATCGATGATCATGATTTGAATGAGCACAGAACCAAGAGATGAAGCTGCTTTACGAATGTGCGTTTCCGTTTCTGTCGTATCAACTTTTTCGTGAATTTCTTTGGTTGATTTATAGATCAAAAAGAAGCCACCGAGAATTAAAATTAGGTCTTTCCATGAGACGCCCATCATGCCATGAGCGTCAACGATTGCTGGTCCGTGGGAATCATTACCCTGAAACATTTCTGCCAAAAATGGATGAATGGGTAGGTGAAAAACATCATGTTTTAATCCCATAATCCATGTGATTGACGCGAGTAGGACGAGACGCGCAATCATGGCAAGGGCCAGTCCTACATTACGACCTTTTCTGCGATCTTTTTCGGGTAGCCTATCAACGAGAATCGAGATGAAAATAATGTTATCGATGCCTAACACAATTTCAAGTAGTGTCAGGGTAAGCAATGCCCCCCAAGCCTCGGGGTGTTGCATCCAGTGGAAATCAATCATTGTAGCTGTGATCATGAGCGAAGATGGGAAAAAGTAAGAGCGCGTTGTTTCATTTGCGTTGCCATCAGTGAAAGTGCATTGGCGCGGGTGGGCGCGAGATGCTCCTTGAGGCCTGTTTTTTCGATGAAATTCATATCGGCCTGGAGAATGTCATCGGGCGTTTCGTGATTCAACACCGTGACGAAAAGGGCGATCATGCCCTTGGTGATGAGTGAATCAGAATCAGCAAAAAACTCCACCTTGCCGTCGCCGTTCAGAGCGGCATCAAGCCATACTTGTGATTGGCAACCTTTGATTAAGTGATCGGCATCGCGCGAGGAAGCTGGCAGGGGAGCTAGTTTTTTCCCTAAACCAATCACATATTCATAGCGTTCCTGCCAGTCTTGGAAAAAGGATAAATCCTCTAGTAATTGTTTTTGTTTTTCAGTGATGGACATTAGCGCGCGGAATCTAGCCGATTTTATGGGCGGGGGCAATCGTGAATTTTCATCAAGAATCTCGACACTCGATTGTTTTCTTGGGTAATTTGGTTTATGCCGATTGTGAATGTTGTCTGTGGAATCATCGTCAATGAACAAAAGGAAATTCTCGTATGTCAACGTGGAGAGGGTCGATCACTGGCGGGCAAGTGGGAGTTTCCCGGAGGAAAAATCGAAACCGATGAGTCCGCAGAATCGGCTTTGAAGCGTGAGTTACACGAAGAGCTTGGTGTTGAAATTAGCATTGTGAATTCCCTCACATCGGTTTTGTGGAACTACGGACAAACGGAGATTATGCTGCATCCTTTTGTCTGCCGGATCAATGGTGGAGTGCTTCGCGCGACTGAGCATCAAGCGATCGCTTGGTGTACTTTGGCTGATTTGCAAAACTACGATTGGGCGGATGCAGACTTGCCCATTGTGGACGAAATTCAGCAGTTGTTTCGTGGGGAATTGCATTTTTCGCCATGAATTTTAGGCTTGCAATTTATTCATATTGCTTAAATATAAATGCGATATGTTGGTGATTGCACCTATGCCGGTGAACGTCATTCACGATGAATTCGTGATGGGGAGTTCGTGCCGTGCTCGTGTGTTAGTGCCCGCGTTTCCCATGGCAAAAGAATCTTGTGATATTGTTAGTATTGATGAGCCTGCGGTTCTGGCTGTCGACGAGCCTGTGAAAACTGAGCATGAATCTGGATTTACTCAGGATGAAGAAAAGCCTGCCCACAGGACTGATTTTCCCAAGAAAAAATCAAACGTGAATATCGGGACGCATGTGAAAGGTGATTTTCATATGAAAAAAATAGATGCGACAATGGCTTTTCGACCTGCAGTGCCAGTAACTGGAGCTATGAAGGCAGATGTTCTGAACTACGAAAAAAATGTCGTCAAACACACCTATCTTATCGCGCTTTTATTATTCTTATTAGTGATTTTTATCGGAGGTGTCGTTTTTGCCACGAAACATTTTTTTCATAATAATCGTAAGAACATCAATGATCACGCGGGTAATCGCTACGTGAAGATTGCCTCGCCGAGTTACTCACATTTGAAAGATCAGTATGGCAATCAAGTCAAAGCGGATCAGCAACAAGCAAAACGTACAATCGAAAATTTGACCACGCAGATTGTGAGAGATGTGAACGAAAATAGTGGGCAGTGAGTATGATGGAAAAACACGGATTAATTTTAAAACTCAATTGTCCTGACCAACAGGGAATCGTTGCGAAGATTGCAAATTACGTGGCGGGACACATGGGGAATTTGACTGAATTTGCACAGTTCTCGGATACTCTTGGTGGCAAGTTTTTTGCACGATTAGAAATCGACACTCTTTCACTAGATGTGGAGCTAGATGATTTCGTCAAGGGATTCGGTACTCTCGGGCGCAGTTTGCGTGCCGATTGGCATTTTCGCGCTTTGCCTTATCGGATGCGCACGGCAGTTTTAGTGACGAAAACGGATCATTGCCTTAATGAAATATTGTGGCGCGCGGAAATGGGGGAATTGCCTGTGGAAATTACTTCAATCATCGGCAATCGTAGTGACTGCAAGGCGATGGCTGAACGTTATGGCATCACATTTCATCAAATAAGTATGGATGGAGCCTCTCGTGAAAATGGATTTCGCCAGATCAAAAGTATTCTCGATGAGGAAAATGTAGAACTGGCAGTGTTAGCGCGCTTTATGCAAATTTTGCCCGATTGGTTTTGCGATGCGTATCGCGGGCAATTGATCAATATTCATCATAGTTTTTTACCTGCATTTATTGGTGCTAATCCTTATCGGCAGGCGCATGATCGAGGCGTGAAATTGATTGGTGCCACATGCCATTACGTTACGGGTGAGCTTGATGCTGGACCGATCATCGAACAAGAAGTGGAACGTGTGCAACACTTTCACAGCCCACAAGATCTTGCGCGCTTAGGTCGAAATTGTGAACGCACCGCGCTGGCTAAGGGCATTCGTTATCATGTGAATGACCGCACGATCATTGATGGTAATCGTGCGATTGTTTTTCCTGATTAAAGGTCCTTTACAGATAGGGATTCATTTCTATTTCGTCCGCAATCGATGTCGCATCGCCATGCCCAGGGTAGACAATGGTCTCACCAGGTAAGGTAAGCAACTTGTTACGAATGCCTTGCAACAGCAAATCATGATTCCCATGTCCGGGTAGATCTGTGCGGCCAATCGATTGCTGAAACAAAGTATCGCCAGAAAATAATGTGTTCGCCTGCTCGATGAAGTAGGTAATCGAGTCGGGCGAGTGACCAGGAACGTGAGCCAATTGGATCGAGAGATTTTCCAATTGTAGTAGCGATTGTTTTTCTAAGAGATGGTCGACAGTATATTTGGTCGTAGCAGGTAAACCCCACATCTTTGAATTCTCATCCAGTGTGAGCGATGAACTGTAAGGAGAAAAGGCATACAACGCTGCTCCCATAGCCTGCAATGCGGCCGCATCCGTGACATGATCAAAGTGCTGATGGGTGAGAAGTAAATGGCTCGGACGGATTTTTTTCTTTTCTAGCCAAGCCGCAATGCCGTCAGGCGCATCAATGAGCAAACTCGCTCCATTGGCACAGGTCAGTAGATAGCCATTCGTCGAGGCAATTCCGCCCGTGAAAATTGAAAGTGAAAATGATTCCGTCATATGGCGTATAGCCGATACTTAGGCACAGAGGCATACGAAGGCAAGGAAGTTTATCGTAACTCCTTAAGTTAACAATCGATAGCCAAACTGGAGTCCATTAAAAGTCAATCTGCGACTGTTTGACTTATCCGCACTTTTCACGAGCCATTCTTGTCAGCTCCCCCAAAAACGGTACAGATCTAAATTAGAGTTTTGAGTGTTTCTGGGGATTTGGTTTTGGAGTTAGTGTTGGTTTGGGATGTAGTTGTGTTTTGTTGTTTGAGTTGCTCTCGGAAGAGAGCGGGAGGTATTC
>CAIRGO010000312.1 GCA_903878115.1 Akkermansiaceae bacterium | reverse complement strand
CTGAGAGCAACATGGCCCGAGAAGCGACACAAGTAGCTCCATGGGTACCACCCTGCATGTAAGCACGATCAAAGGAAACGCCACGTTTGACTAAGCGATCTAACGAGGGCGTTTTGATGACTTTGTTGCCAAGTGCAGCAATCGTATCAGCCCTTTGGTCATCCGCGAAGATGAATAAAATATTGGGACGAGTTACTTCGGCTGCCCTCACAACAAATGTAGGGGAAATGAAGCACAGATAACATATTAAAGGGATGATTTTCATAAAGATTCTAATAAACTTTTCGCCATTGCTCTGGCTGATTCGCCACCGCCACCGAGCATGCGCACCAATTCGTGGATGCGAGCTTCTCCAGTGACAGCATAAAGACGCGAACGCGTGCGTCCATTGGTGACTTCTTTCTCCACCACAAAATGTTTCGCAGCCGTAGCTGCTACTTGCGGGAAATGGGTGATGGCAATTACTTGGTGACGTGCACCGAGGACTGCCATTTTGCGGCCTACTGCTTTAGCAACTTCTCCGCCAACATTGGCGTCAATTTCATCAAACACCATCAGCGGAGTGGCATCTTGGTCGGCTAGGGCACTTTTTACCGCGAGCATTACGCGACTGATTTCACCACTGGAGGCAACATGCCGCAATGGATGAAGTGGTTCACCAGGATTAGGCCCGAAGAGGAAATCGGTGCTTTCTAAGCCATGTGCCGTTGGCTCTTTGACAGCATGAAGTGAAATTTCAAATGCTGATTGTTTAAAGCCGAGATCTTTGAGTTGACTGGCGATTTCTTTCGCTAATTTGGGCGCGGCTTTTTTGCGGACGGAGCTTAGTTTAGCGCCTGTGGCGTCTAGCTCGCTACGCAACTGTTTGATCTGTGATTGGATTGCTTCAAGTTTTTCACTGCGATTTTCAATGTTGTCCAATCGGTTCGACGCTTCATCACGAGCGAGTAAAATTTCGGAAATCGAACTCCCGTATTTTCTTTTTAATGACTCTAACAAATTCACGCGATCTTCGAGCGCGCCTGCTTCCTCTGGATTGATTTCTAGTTCATCGAGGTAATCGGTAAGTGTGCTTTCCAATTCTTGTAGTTCCACAGCGGCTGTCTCCAATCCATTGACTCGATCCGTAAGCGAGGGGTCGAGTTTTTCCAGATCGCGCATGAGTTTTTGAAGATCTGTAATTTGTGAAATGATGCTTCCTTCGTCATTGGCTAACAACGCTAGCGCAGCCGACGTATTTTCTAGCAAGCGGGATGCTCCATTTGCCCGCCGATAGCGGTTCATAAGTTCTTCTTCTTCATCAACTTTGAAATGGGCCGCGTCAATTTCGTCGACTTGATGACGAAGCAGATCGAGCTCTCGCGCAGAAATGGACTCTGCATCGCGAAGTGTTTCCCATTCCGCGACCTTGTCTTTCCAGCTCAGCCAGTGTTGCCGATACTGTGAGACTAACGGTTCTGCCGATGCATAAGCATCAAGCATCGCCATTTGTCGATCTGTGGAAAGCAATGATTGGTGATCATGCGGACCATGCAAATCGACAAGATGCTCACCTAATTTTTTCAGCAGTCCGAGAGTGACAGGGGAATCATTGATGAATTGCCGACTAGCATTCTGACCGATCACACGACGAATGATGAGGTCGTCTCCTTGCTCGTAATCCAGGCCATTTTCTAACAAAATTTGATGGATTTCTGGCGCACTGTGCAGGCTGAATACCGCCTCTATATTACAGGAATCTTCGCCAGTGCGGATCAATGATTTTTCAGCTCGTTCACCGAGAACAAGTTTCAGTGCGCCAACGATCACCGACTTGCCAGCCCCAGTTTCGCCGGTGACGCTGATTAATCCTCGATCCAATTCCCAGGTGAGTTCGTCAACGAGAGCCAAATTGCGAATTTTGAGAAGAGTAAGCATGCCAGTAGTGTGTGCGTGAGTATAAGCGAAATAGCGAATAAGAATCAACCATGCTTGTGATTTTTTTTCTAATCAAATCATTTTGCCTCGACCGATGAAATGTGTCACTGTGGCGAGCAGCAATGATTCATGACCCATCGCCACCAGTTCGTTATGCGCGGATGACATTTTTAGGCACCGGCACCTCCACCGGAGTGCCTGTGATTGGTTGTGGTTGTGCGGTTTGTAAGTCGTCCGATCCGCGTAATAATCGCATGCGCTCATCGGTGCTTTTTGAGACGGAAGAAATATCCTTGCTGATCGATTCAGGGCCTGATCTCCGCGACCAGTGCCTACGCATGGGGATTACCAAAGTTGATGCTGTTCTCTACACCCATGGACATATGGACCATGTTGTGGGATTTGATGAACTGCGCGCCTTTTGTTGGTCTCGTGATACGCCATTGCCGATGTATGCTAACGCGGGCTGCATGGCGACGCTGAAAACGATGTTTGGATGGGCTTTTGCCGAGACCAATATCTATCGCGGATACGTCAAGCCCGATCCAATCATTTTTGATGAATGTTTCTCGATAGGCTCCCTAAAAATTACTCCATTACCCGTGCACCATGGATCGGTAGAAACGAATGGTTTTTTATTTCAACGGGAGAATATGAGGTCACTTGCTTATCTTCCTGATGTAAAAATGATTCCGCAAGCAACAAAAGTGATTCTTGCAGATTGCGATATTTTGGTGATTGATGCGTTGCATGAACGCAGTCATCCCACCCATATGAACTGCAAAGAAGCAATCGCGATGATCGACGAATTAAAAGTAAATCAAGCGTATTTGACTCACTGCTCGCATGAAATTGACCACTCCGATCTAGAAAAAAAATTGCCTAAACACATTCGAGTTGCTTATGATGCACTCGTTCTTGACCTATGAAATTGTTTTCTCAGATCTCGCTAGTTTTTCTTCTTTGTTCATTCGTAGGGGCTTTACCTGCTCCGATTGATGTCAAGAACGTAGCTGTGCTTTACAACTCTGCGTCACCTGAATCACTTGCATTGGCGAAAGATTATCAACAATCGCGGGCGATTCCGGAGGATAATATGATAGGTCTCGAAATGCCCATCGTGGAGGAAATTGATCGTGCCACTTATCGCGCTAAAATCGAATTACCATTGCGCAATGAGTTCGATAAACGTTCATGGTGGAAGCGCAGCAAAATTCAGGAAGGACTAGTCATTGCAGGTGAAAATCAGATTCAAGTGATCGTCTGCATGCGCGGTGTTCCTCTGAAAATTTCTCGTGTGGTCGCATCTGCAACACCTGTGAAGCCCAGTGAAGCAGTTCCCGCCGCGAATCCTGTTGCAGCTGCCAATGAAGCATCGGTTGATTCAGAGTTGGCGATCTTAAGTTTCGAGGGACATGAGTTGAATGGGCCTAGCAAAAATCAATACTTTGAAAGTAAACTTGGTTTTGCCGAAGCAAGGATGCCTTTTCTGATGCTGGTGGGCCGTATTGATGGACCGAGTTTTGCGATTTGCCATCGCATGATTGCTGATGCCATCGCTGCGGAAAAAAACGGTCTATGGGGTCGTGCTTATTTTGATCTAGCAAATTTTTATCCTGAAGGTGATGCATGGATTCGCTCTGCTGCTATAAAAACGCAGGACGCTGGGTTTCCTACCGTGATCAACCCCTGGAAAGAGGTTTATGCCAAAAATTATCCCATGAATGATGCCGCGATCTATTTTGGTTGGTATGAGGGGAATGCGTGTGGACCGTTTGTGAATCCTAATTTTCATTTTCGTAAAGGAGCTGTGGCCGTTCATCTGCATAGCTTTAGCGCTGCAACCGTGCAAAGTGAAACCGCCAACTGGTGTGGTCCCTTACTTGTTCGTGGTGCCTGCGCCACTCTGGGAAATGTCTATGAGCCATATCTTTCGATGACTCATCATTTTGATGAATTTCAGCAACATTTGTTGGATGGGTTTTCGCTTATTGAAGCTGCATACGCTTCAATTCCCGTTGTTTCTTGGCAAGCGGTGGTGTTAGGGGACCCGCTATATCGTCCTCTCCTTCGCTTGGACGGATCAGGAGAGAAATTAACTGAAGATCGGGCCTATCGAGCGTTGCGGGTTGCACGTCTTTTGAATGCCGATGATGACGCGAAATACCTAGCTGAAATCGAGCGGGTTGGTCGTGAGAAAAAAAATCCGACTTTTCTTGAATCGTTAGGTTTGATTTATTTGATGCGCAAGCAGGAAGCTAAAGCAAATTCCTACTTCTCTCAGGCAAAACTTTTCTTCACAGAACCGTCTGATCGACTGCGCATTGATCTTTACGTCATTGGAATCGACCGCGATGCTGGACGACGCGAAATGGCTGTGACCGGTTTACGCGCAGCGGAAACTCTTTATTCTGCGATTCCAGAAGTAGAAGCAGTGCGTTCGCTGATCGCGATCATGGATCCTCCGCCACCACCACCAGTTCAACCAGGTAAGTAATTCTTGCCATTATTTTGATATAATTTTTTCACAACATTACGTTACTCAGATTTTATGTATTTAGGTTTTGATAGTTCTACACAATCGTTAAGCGGCATGATCATCGATCCTGTTTCAGGGGAAATCGTGCTCGAAAAGTCAGTCAATTTTGGCAATGATTTGCCTCATTATGGGGCACCGAGCGGCTTTATTCCTAACGGAACTGCTGGAGAAGTTCATTCCGACCCGCGGATGTGGTTAGAGGCGTTAGATGAAGTGCTGAAGCGCCTATCAGCAGAAATCGATTTGAGCTGCGTGAAAGCGATTGGTGGCAGTGGTCAGCAACATGGATCGGTATATCTGGATGAAACATTTGAAGATCGTATCCGCAACGCAAACGTAGCTGATCATTTGGCAAGCATATTAGCGCCATCATTTTCACGTAAAACTTCTCCGATTTGGATGGATACCTCTACGGGCCAGCAATGCCGTGAAATGGCCGATGCAGTAGGAGGAAATGAGGAGGTTTGCCGCATCACCGGTTCTGTGGCGATCGAACGCTTTACAGGTTCGCAAATCCGAAAATTTTATCAGGTCGATCCAGCAGGATACGCTAATACCGCGAAGATTCACTTGGTGAGTTCTTTTATGTGTTCGGTGCTTTCCGCGAGTCATGCACCTATCGACTTTGGTGATGGAGCGGGCATGAACTTGATGAATCTCGCGCAGTGCGCATGGGATGCTAAAATGTTAGAGGCTACGGCCCCGCAGCTAATCAAGAAATTACCATCCTTAGCAGCATCTGGTTCGTCTTGTGGTTTGGTAGGGGCCTATTTTGTCAAAAAGTATGGATTTTCACCTTCGTGCAAAGTTGGCGTATTCACAGGGGATAACCCTGCATCTCTCGTTGGTATGGGAGCCACCGCGGCAGGGCAGGTGGTGATTTCGTTGGGCACTAGCGACACGTTTTTTGCTGGCATGAATGCCGCCCACACTGACCCTCGAGGCTTTGGTCACGTTTTCGGCAATCCTGGTGGTGGCTATATGTGCTTGGTTTGTTTTCGCAATGGTTCTCTAGCACGGGAAGCTTTGCGCGATGAGTTATCGACCGACTGGAATGCTTTCGATACAGGAGGTTTGTCGCAGACTCAACCTGGCAATGAAGGCAATATGATGTTACCCTTTTACGGACCAGAAATCACGCCACGTCGCGATTTCTCCGGGCCGATACGTCAAGGCTCAGAAGATTTTGAAGCAGGCCACAATGCTACTACACAAATCAGAGCGTTGTTAGAAGGTCAATTTCTTAACATGCGTTTGCATACTGATTGGATTGGCATCGCCCCCGAAAAAATTCGTCTCACCGGTGGTGCTTCGCGGAGTAATGGCATCGCACAAGTCGTTGCTGACGTTTTCCATGCTCCAGTCGAACGTTTATCAATTGCCAATTCGGCGGCTCTCGGTGCTGCATTGTTAGCAACTACCACTGATGGTTACGATTTGTTAGCCTTGCAAAAAGTTTTCTGTCAACCTTCGCAGGACGCCATGATTTTACCTGCGCCCGGGGTGAATTATGATGTCCCGCTTAAGCAATTCGCAGTATTACTGGGTAACTAAAATTCACGGTTACTTCATCTCATCGATGATCGCTTGATAGATGTGGGTGTGTTGTTGATGATCACGACGGATGGCTTGTCGCAAACTTGTGATGGCTGACTTTTTCTTCATATCACTAAGACTTTGGATGATCTCGGCTTTGCATTGTTCGTAAGTGCGCGGTGTGGCTTCTTGTCGATCTAACATCTCTACAATATGCCAGCCCAATTTCGTTTGCACTAATGCCATTTGATTTTTTGCCAAAGCAAAAACCGGAGCAGTGAAATCTGCAGGCAAACGCGTTGTTGAAAACCATCCCAAATCGCCCGCCTTGGCCTTACTGTTTTCGTCTTCGCTTAGTTCCGCTGCGACTTGTTCAAACGTTTTTTGCTTGGCTACGATCACTGCCTGCGCAGCTTCGGCCGCTTGCTTCACGGCATCCGATTCTTTGCCTAAGGTTGCAAAAAAAACATGCCTAGCATGAACGCGAAGCGGATTTGCTAACATAGTCGCATGTTCTTTATAATATGCCGAACTTTCCTCTTCTGTGACAGCGATGAGTGGCTGCAATTGGCGTTCGATGTAGTAGTCCTGTTCGATGGTCCCGGCTACACGCAAACGCAGTTCTTCTTCGTTCGATATGCCTTGTGCGTGCATTGATTTCTCTAATTCTTCACGACTCCCAAAGCGCGAAATCATAATTCGCAGTTGTTCATTAATTTCTTCATCGCTCGCTTTTTTCGAATCTTTGTTGGCTCTGATTTTGGAGCGAATCAATTGCTGATCGATCAATTCCATGAGGCACGCTTGACGCATGAACTTTCGCTGATCACCGACAATGTTTTTCCATTCCTGTCCTTTGCTCCAAGCACTTTCTTGACAGGAGCGTTCTAGTTGCGATGTCGAAATAGGGCGACCCAATACAAGTGCGATGACACCTGCTTTGCGTGCCTCCTCCGTAGATTCAGGACTATCCATTTTCTTGCTATCAATGGCTTTGCGCAGAGGTCCGGAAAATACGTATAAATCTAACACGATGTAGAGTAATGCTCCACTGTAGATAAATAATCGTCTAGTAAATGAAATTTTCATGATGTAATATTAAAGCGCTCGAAGGTTTTTAAGAAGCGATAGATCAGCGGCGTTATGAGTATACTCGTCGAGAATTTGACTAGCGCCCATCGGTATGTCATCGCGTCGATACTTCATCGCACTGGCAAATTTGCTGCGCGCCGACAAATGAATTTCTTTCGCCCCTGTCTGTTGAATGAACTCACCTGCGCGCGCATCTGTGAGACCACCACCAGGTAGAATGGTGATGCGTTGGCTAGCGCTTGCTATTAGTGCGGTGATCGAATCAAGTCCCTGCCAAACATCTGCATGGCCGCCGCTTGTTAAGACGCGCGGAATACCTAATCGAATGAGCGTATCTAACGATGAGAAAAGATTCGGTGTTACATCAAAGGCTCGATGAAACGTGATATCCATTGATGATGCTTTTTCGATCATCGCAGAAGTAAATTCTTCATCAATGATTCCATCTTCTTGCAAGCAGCCAAAGACTACACCATCTGCACCGTGATCACGGGCCAGTGAGACTTCATCTAACATGGTATTTTTTTCCTCCTGAGAATACAAAAAATCTCCGCCGCGTGGGCGAATCATCATCATGATTTTTCCTGAAAATTGCTTTCGAGCTTGGCGAAGAAACCCCAGTGATGGCGTTAATCCTCCTTCGCTGAGCGCGGCACATAATTCGATGCGATCAATGCCTGCCTTGGCGCAGTTCGTGACTGAGTCCATTCGATCAACGCAGATTTCGATGACTGGCTTCATTTTGGCTTGATGATTACCGAATGGAGATTGTCCCCATTCAATTTCTTCATCGTGATCGTTAAATTCTCTTTGTTAGCAATAAATTCCGTTAGAGTGGCAATATCTTTCTTGGGACCACCACCGATAAGCTGAGCGATCGGTCGCTGGTCGGTTTTAGGCAAGTATGCTGGTTGATGGGTATGGCCCGAAACGACTAATTGAATGCCTGATTTCATGAGCAATGGTAGCCACGCCTCGCGACAAGGCTTATGAAACCAGTAATAACCATGATCCGTCACTTCATCAGACCACCATAATGGAATATGGCAAAATAATATTTTGTAGGGTGCTGATATGAACCATGGTTGCTGGATGATGTTTTCCAACCAAATTGTTTGGCGTTTTCTCATCAAGTCAAATCCCGCAAGACCAGCAAACAAGGGATGATCATCTGGTTTGTCTTCACCAGTATCCATGCAGAGACAGGCTACGGGGCCACTGCGAAATGCATAGGTAAAATCTTCATTCGGACTATGCGTAAAGTTTTCTACATGGCGAGCTTCGCGCCCACGGACATCATGATTTCCGCGGAGATAGGCGAGGGGATAAGCAGAAGCAATGGGCAATCCTCCAGGGCAAACGTATTGTTCTGCCATTTGATCCACATCTAACACATTGTTGGTTTGATCTCCATTCCATAGCAAAAAATCAGGCTTAGATTGCGTTGTTAAATCGTGTAGCGCTTTGATCACTGGCAAATTTTCGTGTGTGTCATTCCACACGCAGAATCGTGTTTCGGGAGATGCGGCATCCAGAGTTTTGATAGAAAATGTCTCCGATGATTGTTCGGGAGCTCGTTTGATCGAATATGATTGACTGAAATCAACGGGGCTAGCTTTAACACGATAGCTTAGTTTTGCTGACGGGGGAATTTTAGGGAGCAGAAATTTCAACACATGTGTTTCGTAGGCCAATAGCCCGTCGTGCTCCTGTTGAATTTTTTGCCATGAACCATCGTTGATGGAGATTTCGGCGTATCCAGCGGCAGTGCCGTCCAGTGCTTGAATGATTGCTAGCGAGGAAGGATCAGGCCCGCTAATCAATGGTTGGCCACGGAGAATTCCAACAGCGATTGGTGTCTCCGTATTCTTTTCTGCGGCTTTGATCGATAGCGAAGAAGCCGCAAAAGTAGTGGCAAGAAAATTACGACGTTTCATAGCTCAGATAACGAGATTATTTGACTAAAGATTTTTCTCCTAAAACCGACATTCCTTTGGGCAATGGCCGTTTACGCAGACCAAACTGCCTTACAGCGTGACGCTCAATATGCGCAGCAGCATCCTCTACGTCATCGGTGAAGAAAATCAAGTCAGGATCATCAGGACTGATCATGCCTTCATCTGCCATTTTGTAGATGAAATCCATCAATGGCTGCCAATATTCTTTGCCCATTAAAACGATAGGAAAATTTCGCACCTTTCCTGTCTGGATTAACGTCATGGTTTCAAACATTTCATCGAGAGTCCCCGCGCCGCCCGGCATGACCACGAACCCATAGGAATACTTCACGAGTACCGTTTTGCGGGTGAAAAAATATTTCATTGTGACCTCACGATCCACGTAGGGATTTCCTTTTTGCTCGAAGGGTAATTCAATGTTCACGCCGATGGAGCGACCTCCATTTTCAAAGGCACCACGATTGCCCGCTTCCATGATACCAGGGCCGCCGCCGGTCATTACGGTAAAGCCCATTTTCGCGAGTCGAGCACTCATCTTTCGAGTGAGTTCATAATATGTAGTTCCCTCTGGCACTCTGGCCGAGCCAAAAATTGTGACACAAGGACCCACAAAGTGTAAGACACGAAAGGCCTTGATGAAATCCCATGCAACCGTAAAAAGAGTGGATAGATCACGCAAACGAGATCGCGGGCCCGAGAGAAAGCCGCGCTCCGCAAGTTCCAATTCGTAGCGCTCTTGTTCTGCTATAGCAACGTCATCTACACCATGCTGCGGCGTTACTTTAGGACATTCAGGGGATTCAGGGGCGGTCATCGGCAGTTAAATTAGCAGGCATCATAAAAATACCAACCTCAAATTTTGTGGGGAAAACTTCTAAATACACCGTTCTTGTAATCCGCAGAATATCTGTTATGCATAAATTTATGGATCAAAATGAACCAATGATGCGCGATCTGACTGCTGCTGAGCGGCCGCGGGAAAAAATGCAAAGTCTGGGTGTGCAGGCGTTATCTCACGCAGAATTAATGGCACTATTTTTGCGCACAGGAGTTCCTGGAAAAAGCGCAATCCAGATGGGACGTGAACTGATTCATCACTATGGTTCATTGGGGAAATTAGGGCAACTCGGAGTAACAGAATTAAAGAAGTTTCACGGTCTCGGTCTGGGAAAAGCATCACAATTGGTGGCAGCATTTGAGTTAGGTCGCCGCGTGGCATTGGAGCAGGTAAGCAATGTCCCCTTAGATTGTCCTGAGAAAATTTATGAATTTTTCGCACCGCAAATGGCACATCTGGCGCAGGAAAAGTTAGTAGTCGTGGTGTTAAATGCTAAGCTGCACATGGAAGCGATGGTGGAAATTAGTTCAGGCACGGTCAATCAAACCTTAGCGCACCCGCGGGATATTTTGCACCCGGTGATCAATCGTAATGCGTATGCTTTTTTGGTGATGCACAATCATCCATCTGGTGATCCAACGCCCAGCGATGATGATCTTAAAATGACCGCACGCATTCGTGAGGCTAGCAAAATTATGCAAATTCGCTTCGTTGACCACATCATCATCGGTCGCCCCGGTTCTGATCGGCAATCCTACTATTCCTTCCGAGAAAGTGGGCTAGTCTAAGCAGATCAGTCCGCGATCGATTGCAACAAAATTTCTCGTGACGCAGCAGGAATACCGAGATGTTCTGGTTGGATATCTAGCCCGTGAAGGTGCACGCTAGATTTTTCTGCATCTTCTAAAATATCCAGTTCAGGACGGAAGTCCGCTGCATGATAAGAACTGCGCACTAATGGTCCGCTAGCAACATGCCGAAAACCTTTCTCCAGAGCGATCTGCTTGTATTCCGCGAATTGATCCGGATGAACATACTCGACAACTGGCAAGTGGCGTGGCGTGGGGCGCAAGTATTGTCCCATGGTTAGCACCGTAACATCGGCGGCGAGAAGTTCATCCATCGCAGTCAGAATTTCTTCTCGCGTTTCTCCTAAACCTAACATAATACCGCTTTTGGTGGCCACTTTACCTTGGACCATTGCCTTGGCTTTTTTCAATACCGCAAGGCTGCGATGATACTTAGCACGTGAACGAACCAAAGGAGTTAGCCGCTCGACGGTTTCTAAGTTGTGATTGAAAATATGTGGTCGGGCATCCATCACCATTTGCAGCGCCCAATCGCGATCATTAAAATCAGGGACGAGAACCTCGATGATGATGCCTGGGTTGATGGCGCGAACTGCTTGGATCGTTTTTTGAAAATGCTCTGCTCCACCATCGCGCAGATCATCACGTGCCACCGCAGTGATCACAACGTGGCGTAATTTCATGCGCCGGGTAGCCTCGGCGACGCGCATGGGTTCATCTTCTTCTAGCGCATCAGGTTTGGCTGTTTTTACGGCGCAGAACCCGCAAGCGCGCGTGCATTTCTCGCCGGCGATCATGAAGGTGGCGGTCCCTTGTCCCCAGCATTCCCAACGGTTGGGACACTGTGCTTCCTCACAAACGGTGACCAGCTTGAGATCGGTGATCAGTGATTTCGTTGACCAAAATGCTGGATTGTTAGGCAACCGAACTTTTATCCAATCTGGCTTCCTCTCTTTGTGAAGAGATGGGTCCATTTTCATCTGTGGTCCGTGACAATTGCTCATTGCACAACGAGCATAAGCGCATTGCTGAAAATTATCAATACAAAACGACGATGCATGCAGATTCTTCGGCAAAAAAACTCGATGGAAAACTTGTCAGATGGAACAAATCAAGGCATGGTCAGCCCATGGAAATTCCTGACTTCTCGTCCAGATATCTGATCAAGCCTGGTATGAAGCTCGATTTGAGCAAATGTGACCCAGATGAAAAAAAATTGATTCAGCCTGACATGAAGCATTCGGGAGAGAGAAAGTTTGAGAAACTTCGCGATGAGATTCAATTGTTACAGAAGGTACTTTATGCACAAGGTAAGCATCGGATTTTGATCATTCTGCAAGCCATGGACACGGGCGGGAAAGACGGTTGCGTAAAGCATGTTTTTTCGCGTGTAGATCCACAGGGTATTTTTGTAAAAGCATTCAAAAAACCTAGCGAAGAAGATCTTAGCCACGATTTCCTGTGGCGCATTCACCCACATGTGCCAGGAAATGGTCAGATTGTCATTTTCAATCGTAGTCACTATGAGGATGTGATTGCGGTGCGGGTGAAGAAATTGTGCCCTGAAGCCATGTGGCAAAAACGCTTCAAGCACATTGTCGATTTTGAAAAAATGTTAGTGGATGAAGGGACTACAATCATCAAAATTTTCCTCAATATATCGAAGGAAGAACAAAAAAAACGTCTCGAATCACGCTTGATCATGCCCGACAAGCATTGGAAACTAAATCCTGATGATTTACAAGATCGCGCCAAGTGGGGGGAGTTCATGCATGCCTATGAGGACATGATTACTAAAACGTCCACCACCGAGGCCCCGTGGTATGTGGTTCCTGCCAATCGCAAATGGTTTCGTAACTATGTGGTAGCACAATTAGTAGTAGATCACCTGAGAAGTTTGAAAATGACCTTCCCCAAACCCGACTGGGATCCGAAGACGATTCGCGTGATCTGAGCAACTCATTTTTCTTGTGAGTAATCAAACGACATTGAGGGAGACATGGTTGCGTTTTACTCACGCGATTTCTGCTTTCTTTGGGTCTGGCTCAGGGCGAAAGGCAATGGTGCTTTTTGTCATGCTGATGGTTTTTATGCTGTCGAGCAATGGATTGAACGTGATTAATAGCTATGTCGGGCGAGATTTTATTTCCGCGATAGAAAATAAAAATCATGAGCGCTTCATTCACCAAGCTTGGTTATATGTGGGAGTTTTCGCGCTATCTACTCTCATTGCGGTGTTTTATCGGTTTACAGAAGAGCGTTTGAGCTTGCTCTGGCGTGATTGGCAGACGCGGCAACTCATGGATCGCTATCTCGCCAATCGGGTGTTCTATCAATTGGCCGAATACAGTGATCTCGAAAATCCCGACCAGCGGATTGCGGAGGATGTGCGGGCGTTTGCAACTACGACTTTGTCGTTTGTTCTAATGACGATGAATGCAATTTTCACAGTGATTGCATTTTCTGGCGTGCTGTGGGCGATCAGTCCACGCTTGTTTTTCGCTGCGGTGATTTATGCCTCTATTGGTTCGTTGCTAACGTTATTTTTAGGCCGTCGATTGATTGGCCTCAATGATCAGCAATTTGATAAGGAAGCGAATTTCCGATCCGAACTCATGCATGTGCGAGAAAATGCTGAGTCGATCGCCATGTTGCACCGCGAGGATCGCTTATACGAGCGATTGTTGCGACGTCTCGATGAGTTGATGGCGAATTCCCGACGGATGATAGCTGTAAATCGGAACTTGGGATTTTTTACTACCGGATATAATTACATCATTCAAATTATCCCCGCGTTAATTGTCGCGCCATTGTTCATGAAGGGGCGTATGGAGTTTGGTGTGATCACTCAATCTGCGATGGCTTTTGCTTTGCTGATGGGTGCGTTTTCCTTAATTGTTACACAGTTTCAATCGATCTCATCGTATGCTGCGGTGATTGCGCGTTTGGGTAAATTGATCGATGCGATGGATAATTCCTGCACCGCTGCGACATCGACCATTCAGATCGAGGAAAATGGAAACGTATTGCGCTATGAAAACCTAACACTAGTTCGCGATGACGGTAGAATACTTGTGAAAGATTTAACGCTGAGCATCAACCAAGGCACGCGGGTGATGTTTTCAAGCTTCTCGGGTCATGCAAAATCTGCCATTTTCAAAGCATCGGCTGGGCTTTATTGTCACGGGCAAGGTAGCATCGTGCGTCCCAACGCTGCAAATTTACAATTTCTTCCTGATCGTCCGTATGTGCCTAAGGGCACCTTGCGTGAAGTATTAGTCAACGGCGATACTGATGCACTGATCTCTGATGACGAAATGTTGAAAGTTCTCCATTCGTTGAAACTCGATGCTCTCGTGACTCAATCAGGAGGCTTAGATCATGAGCGAGACTGGAGCAGTAACTATGCGTTGAATGAGCTCGCCACTCTTGCATTTGCGAGGATTCTACTGGCAAAACCGCAGTTTGTGTTCCTAGATCGCTTGAGCATTTCGATGGAGGCATCCCAATCAGATCAGCTATTGCAACTGCTCACGGATCTCGGAATTACCTACCTGATGTTAGGAAAACCAGAAGAGCCGCTTACCTATTTTGATGCTGTCTTGACAATCGATAACGACGGCTCGTGGAATTACCGTCGCCTCTAACGGTTGGTATTTTTCTCCTTACAAAAATTTTGTGAAATATTTTTTCATCATTTGAAAGAAGCATCTCGTTTCGCGATTATAGCCTCTCTGAAGTGAAAAACTCACTTCGTCTATGAAAAAAATAATTGTTGCCTTAAGTAAGGGGACCCTTCGTTTGGTTAAAACGATCTATCTGTTCATCGCGTTCATCTTGCGCGCCCTGATCGGAAAATGGCAGCCACCCACATGGGCAGGCTGGATTACAAAAAAAACTACTAGCACCATCTCCAAGCGACCGCGCACGTTCGCGAGCATACTGGTGCTCTCACTGATCGGCATTTTTGGCTATCAGTCTTGGCAAAATTGGTGGCTGATGCACCAACCGAAGCCGAGGGAAATCGTCGTGGTGCGAAAAATCAAAATCAGCGTTTTACCACCCGGCGCGTCGCATTGGAGTAACGACAAAATGGTTTTTGACCCAATCACGCTCGTATTTTCCGATGCCGCCGCGCCTCTTGCAAGCATAGGGAAAGTCGTCGATGCTGGCATTACTCTCACCCCGGCACTGGCGGGCACATGGAAATGGACTAACGAAAAAAATTTGGTTTTTCAACCATCGACCGAATATCAAGCGGGCACAGAATATGCAATTCGCCTAGAAAAATCACTTTTGCCTAGTGAAGTGGTCCTGGACTCACTTGAGGCAAAGGCCACTTCTGCCATGCAGCTTGCGAGTATCATCGAATACAATTTTTACACGCAGCCTGACAAACCGGAGATTCACCAATTGACCGCTACGCTAAAAACAGCTTTTCCTGTAACGCAGGAAATGTTGCGGAGTTCGGTGCAATTTGTCCCACTGAATGTAGATCAAAAAACTACGCCGCCTAATGTGCCCAGTTATACGCTTACAGCCGCGAAAGACCCCTTCACCTGGTTTTTTCGCACCGAGCCGATTCAGATTCCCGCTACTACTTTTTCTATGAAGCTCACGGCTGGCAAGGGCCTAAGCTCCATTGCTGGCGGCAAACCCACCACGCAAGACATCGTGGCGAAAGTGCAAATTCCAGATAAGTATTCCGCACTATCGATCAGTAATGTCGAAACGATGATCGTGAAAAATAGTCAGGGAGAACCCAAGCAAATGCTTACAGTTACTTCCTCGATTGGCGTAAAGCCCAATGAAATGACCAGTCGCATCCATGCCTGGAGACTTCGAGAGGAAGATGAATACACGATCGAAAATAAGTGGATAGGTCCATATGACGTTTCTGCCGCCATCTTAGCGCGAGCAACACCGCTGAAGTTGGATTTTGTGCCGCAGGAAGATGATTCGCCTTATTTGGATGCTCACACGTTTCAATTTTTCTCTCCCATTCCGGGGCGTATTTTGGTGTCGATTGATAACGCATTACCTGGATTGGGTGGCTTTGAATTAAAAGACAATTATCGAGCATTCGCCAATGTTCCGCAGTTTCCCGTAGAGCTTGATTGGACAGGAAAAGGCAACATTCTCGCGCTCGAAGGTGAGCGAAAAATTCAATTCAAATCACGCGGTGTCGAATACATCAAGATCACGCTGGGACGAGTTAGGGCAGGGGAATTGAATCACTTGATTACCCAAAACGATTACGGCGATTTTTCCGAACCCTCGCTCGATGGCAGTTTCGGCAAAGATAGCCTCGTGCGCAGCCAGAGATTCATCATTCGCGTGGACAAAAAAAACGACTGGGATGCTTGTTATACTGGCTTCAATCTCTCGGCCGCTATAGCAAAAATGGACCCCAGTGATCCAGATCCTTCACGTGGGGTGTTTTTTGTGGAAGCATCTTCTGTGCATAGCACAATTTATGCGCCTGATGCAACTTCAGTGCTTTCACGCGTGGAAGAATCATCTGATTATTATGGAGATGAAGAATACGATTCATACTACAGCAGCATCGAAACAGATGATGCTCCTGAGACCTTAGTCTACCATGATGGACGCTCTTCAAGTATGAGCGAGTGGTTTCCCGAAATGTCGAAAAGTGACAAGCATCAATGGACCGCCGAGTCTCTCAAAGGAAGCCGTTTTGTGATGATCACTGATCTGGGAGTGTTGATGAAAACAAATGCCGACGGCAGCCGTGATGCATTTGTGATGTCGTTAAAAACGCAACTTCCTGTTGCAGGGGCAAAAGTCGCGTTGATGGCTCGCAATGGATCGTTATTAGAAGAGACGATCACTGATGTGATGGGTCACGCAAATCTAACGAAAGTCAAAGTCACTGCAAAAGAGTCACAACCCGTCGTCTGCACAGTGCATCTAGCGCAAGATATGGCGTTCATACCTCTTCGCCCAGGTCAGTTGCCTGCACTCGATTATTCGCGTTATTCGATCGAGGGCGTGCAAAGTTCTCGCACACAAGCTGTCGAAGCACAAGTATTCACCGAACGCGGCGTCTATCGACCGGGCGATGAAATCCACTATGGTGCCGTGGTGCGACGTCGCGACTGGCAGGCAGTCATCGAAGGGTTGCCGATCAAGGCTACATTAACCGATAGCACTGGCGCGGTGGTGTCTGAGCACAACGTGAAGTTACCAGTCGATGGATTTTTTGATGGCAAATTCGTTACCACCGAAAGTCATCCCACCGGTTTGTATGAGTTAACGCTGTGGGTGATGAGCTTGAATATGCGCGATCGACAGTTTATGCTAGGTCGGACTGCATTACGGGTGGAAGATTTTCGTCCGGATCGCATGAAAATGAAAGTTAAGCTGCAACCAGAAATCCCCAAAGGCTGGATCAAACCGATGGAGGTGAAAGCTGAAGTCTCGTTAGAAAATCTTTTTGGAATAGTTGCCGCAGATCGTCGAGTAACGGGTAATTTGGAGCTCAGCGCTGCAGAGTTTTCTTTTCCTGATTGGGAGGGTTATTCGTTCAATACAGGTTTGATGAATCAAGGCAATTCATCTGCGGGAAAAACAATTGCGTTAGGTAAAGTGAAAACGGACGAAAAAGGGGTAGCAGAAGTCACCTTGCCTTTGTCCACCGTGGATCAATCCACTTTATCCGTGCAAATGAATCTTGAAGCATTCGAGACCGATGGCGGGCACGGAGTGCGTGAATCGCAATCATTTCTCGTCTCTCCATGGGATTACGTAGCAGGTTTCAAAGCAGACGGTAAACTTGATTACCTAGGCAAAGATAGTCCTACCAATGTGAAGTTTATTGCGCTTTCTGCTGATACGAAACCAGTGGCTCTTTCGGGACTAACGTATCGCATCATTCAAAGTAAGTATGTTTCTGTTCTTCGCAAGCAAGACAATGGCAATATGGTCTATGAGTCAGTAAACCGCAAAGTAGTGGTGCGTGAAACACCGGGAAATGCATGGTTGGCCGAACCAATGAATGTGCCGATTGATACGTCACTCGTCGGCGATTTTACGATGGCTGTCATCAATGAAAGTGGAGAAACGATATGCCAATGTGCGTATTCTGTCGTCGGCAAGGGCGATCAAGACCGCAGTCTCGATCGCGATGCTGAGTTGGTGGTTAAGCTATCCAAAAAAGAAGTGATCGCCGGAGAGTTGGTGGAATTATCAATCGTCGCTCCCTATGCCGGAGCTGGATTAATTACGTTAGAACGCG
The DNA here is from genome assembly GCA_903878115.1 of Akkermansiaceae bacterium. Classification (GTDB taxonomy): domain Bacteria; phylum Verrucomicrobiota; class Verrucomicrobiia; order Verrucomicrobiales; family Akkermansiaceae; genus UBA956. The sequence goes on along the minus strand of CAIRGO010000312.1, from coordinate 2,318 downwards.
AAAAAGTTCTTTATTCGCAATGGTTCCAATCTGACACTACTGCTAGCGTGCAAAAAATCCAAATACCTGCTGATGTTGATGGCACGGTGTATTGTAACGTCTCCTATGTGCGATCTTTGAGCTCGCCAGACATTATGATGAGTCCGCTGAGCTATGCAACAGAGCCAATCACGATCACTCCGATGAAGCATCGCATGAGTGTTACGCTGGACGCACCGAAACTTGTAAAACCAGGTGAAATCGTAAAAGTAGGTTATCGCACGGAAGAAGCATCGCGCATCATCATTTATGCAGTAGATGAGGGGATTCATCAAATCACCAACTACAAACGACCGCAGCCGTTGGATTTCTTTTTTCGCAAACAAGCGCTAGAAGTCCGCACTCAGCAGTGGTTTGATTTACTAATGCCAGAATATAAGTTCCTCAGCCAACACGCAGCATTCGGCGGTGATGCCGAAGGAGTGGATGCGTTGTCGTTGCAATTGAATCCATTCAAGCGCAAACGTGAGGCCCCTGTGGTTTGGTGGGCTGGCATTGTCACGGCTGGGACCGAGCGACGCGAAGTCACATGGACTGTGCCGGACTATTTCGCTGGTTCACTGAACATCATGGCCGTTGCGGTCAATGAACGAAAAATCGGTGGTGCTGAGGCAAAATGTATCGTGCGTTCGCCTTTGGTGTTAACCGTAAATGCTCCGGTTCATGCTGCTCCGGGCGATGAGTTTGTGACATCGCTTACTGTCGCAAATAATATCGATAAAGAAGGACCTGCGGAAGTGACGATCACGCTCGCTCCTTCCTCACATTTGCAAATCATGGGCGAAACCACGGCCAAGCTGACGATTGAAAAAAATCGCGAAGCCACCTGTCGTTTCCGTCTGAAAGCGCTCGATACACTTGGCAGTGCTAGTATCCTATTCACCGCAAAATCTGGTCAAGAAACATCGAAACGAACGGAAACGATGAGTGTGCGTCCTTCGAGTCAATTTCGTTCTCAAGTGCGCAGTTCTTACGTTCGCACGAAGTCGAACAACGAAAAAATTACGCGTGATCTCTACGATGCTTATCGGAAAAGCGAAGTTTCGGTCTCGCCTTTGCCCATTGTATTAGCTCGCGGATTGCAGAATTACATGGAAGGGTATCCACACGGATGCAGTGAGCAAATCACCAGCAAAGCGCTGACATTACTGTCTAGCCATGGAATAAAAGGACTCGATCTAGGTCTCAGTGACGCCGAGATCAATGATCGACTGCTGAGTTCCATTCGATTGCTTCAATCAAGGCAAAGCGCTGATGGGGGATTTGGCTACTGGGATTCATCGTCGAGTTCAGGTGCCTTTTTGACCTGTTATGTTTGTCACTACCTGTTAGAAGCCAAAGAATCAGGATTGCCAGTCCCACAAGGTCTTCATGATCGATCAAATGCTGTGTTGCGAAAAATCGCATCGGGTGATGAACCGCGCACATTAGAGCAAGCCGATATGCAAGCCTACGCGATCTATCTATTAGTGCGCAAAGGTGAAAAACCGAACGGTTTGGCTGCGCTGCGTGAAACTCTTGATCGGGTGTTTAAGGATCAATGGCAAGATCGTGTCTGCGGCAGTTTAGTGGCATCGAGCTATGCGCTATTGCAGAAAAAATCTGATGCTGATTTGATCGTCAAGCACTGGGCTCTGGCAAAGGCGGATGCTTATAAAAATGGCGAAAATTACTGGAGTTATGCCGAAGTAGATCGCTTGCTGAGTTTCGCACTACGTGCACGTCATTTCCCTGATTCTGTAAAGAATTACGGCTATGCTGATTGGCAAAAACTCTACGGGGTGCTGTGGCAACAGAGGTTCAATACCTTGACTGCTAGTTATGCGGCCATGGGGATGCGTGAGTTCTCGAAAGTGGCTACAGCGAAAAAATTTAGCTATGAAATTTTATCGTTGCCACGTGACAAATCAACTCCGGTATCATTGGTGAAATCGAATGAAATTTTCTCAAAAGCAGCCATCGACCGCAGTGCCGGAGAATTGCAATTCCGTATTGCTCAGGATGATTCTGACTTTGGTCTCTTCTACCAAGTGGTGGAGGAAGGTTATGATATAACGGAACCAGAAAAAGAAGTCCGAGATGGCGTCGATGTTTTTCGAGAAATTACTCACGCCGATGGCTCTGTAGTGAAATCGATGAAAGTGGGAGATACTGTAACGATGAAATTGCGTGTGCGTAATTTGAACCCTCATCCCTGTCCTAACATCGCCTTGATTGATCTTTTGCCAGCAGGATTCACCATCGAACCCGGAGCGCTAACCCCTGGCAGCAATACGGTG
>CAIRGO010000311.1 GCA_903878115.1 Akkermansiaceae bacterium | reverse complement strand
TGTTGAATACTACCCAGAGTTCCACTGGCACCACCGGATTGACTCGGGCTCGCATTGACGGATACGGGTGTGATAGGGATTACAAAGTCGTTAGTACTATAAACGGTGGTTGGTGAGGGCAAGGCGGCACCTGCGGTGTAAATGGTCGAGAACTGGTTGCGAAGCTGCACGTCGCGCCCCGCACTGATCGTGATATTCCCTGTACCGGTGCGAATGACTTCAAAGCGGTTACCCTTGTTCGTAGTTGTTCCCGAAATCCGGATTGTGTCGGCGGTCTGCCCCAGCGCTCCGATGGCTGACGCCGCTCCTGTGGCAGACATGTTAGGCACTGCAGGGTAGAACTCACCAACCAGCACCGAGCCCTTCAGTGGCTGAACAGGATCGAGTGACCTCGCAGAAAGAACACCACGAAAATTGCTCGAGTTCATATCCGCTCCCGCGGTCAATCGATAGGACCAAGACTGGGTATTAGTGGGCAGAGTATCCTTGATCGTCATCAAGGGAGCCAACCACATCAGAGAGTTGCCATTGTCGGCAAAGACCTGCGCGGTACCTTGAGCAATCGGGCTGAATCCATCGCTGAGCGTGTTATTGAAGACTAGGTCTCCGCTCGCCCGCATGGTCATGACGCCGGGCGCGCTACGACTGCCATAGCGGTAGGCCGAGAGATCCCAGTCCGCGGAAGCCAGCGCTTCGACGTTGGTAGTTCCAGTCAGAAGATTGTTGGCAAGCCCCAGGGTAAGGTCGCCGGACAAGTTAAGAATTTCCACCCCAGGACTGATGACGAGCAGCGAATCCAACGCCGCTGCATTGTCGGCACCACCAAGAAGCTTGCCTCTCATGGCGACTTCGTTGGCATTCCCAAGGCCTGAATCACCGAGGAAACCGACCGAGTCGGTATGAATGAGATTGCGCTGGGCGATATTGAGAACACCGCCACTCGGGGTATAGATTTTGTAAGCTTCGACGACAACCGAGGATGCACCGAGGATTTTACTTTCGATGGAATCGACGCGCACATCCGTGTTCGTTCGAGGCGCACGAAGATGCAGAGTCCCGGTGAACTTCCCTTCGAATGCGCTGGAACCGTTCGTGGTGTAGCCTCCGGACGCATAGGCGCCGACACCGAGATCGATTTGCGAGCCCTGCTGCAAATCGAGTAGAGCGCTGGCGTTTGCCGTACCGTTGAGCTGCGTTCCCGCTTCGAGCAGGATCGACCCGCCCTTGCCGGCACTATCAAATTCTTGTGCAGCGACACTGAGATTCGAGCCAGCCGCCAGCGTGAGGTTGTTGTGTGCCGCAAGCGAGATACTGCCTCCGTTCGTACCGGATGCGTTAATACTTCCTAACACCGAAATACTGCCTCGGTCTGCCGAAAGCGTAAATGAATGACTGCGGTTGACGTTATTGATGACAATATCGCCGTCACGGATTCTAAAATTCCGTGAGGTGTAAAAGCCACCGGCATCCAACGAAGTCGAAATTGTATCAAATGAGGTTAAGCCCGAAGCATCGAGTGATTTCACATCCAATAGAAAGCTGCCCGCACTTCCGCTGATGCCTGCGCCTCCATGCAGGTTTCCTCCATTTACAAAAGAGCCTTGGGTCACGAGCACATTGAGACTGCCAGCGCTACCGCCCGAAGATGCCGCGGCGACGCCGATATGAGCGCCGGAGGTTAGCGTCACATCGCCAGTTACGGATTCCAAAGTGATGGTTCCGCCGTCAGAGAATCGGGTGATATCGTTGAAGGCACGCGAGGTTCCGGCAACGGATAGATCACCACCAACCTCCAAAGGACCGTTCATACTTCGCAGAGTCAACTGACCGCTAGGAAGTGAAATATTTGTATGGGCCGCGATGCTGGAACCTTGAATCGTCAGGGATGCTCCTAGAGCATCATTCGCAATCGGGCGTCCTTCCCTACTAGCCAGAGAGACCGATTGGGCCGCACTCAGGGTATATGACGAAGCTTTGGTGCCTGTGATTAAGGGTGAATTGGCGAGAAGGTTGCCAGTGGTGGAGAAATCTCCTGCACCATCGAATGAAATCCGATCGCTGGCATTGAGGATGAGGTCTTGATATCCCTCCACCGCAAAGGAATGGGCTCCCAAATGAATGGTCGTGGCATCGATGGATAATGAACCGGCTTGGTTTACGGGTGCGTTAGAAGGCCCGGCCTTCAAGGGATTTTGGAAAGTGACATCCCTTGCTTGGATGATGACATTGCCGCTGGCTTGCGGATTGCCGCGCAGGCCGCTGCCCGAGAAGGTCACTTTTTCGAGTGCCGCACCGCCGATACGCCCGCTGCCGTAGAAATCGATGCCATGATAGCTTTGCAAAGCGAGGACCTTCGATTCTTGTGCCTTCGCGAGAGTGACTCCCGCCAAGGTCAAATACGGAGATACGATCGAGCCGCCCGAAACATCCGACGCGCCGTCGAAGACCACGCTGATTTGTCCACTGCCTAATGTCAGTGCACCCGCCTCGACCTTTGCCAGCGGCGAGAGACTTGTGCCGTAAGTCGAATCGAGAATAACGGATGGACCGTTGATTTGCGAGTTGGCACCGATCGTCATCAACGGCGAGGCAGTATCTAGCATG
>CAIRGO010000310.1 GCA_903878115.1 Akkermansiaceae bacterium | reverse complement strand
TACGGCGTCTACGTCGGCGGCGCTCGGTGTGGGCACGGTCGAACTCGGGCACGCCACCGACACCACGTTGAGCCGTTCAGCGGCTGGCGTCTTGGCCGTTGAGGGTGTCGATGTTGTCACCACCTCTGCCACCCAGACGCTCACGAACAAAACTGAAACCAATCCGACGATCACGAACTACACCGAATCGGTGGTGGCTATCGGCACGGTCACGTCAACGAACACCATTGCGTTGACTTCGGGCACCGTGCAGACCGCGACACTGACCGCGAGTACGGCCTGTACGTTCACGATGCCCACCGCCACGGCGGGTAAGAGCTTCATCCTTCTGCTGAAGCAAGCCTCAACGACGGGCGCAGGCACGGCGACGTTCACCGGGGTCAAGTGGTCTGGTGGTACGGCTCCGACAATCACATCGGCGGCGGCGAAGATGGACATTCTCAGTTTTGTGTCGGATGGCACGAACTGGTACGGCTCCTTCGTGCAGAACTTCACGCCGTAATGTTCGCAGCCCGTAATGCGTTTATGACTGGCAGTGCTGCGCCAGCGGCTGGAGTCACGTTCCTTGATATCTCATCGCAGCAAGCGTGCGGCACATCGTTTTCGTACACCGTTCCCTCTAATGCATCACTGCTCGCGGTAATCGTTGCATTGAGGGGCACCAGCAGCAGTGCGGCGGTAAGTCTCGATTCTGTCGCGATGACCAAATCACTCAGCAATTATTCGTCAGGCTCAAATACTCTCAACATTTTTACCAAGCTCAATCCCACTCCCGGTGTCTGCACAATCAACCCGACAGCAGATGCCGGTTACCGATCCGTAACGGGCTCGCTTGTTTTTGCAGTGACTTACTCAAATTGTGTATCACTCGGAAGTAACTACAACAACACAATAAACTTTGGAACATCAATGTCTGTCACGATTCCCACAGTGGCGAACAGCGCCGGTCTTTACGTTCTGTATACCCGCGTTGCAACCACCATCACCGCATCCGGTACGGGCTTAACATCAAGGGCCGCAGGCACACAGGGAACGTCATACACCTACAACATCGGTGAGATTTCTGGTGGTGGACAAATCAGCACAACTACTGCCCAGTCTTTAAGCGCACTGGGTATTGCCAGCATCCAACTACTAGCCACCTAGGAGATATCAATGGACGAGTTCACCATCGGTTTTGAGGACAACAGCGTCTGGCGGGAGTTGACGTTCCGTGGCGTCACCGAATCGGTCGCCAAGGCAATGGCTAACGGATTGGCCGACGCCGGATTCGCACTCGTCACCCTGACCGGCTCGCAGCCCACCGTCATCGAACTGGACGAGCCCACGCCATGAGATGCCTCCTGATCACCGGAGCCGCCCTCGCAGTCGCGATCGGCGGCTTTTTTTATGCCGCCATCAACACTCTTTGCGATGACGACTATTGGCCTAACTGGTGATCGCTGACACCCTCACCGCCCTCGGCCTGTACCTCGGCGTGATCGCCCTAGCAGCCACCGCACTCACCAACCTTCTATAAAGGAACAACCATGAACCTCTTCCCCATCGGTGACCGCAACGGCGGCAAGATCATCAAAAAGGTTATTGCGCTCTTCAACAAGCTGACACCCAAGAAGAAATAGTGCCGGGGCGCACCGCTTCCTACGGACTGCCGAC
>CAIRGO010000309.1 GCA_903878115.1 Akkermansiaceae bacterium | reverse complement strand
GCACAGGGCGAGTTGCCGTCACATCCCGAGTTGCTTGACTGGCTCGCCACCGAGTTGCTGCGCGAGAAGTGGGACACGAAAAAATTCCTGCGCTTGCTGGTGACATCGGCCACCTATCGGCAGTCGTCGAAAGTCACACCCGAGCTGGCCGAGCGGGATCCGGGAAACCGGCTGTTAGCCCGTGGGCCGCGCTTCCGGCTCAGCGCCGAAATGGTGCGCGACCAGGCGCTCGCCGCTGGCGGACTGCTCTCGGGCAAATTGTACGGCCCGCCGGTGCGTCCGCCACAGCCGAACCTCAATCTCGCGGCCGCTTTCGGTGGTGGTCTCGACTGGAAAAACAGTGACGGCGAGGATTCTCACCGTCGTGCGCTTTACACCGAGTGGCGACGCACTGCGCCCTATCCCTCGATGACTACCTTCGATGCGCCCAACCGCGAGGTCTGCACGCTACGCCGCAACCAATCGAACACGCCGCTTCAGGCTCTGGTGACGCTCAACGATCCCGTCTATCTGGAAGCCGCGCAGGCGCTCGCCCGCCGGATGACCGCAGAAGCCTCCACCGCCAGCGAAAGAATCAACCATGGCTTTCGCCTTTGCGTCACGCGTCCGCCTAACGCCGGGGAAGCCGCCCGGCTGCTTGCCCTTCATGATGAAGCGCTGGCTCATTTCAAACAAGCGCCGGACAAAGCCGCCGCTTTCGCGACCAAGCCAATTGGCGCCGCGCCCGCGGGTGCGGACTTGCCGGATCTCGCCGCCTGGAGCACCGTCGCCAACGTACTTTTGAACATGGACGAAACCCTAATGAAACGCTGATGCACCCTCACTTAGATCTTCTTCAGGCGCAGACCCGGCGCACCTTTCTTCGCAGCAGCGGCCAGTTCAGTCTGGGCGCCATCGCCGCTCAAGTGCTGCTAGGCAGCGAAGCGGTTGCGAATCCTGTCGCGGTGAATCCGTTTGCTCCCCGCGCACCGCATTTCGCGCCGAAAGCCAAGCGCGTGATCTATCTGCACATGTCCGGTGGGCCGCCGCATCTCGATCTATTCGACTACAAACCCGAGTTGGTGAAACGCGACGGGCAACCCGTGCCGGATCTGTTCCTCAAAGGCAAGACCTTCGCCTTCACCAGCGGCACGCCAAAGCTCATGGGCACGCCGCGGCAATTCGCTCAATACGGCGAAGCTGGCATTTGGATGTCCGATGCGGTGCCAAATTTCCACGGAATCGCCGATGAAATCTGCGTGGTCAAATCCATGTTCACCGATCAATTCAACCACACTCCTGCGGAACTTCTTCTCTTCACCGGCTCGCCGCGCCAAGGGCGGCCATCGCTGGGATCGTGGACGACTTACGGGCTGGGATCGGAAAACGAAAACCTTCCGGGTTTCGTCGCGCTCGTCAGCAGCGGCAACCAGCCGAGCGGTGGACAGAGCTTGTGGGGGACTGGCTTCCTGCCATCGGTTTTTCAAGGTGTCCAGTGCCGTTCCAAGGGTGATCCCGTGCTCTATGTGAGCGACCCTGCCGGCATGGATCGTGAACTGCGGTGCAAGACTCTAGATGCCCTTCGCGACCTCAACGAGGAACAACAACGCGAACTTGGTCACCCCGAGACCGCCACGCGGATCGCCCAATACGAACTTGCTTTCCGCATGCAAACCAGTGTGCCGGAGGTGATGGACATTTCCCGTGAAACACCACAGGTCTTAGCAGATTACGGAGCCAAGCCCGGCGAAGCGAGTTTTGCTAACAACTGCTTGCTCGCCCGCCGACTTCTTGAGCAAGGTGTGCGCTTCGTGCAGTTGTTCGACTGGGGCTGGGACTTTCACGGAACCAACCCTGGTGAGGATATCCGCGACGGACTCAGTACCAAAATGCGCGCTACCGACAAGCCGGTGGCAGCGCTGATCCGCGATCTCAAACAACGCGGCCTGCTAGAGGACACATTGGTTGTCTGGGGCGGCGAGTTTGGCCGCACACCCTTCCGCGAAGGTCGTACCAGCGGCGGCAAAGTGCTTGGGCGCGACCATTTCCCCGATGCTTTCACGCTCTTCCTTGCTGGCGGCGGCGTCAAGAGCGGCCTCAGCTACGGCGAGACTGACGAACTGGGTTTTTCCATTGTGGACAAAAAAGTCCACGTCCACGATCTACAGGCAACCATTTTACACCTGCTCGGCTTCGATCACGAGAGGCTCACCTATCGTTTCCAAGGCCGCGACTTCCGCCTCACCGATGTCCATGGCCATGTGGTGAATGATATTTTGGCATAGTTCGGATCAACATCCGCAGTTCGCCCGCCGCATGAAGAATTCCGATATGCTGTTTTATTCTGATAATTACACTGCCTGATTTACGTATGACAGGCAGCACTTTATTCGCATTTTGTTAACTCCATGCACTTTTCCCAAAAAATCCTAATCCTCAGTCTCACTGGCATTGGTATGGCCGCGGAAGCGGCCAACGATTCCTTCAAAGTCCCTGAGAAGACAGCGGACTTGCTCGAAACGTATTGCTACGAATGCCACGAAGCGGGTATCAAAAAGGGCGGCATTCGCTTGGACAACTTAGGAGAACTTGGCCAACAGGCACGCCTCGACCTTCTCAATCAAGCACTGGAACACGCCTTCAGCGGAGAGATGCCGCCAAAAAAAGCAGATCAACCCAGCGCCGAGGACCGCGATGCCTTAGTCGAGTGGATGTGGAGCGAGCTAAAAATCTTCAACGCCTCGAAACTGGAGGACAAACTTCGTTACTACAAATACGCGAACTACATTGATCACGACAAGCTCTTCAGCGGCGAAATCAAAAGTTCCTCCTTCACCAAGTCGCGCCGATGGCGGGTGAACGAGCTGATTTACCATGAACGCATCAATGATGTCTTCGAGTTGGAGGGCAGGGCGCGGCAGGAATCGTTCTTCGGCGTAGTCCAGCCCTTCAATCTGCCCACCGACCCCGGCGTCGCTTATTACGACACGGAAATCGTCGAGGGTGGGCAGTTTCTGACTCTTCTTTCGAACGCGAAATGGATCGTCGATAAACAACTGCGCGATGCATTGGTGAAAAGTGGTAAATACGAACTCCCCGCAGAATACATAGAGGCGAAGAAAAAGGGCGGGCGCAATGCAAACAAAAGCTTCCCCGACGAAGTGTGGAACCCCGGAACAACAGCAGCGCCCTTCGCCGCGTTGATCACATCCACCGGCGCACCTGCCGATGGTTTTCTGCAAGGTGCCATCACGCACCAGTTCAAGGTAGCCCTGCAACGCACCCCCACCGATGCCGAGATGACCAAGTATCTCGGCTTTATGAAATCCACTGCGACCCAAAGCGATGTGATCAGCACGCTGAAAAAAATGATGGTCTCCGTGCTGATGGAGCCAGAGTTTCTCTATCGCAATGAATTCGGCGGTAGCACACCCGATGCGCACGGTCGCAAAAAACTCACCCCCCGCGAGGCCAGTTACGCCCTCGCCTACGCGCTCACCGACCGCATCCCCGACAAAAAACTCGTCGAGGCTGCCCAGTCCGGCCAACTCGAAACCAGCGAGGACTACGAACGCGAAGTGCGCCGCCTGCTAGCGGACAACACCATCGAAAAGCCGCGCATCCTGCGATTTTTTCAAGACTACTTCGGCTACAAAGGCGTCTTCGATGTCTTCAAAGACGAAGAACGTTTCGCCGGTGCCTACAATCCGCATCGGGTCGTATCCACAAAATACATCTACCGTGTTCCCGGTAAAGTTTCAGCGGAAGCCGACACCTTGGTGAAATATGTGTTAGAGAAAGACAAGGACGTCTTAAAAACACTGCTGACCACTGACTGTTTCTTCGTCCACCATAATGGCAACAACGAGGAAATGGCACAGAAGGCGAAGCAAGCGACCGAAGACTTTGCGACTTTCCGAGAAATGTATAAGCGAACTCGGGGCATGAAGCCCACGGAGGCCGCCGCGGAGGTTGCGAAAATGCATCTTGAAAAACCTGAACGCAACCTGGAAGATAGCTTCTTAAGCAAGGATGGAGATGTCAGAGGCATTCTCAAAAGCACTCTGCAACAAGCCAAGCTCTACTTCGGCGAAGACGGCACGAAAGACGAGAACTCAAGCAAAGTGTATCCACCGCATGATAAAGAAGCGATTCAGCACTCCGTGAAAATGTATAATATCGACTTCCTCGAATGGTCCTATGAAGTCGAGCAACCAATGAAGGTGGAAAATCGCGCGGGCATACTCACCCATCCGGCATGGCTAATCGCGTTTTCCCACAATGCAGCTACCGATCCTGTGCGCCGTGGTAAATGGGTACGCGAAAAATTGTTAGGAGGTTTTATCCGCGATGTGCCGATCACCGTGGATGCCAAGGTTCCCGAGGATCCGCACAGCACTTTGCGCGAGCGTTTCGCCGTCACCGAAGCGAAGAGTTGCTGGATGTGCCATGAGAAAATGAACCCACTCGGTTATACCTTCGAGAGCTATGACGACTTCGGACGCTTCCGCACGGTCGAGAATATCGAGTATCCCGAGAACATCCTTAACACCAAGCGGATGACCGCCAAGAACATGCACGGCCTGTGGACCGAATTCAAAATGCCCGTCTATAAAACCAAGCCCGTCAATCCAATCGGCTACCTCGAAGGCACCGGCGACAAATCACTGGACGGCGAGATCAAGGACACCACCGACATGATGACCCGCCTGGCCGGATCCAAACGCGTGCGCCAGGTTTTCGTGCGCAATGTGTTTCGCTATTTCATGGGTAGAAACGAGACACTTTCTGACTCGCCAACCCTCATCGCAGCGGATAGAGTTTATGTCGAAAGCGGCGGCAGCTTCCGCGAACTCATGGTTTCCCTTCTCACCTCCGACTCGTTCCTCTACCGCAAATAACAACTCATCAATCATTATGCACAACCGCAGAGACTTCCTCAAAACTTCAACAGCCGGCCTCTTCGGCATAGCAGGACTTTCTGTCCTTCCCCAACTACACGCCGCCGTCGCTACCAGCTCATCCGCCGCTGTTGGTAAGGGCGTACCGCGTTTCATTTTCCTCCGCAAAAGCAACGGCTTGTTTCCCTCTGAACTCGTGCCTACCTCACTGAGCGATGCTGATAAGCAAAAGGACGCAAACAAAGAAGCACTCGACATCGACATCGATCGCCACGAGCTCCCCGCTTGGATGGAGCCCATCGCCAAGCACAAAAATAACCTCACTATCTTGCAGGGCCTTTCCGCCAAAATGTGCACCATGGGTCACTCGACCTACCAGTCACCTCTGGCTGTATCGCGCTCTGCGGAACGCGTGGCGACCATCACCCGAGCTTCGGTCGATGTGGAACTCGGTCGCATGTTTCCCACACCCTTTGAGCACATCGAACTGACCTGTGCGCGAAACCAAAAAGGCGTGGTCCGCGGCATGTCATCCATCGGGCCAATGCAGCCGAACTACGCCTTCGCCTCTCCCGGCGCGGCATACCGAAATTTGTTCGCTGCAGGGATGGAAAAAGACAACGACCAAAAAGCCGACGAAAATCTCTACGATTTCCTCTCGCAACACATCGCCTCCTACGACACTCAGACGCTCGACAAGTTAGAGTCGCAAAAAATCGGCAACTACGCGGGCTCCGTGGACTCGCTCATCGCCCGCAACGCCCTGCTGCAAAAGATGGCCAGCCAGATCGCGGCTAACGTGCCGAAGATCGAAAAAGCCATCCTCAATGATCAATACACCGTCATCGAGCAGCAATACGCCTTCGTGGACATTCTCCTTTCCTCACTGCGCGCGGGCCTCACCAATGTAGTCACCTACACCCTCGATGACCTCGGCACCCGCTACGACGGACTGCTCAAAGATACTATTGAACTGCACGATATCGGCCACGGTAAAGACCTCAATGGCATGCCTGCCCTCGAAGTCCGTAGGCACCTGCGCAATCATCACATGAACCTGGTCAACAAATTGGTCGATGGCCTGAAAGCAACGCCCGAAGGTTCTGGCACGATGTTCGACAATACCGTCATCCTCTATCTCCCGGAAAACGGTGAGACGCACCACAGTGTCGGTATCGAAGTGCCCTTCCTCGTCCTCGCCGGCGACAACGTCAAGCTCAGCATGGCCCGCCGCCGCTACATTCGCTTACCAAACTACAACGAAGAAGGCCACAAGACCCTAGGCAACTGGTACACCACCATCCTCAACGCCTACGGCAACCCGATCAAACACTACGGCGACTTCGACGTAGCCCTCAAGGTCAATCAAGAAGGCGCGATCAAGCAGTTCATTTCCTAATGTTCTCGACCTGATTCTTTTCGAATGAAATCCATTCTTTCTGCCCTGCTGTTTCTCGTTGCGCTTCCTGTCATTGCGGAGAAGGAAAAGCCTGCTTTCCCTGCCAACGTCATACAAGTTCCCATGCACATCAACCCTAAAAGCAAATTCCTCGCGGTGGCGTAGGTTCCGACCATGAAAGCCAGCCTCATCACCTTAATTGCCACCATCGCGGTGCTAACCGGCAGTTCCGCCCTCCCTCCGGACGTACCGGACCCTTACGGCATAGTGACCCGGCCGATTCCGGAAAAGTTGGTGGTCCTGACCTTCGATGACAGTGTCGTCAGTCATGCCACCGTCGCTGCCCCGCTCCTGAAAAAACTGGGGTTTGGCGCCTCGTTTTTCATTTGCGATTTCGACAGTTTCAAGACCCGCAAGGACTGGTACATGACGTGGGAGCAGATCAAATCCCTGGCCGATAATGGATTCGACGTGGGCAACCACACCATGGGCCACGGCGGTGCTTCGATCGACCGCTGGCTGGCGATGGAAGAGGAGTTTTCATTAAACAAGGTTCCCAAGTCCACGACCCTCTGCTGGCCGGTGTATGCGGTCTATCCGAATCTCTATCCGGCCCTGATCTCGAATCAATACACATTTGGTCGGGCGGGAGGAAGCCGCCCCTACCGACCGGCGGTGGATCATCCGCTCAATGTGCCATCCTGGGGAGTCCAGGACAACGTTAGTGTGGATACCTTCATCAGTTACGTGCAACAAGCCACCCGCGGCCGGATCGTAGTGCTCACCTTTCACGGAGTGCCGGAGGGCGAACATCAGACGGTGAGTCTCAAGGCGGAGACTTTCACCAAGATGATGCAATACCTCAAGGACAACCAATACACGGTCGTCTCCCTGAAGGATCTCGGAAAGTATGTGGACGTGAAAAAAGCCGCTAAATTCCTGCCCTACCCGAGCCATCTACCATGGGGAGGAATGACGCGGGATGGCAAGCTGCTGTATGTTTCGGTTAGCAAGCTCCCCGCCGACCGCAAGCTAACTTTGCCCGGAATGACCACCCGCATTTCAAGCGCCATTTTCATCCAAGACTCGAAAAAACAGCTTCTCCCCGTCATCACGGCGGACTCTGGCATCCAGACCATCGTCGTGCCAGAATCGCCGTTCGTTCTCTCCGGTGAATACCCGACGGTAATCGTCGCCGAGTTGCAAGGGGAACCCGTTGCGACGATTCTCGAGTTCGGATTCCCGGGAACGCCAGAAGCCGAAATTTCCGCCTTAGAAATCCGGGCGAAGGTGCCGCTGGCCGCCGATCTGAAGAAGTTGGCTCCGACTTATGACACCGGTTCTCCACTAGTCGTTGGCAAGCCCGCTTCCGGTGCTGCTGCGGATTTCACCCGAGCGCAATCTTACTCCATCACGGCACCGGACCGCTCGTTCAAAACTTATCGGGTCACTGTCACTCCGACTCTCGGCGCAGTCGCCGTCAGCAACGGGGATTTCGAAAGGTTCAACGTGTCGGAAGAACAGGACGCCACTAGAATCGACAGCCCGATGGGTTTGGCATGGAGCTTTAATAAAAAGGACAACAACGGCGAGATTGACATCAAGGACCTCATCGCTTCACCCAGTGCCCCGCCCCCGCCGAATGGTTCACGTCATGTGGTTTACATTCGAGGAGCCGGCAACAGCATCTCACAGCGTATTGTTTTCGATCAGGGGAGTTACACCATCCACTTCGATGCGGTAAAACGTAATGGTTACGAGAAAACCGCCGCTCCACTAAATGTCACGATCGATGGCACGGCGGTGTTTTCGCTAGAGCCGTCCAAGATCACCGAAAAGTGGGCGAGTTACGCTTCCCCTTCCTTTCCGGTTACCGCCGGTCCCCACGAACTTGCCTTCTCCCTCGGCGAGGGCGAAGGCATGGACATCATCGACAACGTGGTTCTGCGCTTCTCCAAATAGCCGATCCCCAAGCATGCCTGGCGAAGCTCTGGTGTCAGTCTCAGCCTAGTAACATTTTCATTTTCTGTGAAATGGGATCAGATCCAAATGTTGCGATTAGCGCCATTTGGACTTCACGCAAAGGGAAAAGACTTGAGAGAACGGAGGTGCAATCCGCGTAATCAGGGATGTTAGATCGTCAAAAAATCATCCAGTGCATGTCACACAAACTTATGCTCGTAATCCTGGCGACTATGCTGACCTTTGCAGATGCTGCTGATGGCCTGTTTGTCTATCCGCCCGTGCCGGGGCTTGCGGCATCGGAACATTACAAAGTGCGAGTGCGTGATGTTGCCGCTTCTGGTGAGTGGCAGAGTGCTTTTGCTTTTGAAACGAAATGCAAGGATGGTGCGAATACGAAAGAAGGTTACTACGATCATCTCGCAGGTTGGACTCATACTTATGTGAATTTTGAAACGGCAGGCGCGGTGGAGATCGAGATCGCTCGTGTCAATGGTCAGCCGATCAAGACTGCGGTGGTGCATCCATTGCGCAAGGCATCGGCTTGTTCGGTGAAGGATGGCAAGGTTTTTGTTAGACTGGATCAACCGTGTCTCGTTGCGGTTGATATCGATGGGCAGATGGATGCGCAGGATACGGGAAAGGGTTACAAAGGGCCGCCGATTCATACAATTTCTCTTTTTGCCAATCCACCGCTGGTCGGCAAACCGAAGCCTGACGATGCGGGTGTGCTCACCGTGAAACCGGGTGAAAAACCATCATCCGATGGGCCATGGACTACGCTCTATTTCCTGCCAGGTGTTCACGATGTTGGTCTGGCATTTCCGCTTCATGCGAACCGCAATTATTACATTCCTGGCGATGCGATGGTTTATGGAACGCTGTCGAATACGAAATGGGCGGATGGTCATCATATTCGGATCTTTGGTCATGGCACTTTGTCGGGCGCTCGAACCAAGCATGCGAAGTATGTTGTGCCGGCCATTTTAGAAAAAGATCATGGTCGCTATCGACCGATAGAGTTGATTGGCACCACTGACACTCGCGTCGAAGGCATTACCATTGCAGATTCGGCCAATCACTCGCTGATGTTGATCAGCCCATACAAAGCGGCTCATCCTAACGAAGTTATGTGGACGAAAATTTTCACTTGGCGCGCGAATGGCGACGGGATCAATCCATTCGGCAATACGCGGATCGAAGATTGTTTCATTCGCACGCAAGATGATTCACTTTACGTGAATGGATTAGGCATACGCCGTACCGTGTTGTGGAACGATGCCAACGGGTCTTCTTTCGTGCTAAGCGGTGTGCCGGAACTCACCGATCGTAAATTGGTGGTAGAAGATTGCGATGTGATTTACGCGCGAGCCAAATGGGAAAAATGGAGCGGTGGTCGGGTCTTCAACATGCGTGGTGAAGGCGGCGGCGAAGCAGGTAGTGGAGTGATTTTTCGCAACATCAACATCGAAGATCCTCGACCTACCTTGCAGCAGTTTTTTATTTGCATGACCATGCCTGAACTTTATTCGAAAGACGCAGAAAAACGCAAAGCGGGAGACTTAGCGGGCATTCATTTTCAAAATATTTCCATCGTCGCGCCCAGCGTTTTGGGGGAACCTCAAATCCTCTGGGGTCAATCTGATGCGCGAATACGTAAGCTCACCTTCGACAATCTAACAATCGGCGGCAAGCGCGTGAACAGCGCCGATTTTTTCAAAACAAACGAGTTCGTAAACGATCTCATTTTTGCACCAAGCACCAATACCAAGAAGTGAACAATATGAAACGATACCTCACCACACTAACAAGCTGTCTGCTCCTCTGCGCGCAGTCTTTCGCTGCCACAGCGAAGCCGAATGTTCTCTTCATCGCCGTGGATGATCTCAATCATTGGGTCGGGCATCTTGGTCGCAATAAGCAAACGAAGACACCGAACATCGACCGTCTCGCCGCGATGGGTGTCACTTTCGCTAACGCTCAATGCGCTGCTCCTGTTTGCAATCCCTCACGCGCTGCGCTGCTGAGTGGGAAACGTCCTGGCACGACAGGGATTTATGATAACAATAACCCTTTCGTAGCGGCCCTTAAACCTGAAGAGTCACTCGTCATGCAGTTCAAGAATGCGGGTTACGAAACACTCGGCACTGGCAAGCTCTGGCATGGAGGTCTGGGCTGGAAAGAGCAGTGGACGACCATTAAGAATGAGACCTTCAATAAAGGCAAAGTCAGTGATCGCAGCATTGGCGGCATCGCTTTCGGTCCGATCATTGAAGGTGGCGATGAAGCCGTTTCCGACACTGGCATTGCCGACTATGGTATTGCGGAACTCGGCAAAACTCACGACAAGCCGTTCTTCCTCACCCTCGGTTTTCACAAGCCTCACATGCCATGGAATGTTCCGCAAAAATACTATGATATGTTCCCACTGGCCGACATTCAACTGCCACCGACGAAAGAAGGGGACCTATCCGATGTTCCACCCGCGGGCGTGAAAATGGCCACGCGCATGGGCGATCACGCTGACGTGATCGCATCAGGCCGTTGGAAGGAAGCCGTGCAGGCCTATCTTGCGACGATCAGTTATCTCGATGGTCAGATCGGTCGCGTGCTCGATGCTTATGACAAGTCACCGCACAAGGCTAATACCATCATCGTTTTCTGGGGCGATCACGGTTGGCATCTCGGAGAGAAAGATCATTGGCGCAAGTTCGCGCTCTGGGAAGAAGCGGCACGCGCTCCTTTTATCTGGGTCGTTCCTGGCGTGACCAAGCCCGGTGGCTTCTGCAAAAGCCCTGTCGATTTCATGAGTGTCTATCCGACTCTCTGCGACCTCGCATCGTTGCCAAAACCTGCATGGCTCGAAGGCGATAACATCAAACCACTGCTCGCCAATCCCGCTGCCGCATGGACTGGTGTTGGGGTCACTACCTTTGGCCAGAACAATCATGCCGTGCGCACCAACCGCTGGCGTTACATTTGCTATGCGGACGGCGGAGAAGAACTCTACGATCACAGCAACGACGAATACGAGTGGACCAACCTCGCCAATAAGCCCGAGCACGCCGCCCTCAAGGCTGAACTCGCCAAGCACTTTCCCAACATCAATCGTCCCGCCTCGGCTCATGGAAAGATGAGCGACAATGAGGGAGATCCCAGTGAAACCCCTCAAACAGAAAAGAAGAAAAACAAAGGAAAGAAAGCCAAAGCCGAAAAGACTGATTCCACGGAAAAGTAATGCTGTGAATCAATGTCCGCGCTTTGCAGTCTCTAACGAAAATTATTGATCAATCGTTATCAATCATGAAACAAATCTTCTCATTCCTCATCATCCTGTTACACACTTCGCTGCTTTCAGTCCACGCGGCAGACGCGCCAGCACAGAAGCCTAACATTTTGTTCATCATCGCCGACGATGCATCGCCGCATTTCGGCCAAGCCTACGGCTGCAATTGGGTGAAGACGCCGAACATTGATCGACTCGCCAGTAGAGGCTTAGTGTTTGAAAATAGCTATACGCCAACAGCCAAGTGTGCGCCGTCGCGCTCGGCAATCTTGACGGGGCGCAATCCTTGGCAACTGGAGGAAGCCGCGAATCACCAGTCGCAGTTCCCTGTGAAATTCGTGGCGTTCAGTGAGGCGCTGCGGGAGGCTGGTGTGAGTGTGGGCGGTCAAGGAAAAATCTGGGGACCTGGTTCAGCATTGGCGACCGATGGTAAGCCGCGTTCGTTTGGATTTGGTGATGATGGTAAAGGTCAAAATTTCGCGGCATTTCTCAAGAATCGTCCTGCGGGCAAGCCCTTCTTTTATTGGTTCGGTAGCCACAATCCGCATCGTGCTTATAAGAAAGATTCCGGCATTGCGGCGGGAAAAAAAATCACCGACATTGATCGTGTGCCGCGCATGTGGCCCGACAATGAAACAGTTCGCGGCGATATGCTCGACTATGCCGTTGAGGTCGAGGACTTCGACAAAGAGGTTGGCACTCTGTTAGAGTCACTTGAAGCGAGCGGCGAGGCGGCGAATACTCTAGTGATTGTCACTTCGGATAACGGCATGCCTTTCCCGCGGTCGAAGGGTCACAACTACGACATTTCGAACCGAGAACCGATGGTGGCATGCTGGCCTGCGGGCATCGTTAAACCGGGCCGACGCATTGCCGAATTTGTTAGTTTTATCGATCTTGCGCCGACGTTCCTCGATCTGTTAGGCGTGGACGGAGCGAAGGCGGGAATGTCGCCGATCACTGGTCGAAGTTTTGCGAACGTGTTGCGCGGGGAGTCCGATCCGTCGCGCAGTTTTGTGATCCTCGGGCGTGAGCGTAATGACGTAATGGCTCGGCCTGGAACGCCATCGGGCCTCGGTTATCCTGTGCGTGCGATCCGTGAGGGTGATTTATTTTACATTCACAACTTCGCTCCAGATCGCTGGCCATGCGGCAATCTCGAACTCGGCCTGAAGGACACTGATGACAGTCCGACGAAAGCGTTGATTCGCGAACTCGGCGAGAAAGACCACTTTTGGCAGATGTCCTTCGGCAAGCGCCCTACCGTTGAACTCTTCGATCTATCAAAAGATCCCGATTGCGTGAACAATCTTGCAAGCGATGAGGCCTATACGAAGAAGGTAACGGCACTCCATGAAAAACTCTTTGCCGAATTGAAGAAACAAGAAGACCCACGTGTGCTTGGCAAAGGCGATGTTTTCGACAATTACGTTTCACCGCAGGCAAAGATGGCAAAACCAAAAAAGACAAAGTAGTTTATCTACTAAATACTATGGTTGTAGTAATTATGTAAAATGAAACGTGTATGCAAAAAAAACTTATGAAAAATATTTTCATCCTCACAGCATTGTTGCACGCACCGCTCTGCGCTGCTGATGCACCCAAGCCGAATGTCGTCTATCTCTTCGCCGATGATCTCGGTTGGAGCGATATCAGTGTGCATCCGGGCGGCAGCATCCCAACGCCGAACATTGACAAACTTTTTAAGCAAGGATGTGAATTGAAGAACTTCATGGGCTGGTGTGTTTGCTCGCCGACCCGCGCGATGTTGCTCACGGGTCGGCATCCGTTTCGCGTGGGCACGGGACCAGAAACGGGCGGGGAATTGGAGAAGGCCGAGACAACCATCGCTGAGGGTTTCAAGGCGAACGGCTACCGCACTGGCGTCTTTGGCAAATGGCACAATGGCGATGATCCTGATACACCAGAATATCGCGCAGCTTTCACGGAAGCATTCAAAGCGATGCCTAACAAAAAACTCAAAGGCGGGCTTGGCGTGAACGAGCACGGCTTCGATGAAGCATGGATTTATTACGGTGGTGGCGCAGATTATTTCACGCGTCGCACGGTGAGTGGCAAAGGGCCAGTGAGTTGGTGGCACAATCGAGAATTTCGTCCGCAGGATGCTGGGTATACGGAAGACTTCATTGTGCAACACGCGATGGAATTTATTCGTGAAAATAAATCACAGCCGTTTTTTTGTTACGTGCCGTTTCATTTAATACACGCGCCCATGCAAGCGAAAGAGGCTGACCTTAAAGACGTGGATCCGAAAGTCACCGACGCAACCAAACGCACTTACGCTGCGATGGTGCAGGCATTGGATAAGAATGTAGGAATGATCCTCGCTGAGCTCGAAAAGCTTGGCCTGCGCGATAATACCATCGTTGTTTTCACGAGCGATAACGGAGCTACGAAAGATGGTAGCAATTTACCATTCAAAGGCGGCAAACATTCGGTGTATGAAGGTGGCACGCATCTGCCGACGGTGATCCATTGGCCTAACGGAAAAGTAAACAACGACACGTGGGATGGTCTGTGCGGGGCGCTTGATATGTTCCCTACATTGATGGCGATGGCAGATGCAAAAATGCCAGAGACACGCCCTCTCGATGGCAAAAATATCTGGCCAGCATTGCGCGATAAAACTGTTAGTCCCGTCGAAAGTTACTACTGGTCATGGCACAACGAAGACGCCATCCGCACCGCCGATTGGCGCATGCATCGGTTTTTTGATAAGAACGAACTCTATGACATCCGCAACGACATCGGCGAAACAAAAAACGTCGCCGATGCGAATCCTCAGGTGGTGAAATCACTCACCGCGATGATGAACGGATGGTCATATTCGCTCGGCGCTTCGCTTACCCATCAAGCTCCACCCGCAAAGCTCAATTCGAAGCCATCACCTGAAGGCGAAGTGATGGAAGTCAGCGTGACTGTCACCGCAAAGGCCAAACCGAATGATCGCTTGATCGTCCCTTTCGCGACCTTTCAGGAAAATATTTTCGCCACCGACTCCATCGAATATGACATCGCCACCGCACCGGATAGTCTGCAACGAGGATTCTATTATTCGCCTCTCAAAGGCAATGACGAAAAGACGATCACCATCTACTTCAAACGCGGCGAAGGCATTGATCAATTTGGTCGCGAGCAAGCCAACGGTCCAGAAGTGCAAGGCGGCCCCGGCGTGTGGGAACATCGGGTCATCGGCTTGTGCAGTAGTGCTCCTGGCATCGTACCCCGTCACGGCATCGTCTTCAAAGGTGGCAAGCCTGGCACCTTTAAAATCTATCTCGATAATCTCCGCATCCGTCACGCTGATGGCAGCAGCACGCCGATCTGGACAAACACAAAAGATACTCGCTTCAAAAAAATCGTCGATAGTGAAATGTTTGCCAACGTCGCTGTGCGGGCCGTGTCAGCGTCGGATGTTCGTAAATAGCCAAGTGACTGATGATGTGTAATTTTCGTTGTCTGATTTAACGAATCACCAACTGGACAGGAACCATCACAAATTCAAGGGGCCAAGGTGACACGGAGTTGATAGAAAACCTTGCCAGTGGACGGTGCCGCGCGCGAGTAGCGACGCTGCTCGATCCCGGCTGAAACCGTGACACGGCTATCCGTGACCGGGGTCCAATCCTTCATGTTGGTGGATTCTAGGAGTTGATAGACAAGGCCTGCTCGATTGGTCGGGCGCGAGTAACTGACACCCACGCTGCCAAGCTGGTCGAGCACATGGAGAGTTACGGGGGCGACATTAGAACCAGAACCGAGCCCGAGGGCGAATTCAATCAGATTGGCGATGCCGTTGCCATTGGCGTCACCGCCAGGATTGGCGTCGGACCCTGGCGCGATGACATTTCCGCTCCAGGTTTGATAGTCTAACAGAACGGCGGATGGGCTGACATTTTTCGCGTTCAGGTAGGACAAGACGCTGTCGCGCTCGGTGCTGTCGAGAACCCGATTGTAGATCATGGCCTCACCAATCGTGCCGCGCATGAAATTTCCTCCGGCGAGTCCTCCCAGCTGATAGGTCGGGTCGGTGTTGTCCGCAGTGGCTGTTCCGGTGCCGACCTGCGTCCCGTCGAGGTAGAGTGTGCCAGTTTTCGTGGTCCAATCATAAGTTCCGACGAGTAGATGCCCTTGTCCGGCGACCATTGCGGTTGTGGAAACCACGAACTGAGCACTGTGCCAGAGGCGGGGGAATGCCGTGCTCGCCATGTAGAGCGCATGGCGGGTTCCCGTAGTGCCACCGGAGGAAAGGATATTGCCACTGGTGGCGGGAAAATCGGGCAACGAGACTCGCACGATTTTGGTGTAACTCCCGGTGGACATGCCAGCTGTGCCGCTGAGGTTGTCGGCACCGTCGAAGTATACTCCAGGCATGGTTCCGAAGCTGCCAGGTGCATAGGATGGTTTGGCGGTGGCTGTCGCTTGGCTGCAATGATTTCCATTGCCGCTGCTATCCTGCCAGCTTGAAACCACTCCGGCGGAATCGCGGATGATGCCGGATTCCGGTTTGAGCCATACGCTGAGTCCGCTGCTGACTCCACCCGGCGATGCAGTGGTCCCGGCGAAGATCACGACTGAGGCTTCGCTTGTTTTTCCGCCGCTGTTGGTGGCGCGGAAGACGATCTGATGGCTGCCGGATGCGGGCACGGTCCAAGTGTCGGCAATGGCATTCCCTGATCCGACGGCGGTTTGCAGAATCCCGTCGATGAAAATCTCCAGTTGCGTCAGGGTTCCGATCTGAGTGGTAGCTGTGGCGCTGAGTGGCAAAACCGTGCCGGGGGCAAACTCCGCCACGGCGGCGGGCGAGATGATCGAAACTTCCGGGCGGTCGTTTACAATGATGGGGACAGGTTCAGAAAAAGTAAGCAGGCCGACGCCATTGCTGTTGCGCACCCAGCCGCCGGCGCTGCCGATGTGGGCGAGGTAGTCGAGGCGGGTGGCGCCGCTCAAATTGCGATCGTATTGAAGCTCGATGGCGGTGGCGGTAACCGAGGCGGATTGGAGGACGGCGGAAGAACCAGTGAGACGGAAATCGACGAGGGCACTGGCATCAACGGTGATTCCTGCATTGGGTTTCCGCAGAACGATGCGCAAGCGGGTGCCAGCCTGATCGGCTACTTCCACCCGTGCGGGATTGGGCGGATCGATGGCAGTGGCATCCGGCGCACCGTAAAGATCTCGTGCGACCTGTCGGAAGCTATTCAAGCCATGGGTTTCGTAACCACCAGCAAAAGGGTAGTGGCAGTTGTCGGTGTGGACGGTCAGCCCGTTGCTCGACATGACGCGGACTTTGTCGTAGTAGTCAGGGAGCAGACGCTGAGCGTCGCGGAGCTCGGGCAACTCGCGTGTGGTGCTGCAGCCGACATGCAACTGGGTGACGAAAATTCTCTCCACCGCCGGGTAATCGACCTGCCAGTCCGCCATGAGTGAGGCAAATCCGCTGACGTGCTGCGCCGTGTTGTTGACTTCGCTCTCTCCCTGATAGTAAAATATACCACGGACGCCGTTGGCGACTTTTGCGAGGTTGGCGCGGTAGCGAAGCCGGTTGTAAACACGGAAGACGGGATCGGCATCCGCCAGGTTGTTGAGATTGGCATCGTCGCGTTGGAGCTTGGGCATTGAGTAACCGCCGCGAGAGCCGTTCAGAATAGCGACTGGGATAGCATAAGTATCGACAATCTTACGGCCCACCACGAGAGCCCATTGACCGACTCCAGCCGGAACAGAGCGGCTGCCATCACCATCGGCCTGCACCCAGAACGGATAGGCCTGGGTGACAGTCGCGTCGTCGCTGGACATGCCGAAAGTGCGAATCCACGGCGAGGCGTAGGCATTGGCGCTGCCCGAGCGCACGGCGGCTTCGGAATTTGATTGCCCATACCAAAGGTAAACGTCGCCTGCCGTAATGTCACTGATGTTCCGCACGAGAAAGAAATTCACGCCCTGTTTTAGATAAATTTCAAACGAGTAGGAAGCCAGTTCGGCCGGGATGGTGGGACTGAACGAGAAACTCGCGGAGCCGCCGGCGTAGGCCAGGTTTTGCTGGATCTCTGCTCCGTAAAGGACGCCATTGCGAAAGACTCTCAGCACCGCCTTTTCGAAACCACCGGTGCTTTCCGTGCCAGCGACTGGAACGATCGCGGTATTCGATGCCACGTTGCGAGGGGTAACTTG
>CAIRGO010000308.1 GCA_903878115.1 Akkermansiaceae bacterium | reverse complement strand
TCATCCGTTATTTTTTGGATGATTCAATAGAGTTACAGTCGTTGCTTAAGCATGCTGTCAATCAATGGGGATTATGGTTTCAAATCCCAGCCTATTTTATAGTGACGGATTTCCTAGGCTATTGGTTCCATCGTCTTATGCACTCCAGAGCATTTTGGCGTGTACATGCTTTTCATCATTCCATTCAATCTTTGAACTGGATTGCAGGTGTTCGCGGATCACCTGTGCATATTTTGCTTGTGATTCTCCCAAGCATGCTTGCTTCTTCCATTTTTCTTTTGTCGGATCAGACGCTGGCTTTTTATGTGGTCGTGTTCATTGATATTTGCAGTCAACACCTGACACATTCAAATGTTTATTTGCCGTATGCGCGTCATTTGGAATATTTTTTGGTAACCCCTCGCATGCATTTCATTCATCATCACATTGATGAGAGGTATGGGGGTAGTAATTTCGGATTTTATTTCTCCATCTGGGACCATCTCTTTGGAACTTATGTAGATGCCAGATGCGTGAAAGAAAAAGGCCGATTGGGATTAAGTACCGAATACTCTACATCTTCTATGTTTTGGGGATGGGCTCTCAAAGAAAAAGTCACTCATAAGCGGTTGCCAAGTGAGCCTGAAAGTATTGTGTGACTTTATATTGGCGGAGAGGGCGGGATTCGAACCCGCGGAGGGCTATTAACCCTCACACGCTTTCCAGGCGTGCGACTTAAACCGCTCATCCACCTCTCCTGAGTCTGCGATTGTATCAGCCAGCCTGGAGGGTACACTTTAATGTTTTAAGACAACGCCCCTAGCCCGGGCCGGAGCAGTTAATGAAATTTCGCTTTCCCATCGTCATCATTGATGAAGATTTTCGATCTGAAAACACGTCTGGATTGGGTATTCGTGCACTTGCCCAAGCCATTGAAGGTGAGGGTTACGAAGTCATGGGTGTGACCAGTTACGGCGACTTGAGCCAGTTCGCCCAGCAACAGTCCCGCGCCAGCGCATTTATTTTGTCGATTGATGACGAAGAGTTCACGCCTGGCCCAGACCTTGACCCTGCTGTCTTGAATTTGCGAAGTTTTATTGACGAGGTGCGCCGCAAAAACGCCGACGTGCCTATTTATGTTTACGGTGAAACCAAAACTTCACGCCATTTGCCAAACGATATTCTGCGCGAATTGCATGGCTTTATTCATATGTTCGAAGATACACCGGAGTTTGTGGCGCGTCACATCATTCGCGAAGCCAAAAGTTACCTCGAAGGTGTGCAACCGCCTTTTTTCAAAGCCCTGCTGGATTACGCTGAAGACGGTTCATATTCTTGGCATTGCCCCGGTCACTCGGGCGGTGTGGCGTTTTTGAAAAGTCCGGTCGGTCAGATGTTCCATCAGTTTTTTGGCGAAAACATGTTGCGTGCAGACGTGTGCAATGCGGTGGAAGAACTCGGTCAGTTGCTCGATCATGATGGCGCGATAGGCGAGAGCGAGCGCAATGCTGCACGTATTTTCAATGCCGATCATTGTTTCTTTGTCACCAACGGCACCAGTACCTCTAACAAAATTGTC
The DNA here is from genome assembly GCA_903878115.1 of Akkermansiaceae bacterium. GTDB lineage: Bacteria > Verrucomicrobiota > Verrucomicrobiia > Verrucomicrobiales > Akkermansiaceae > UBA956. Next base: position 70 of record CAIRGO010000308.1, on the reverse strand, counting down.
TGGCACCACACTGTGGCACCTGGCGACGTGGTGGTGGTAGACCGCAATTGCCACAAGTCTGTGCTGCACG
>CAIRGO010000307.1 GCA_903878115.1 Akkermansiaceae bacterium | reverse complement strand
CCACCTTGCTTGCTAGCCTGTTCCGCCTGTTGCATGGGTGATGATTGATCGACTTGCGGAAGTGCATCGATTGCTTCCGCAAGTTCTTGCGCTTCTGCTGCCTTCATGGCTTGCAGTGCCTGTAATGCTTCGTCGGTTTTGCCCTCGGCGAGATCCTTCATCGCTTCTGCCACTTGTGCCTGACGTTCACTCAGTTCAGCTAATGCCTCGCTTTGGGCGGCCTGTTGATTTTTATCTTGTTGACTAGAATCGTTAGGAGAGTTTTCTTGCTCACCACTTTCTTTTGCGAGTTCTTTTCCTGCATCAGCGTTCGCCGCTTCGTTAGATTTTTCTGCCCGTGCTGCGCTTTCTTTCGATGCCTCAGCTGCTGCCTGTTGATTTTTCTCTTGTTGACTAGAATCGCTAGGCGATTTCGCTTGCTCGCCATTTTCTTTTGCGAGTTCTTTTCCTTCCTCAGGATTTGCCGCCTCATTAGATTTCACTGCCTGTGCGGCGGTTGCTTTTAATGCCTCAGCTGCTGCCTGCGTGGCTTCCGCGGCTTTTTGGTTGTCGGGCTGTTGGATTTTTTCGCTCGCCTGCTCTGTTGCTTCCGCTGCTTTGGGTAAAACATCAGCCAAAGCACTGCGATCTTCGCGTGCCTGTTCTAGTTGTTCCTTCGTTTGCTCCGTAATTTTCTCTTGTTCAGCGGCCAGTCCTTGTTTCACGGCTTCTTTGAGTTGCTCCTCTGCCTGCGGATTATTTTCCGTCGATTGCTGTGCCTCTTGCTGCAATTTTTGCTGATCTTGCGCCATTTCCTTTGCTTGATCTGCCAGTTGTTGCGCTTGTTCAGATTGTTGTTTTAGCGCTTCTGCTTTCGCTTGTGGCTGTTCGTTCAGCTCTTGTCGAATTTGTTGTTCTACTTGTTCTTGCTGTTGTTGCCACTGCTGTTTCTCTTGTTCTGAAGGATTGTTTTGTGCTTGTTGCTGTGCTTGCCTTGCCAGTTCTTGCTGCTTTTGTGCGAGTTCTTGCATGCGGGCAAGGTCTTGAATTTTTTCGTTTTTCTTTTGCATCTCTTGTTTGACCGCTTCGAGCTGCTGGATTGATTCTTCGGCAAGTTTTTTCGCCTGATCAATTTTTTCCTCGCGGTGTGCTGCTTCGTCTTGAAGCGGAGCATCTTCCATTTGTTCGCGACTTTGCTGTATTTTTTCCGCGGCTTGTGCTACTTTATCGGCTTGCGGAGAATGCACACTTTCTTGCATTTTTTGAGCCACCTCATTGGTTTTCTCTTGGGCATCTGCGAGTTTCTCTGCTGCTTCCGCAAGATTTTTCTCACCATTTTCAGTGAGCTTGTCTTGCTTGATTTCTTCACGATGCTGATCCATGCGCTCCCGCGCTTCCCGCACTTCTTTGATCACTTCATCGATTTTTTTCATGGCGCCTTCGTGTTGCTCCCGTAGTTGTTGGCGCACTAGCGATTCGGCATTTTGGTCGATGATAACGCGAAGCCAATCCGAATAGCCAATGCCAGGACCAGACATGTCGCGGGGACGACCGTCTTCTGCACGGACGCGTACTCGGAAGTCATTTTTCCCACCAAGACGTTGTCTTAGGTCTCCGATTGCTAATGGTGCATCAGCGCGGAAATGTGCCGGTTTCGTGGCGATGATTTGCGTGGGCAAGTTTTGCCCGAGAGAGATTTGCGGTTTCTCATTTTCGCTTAGCTCAACAGAAACACGTGCCAGAGCGAAGTCCTCGATCACTTCGTAACGTAGATCTAGTGTTTCATCGGGGCGCAGACGTATCTCTTTTTCTGAAGGGCTAATCAACATCACTTGCGGTGCTGCATCTGCTAAGCTTTCAATAAAAAACGTTGTAGCATTTACCTCTTTGCCGAGTCGGTGCTTCAGCATCACTGTTGCAACGACTTGTCCTGGTTCATGAATTTGCCATGAGAAATCGAGCTGACTCGTGCCTGATACATTTGTGACCGTTGCTTGGGAAATGTTTTTGCCGTCAACTTCTAGCCATGCGGATTCTACTGAAGTATTTGTTTTGGCAGTTACGGTGACCCGACTGCCGACTACTGCGGAAACACCTTTATCGAGAGTCGCGTTCGTCGCGGCGAGGTTGATGTAATCAGGATAGTGAATGTTGACACGTGGATCTAACAAAATTGGCAGTGGCCAAACTGTGATTTGATAGGAGTCACTTTCCGCGCGCCCAGCACGAGCATAGTAGCGAAAACTTTGCGTTACAGGTTGGAGAACGTAAGCATAGCTATCGTCCTTAAGAGTAAGCGATTGTGTGGCCTGAGTCCGATCTTCCATTTCCATGATCAGTTCGACAGCGGCGTCTTGACCTTGGTAATTTACATCTATTTGCAGTCGATCGCCGGCAATCAATTCGAGCGACCCTGGTTTGATGGCAAACGAAGTGGCGCCGACATTGCCCCAATGGGAAAAAGGAGCAACAGCCCTGACAAGGAGTCGGATCGATTCATTTGGCCAAGCGATGAACGCGATGCCAAAGATTACTGCTAAAGCCGCAGCGGGGCGTCCCCAGCGAAATGTGGTTTGCGCTGTTTTGATTTCCTCATAAGCGTTGACCGTTGTTGCATCGATTGTTGCCGCTTTGCGCAATTCATCTAACAATTCTTTTGACACTCCACGCTCATGCCCGTCCAGTTCGATAGAAGTGCTCAAGCGTTCTTGCATTTCGGGATGCCTTCCTTCCAGCCAGCGAGCTAGCGTGACATGACTAATTTTGCGGAAAACGGGAGCAAAGCCGAGTTTGATGGTGATTGCCAAGGTCAGCAGCCATGCGCCGAATAGCGCCCAGCGTGCGACTGTCGAGAGAGGTGCAAACGCATAGTCTGCAAGCATGATGACTAATAACCCTGCGAGGGTGATTGTAATCAATAATAGCCAACCACGTTTGGTTTGCGCTTTACGAATTTGTTTCAACAATGATTGAAGCGCGGTATCGATCGATGATTCTGATTGCTGCTTGTTCATAATATTTCCTAACGATTATGGTTATTTATGGTAGCCCACCCGCGCGGCGGACAATCCATTCCGTGCTCAGCACCAGTGCTAATAAAACTAGCACCCACCACTGATCCCAGAGTGAAATCTCGCGCGTTTCTTCTTTCTCACTTTTATTCCCTAAAAACAACGGTAGCAAGTCGGTAATTTTTTCTTTTTCCACTACTTTACCACCTGAAAGGCTGGCCATTGTCTCGAGCAATGGCATATTTCGTGTGGTTTCCGATAACTCAATCGGACCACGCGAGCCGACAACGCGAACGCTTGCGGTAACATCAGTGAGGTTGTCATCTGCGAGTGAAGATTGGACTTCTTTCCCGCCAATCCGCACTTCGTAACGGCCCGAGTGGGTGAGCGGTTGTAACTCGGCCTCGTACAATCCGTTCGAATTTTCTACTACTTTCATAGTAACTTGAGTGATCGTTTTGCCATCTTGTAAAATTTCTGCGTTGATGGTGGCATCATCGACAGGGCTCAGGTCGGTATTGCGCAAGCGGGCGGTAATTTTTATAGAATCATCCGGAGTATAGGTTAGTTGATCTGTGCCCATACGCACACGGGAACCACCAGCTCGCAGAGATGGACCTGCACCCCAGCGAACGAGATTCCCCCAAAAACGGTGGTGGAACACGTCGCCAGCACCTTCGCGCAAACGCCATGTGCGATCAGTGAGTAGCAACGCTACTTTTCCTTTTCCTGTTTGTCGCGTCACCAATAATGCATTGTCGATCTCCCGCTGACGGCGCTGTGCTAGTGCGTTGAGAGCATCATTTAGTTCGCCACCTGATGATGCTTGTGCTGTGTTAGTAGGGTTAGACGCTGTGAGTAGAATTTCCGCGCCTTCTTTTACCGAACTTACTGGGTGACGCCAAGAAATCGTAGGAAACTCGGACCATATTTTTTCGTTTGATGTTTTACCAGTTGATTGCTGCGTCACTGGATGACGTGATCCTTCACTGGTGAGTGAAAAAGAAAAGTTTGTTTCCGTTTGTGTGTAGTAATTACGGATGCCCCAGTCCATTTCCACAGGCACGAGCGAGCGAGCTGCATCTGAGGTCAGCGAGTGAGGCATTGATTGTGGCCCGGCGATGATCACCAATAGCGCAGCACGTTCGTTGACGCAGCGCGAGATGATTTCCCAGGTAGCTTGGTCGATCGCAGCAGCTTCCAAATCACCCAAAATAATGACATCGAATTTTTTCCATTCTGCTTCGTTTTGCGGCAATCGTGTTGCTTGAGCATCACCAAAGGGACGCGAGGCAGATGCATACACCACTTGATCTTGCTGTGAAGCAATGCGATCTGGATGCATCAGCAGATATTGCAAATGAACCGATTTATCACGACCATAGAATAAATTGCGTAGGTAACGAAACTCCCATCGAGGAGAACTATCGACTAGCAAAACATTGGTTCTCGCATCGGTGATCGATGTTTCAAACTCCCACTTATTGTTATCATCGAAACGCTCACGCTCTAGCGGTTGAATCTCGACGTGATAGTCGCCCACGCCGCCTTCTTTGGGCAAATGAATGAAACGTAGATCTTCGCGGTGGTGGTCTTGAGGAATGGCAATTTCACGTTCTTCGATGACGGTATCGCCTCGTTTCAATAGCACTTTCGCTTTGCTTCCCTTGTAGCCATCGAATTTTGTTTTCACTGCGATGCGCATGCGGTCGCCTAAATGAATCGCTTCGGGTGCTTCGATAGATAAAATCGAAGCGTCACGTGGTGCTTCGCTACTGCCTATGGCCACCATGCCGATCGGTGCATCGAGAATGCCAAAGCGACGGGCAACGTCCTCTACGCGTTCAGGGCGATTGTGACGACCATCGCTTAGAAGCAACACGCCAGCCAGTTCATCAGGCGGCACTTGTTCTAATGCATGATTCAGTGCTGCCGCAAGGTCAGTGGCGTCTGCCCATCCTTCTGGCAATGCTTTGTCACCTTCTTTCACGCTGCGGGCAGCACGGATCGTGCGGACGCGCATTGTTTCACCGAGTTGCTCTTGGATTTTTCCTGCGGCGAGGGCTTGCTCCGCCATTGCGATTCGGCTGGATTTTTGTCCATCATCAGTGAGATGCATCGATGCAGAATCATCCAACAGAATGATTACTTCACGTTGCTGATTTTTGATGATCGTGCGAATCCAAGTTGGTTCTAACAAAATCCAAAGTAGAAGTCCTAGTGCAATCAAGCGTAGGGAAATCAGCCAGCGCGCGCGTTTTTGCGTCACCGCACCACTCTCATACTGATAGAGAAAAAGGATCGCCTCAACCGCCGTAGCACTGAGGAGCGCGATGAGCCAGATGGACCAATCAGGAATCAACCTCACCCATCCAGAGAGCAAGATTAAGGCGCCCCAAAGAACTAGAAATACTAACAAAAATCTACCCAGGCGTTTCATCGTAGTCCTCCTTTCCATAGAGTGTCTTCGCCGAAGTCAACGCGAACATCTTCAGCAGTTCGTCGAGATTTTGAAACCCAGCGTGATAAAATACTCTCTAACAAGAAGATGGCGACAGCGCCCAATGCCAGCCATTTGGCAATCTCTCTGCCGAAGCCTTTTCCCTGCAGCACTGCGAGCAAATCATTCACAGAAGTAGGTTGGAGAAAGTCTACATGCTTGCGTACCATCGCTATATCATCGGGCAACATCGGTGAAAATGTACTCTCCTCGGGATTGCGAACTACCGCGACAGGGAGTATAGGCTCACTGCCACTTCCTAGCAGATTGCGTAATGATTCATCGGTAGTGATTTGGTAGACGCCCGGCACCGCAGCACCATCAATCTTAAGTTCTTGACCACGGCGACCAGCGCGAATGCTGGCCTGTCTCGCCAATCCTTTTGGGTCGATTACTTTCATCGGTGTAGAATTTTTTTCTAACAAAGGAATCCATGCCGCACTGGGAATTAATTCTTTTTTGCCGCCAGGGCTTGTCCAATAAAGCTTCACAAACGCAGGGCCATAGTCTTGTTCGTAGCGAATTTCCACGGCGCGAGATTTCCCTGCTTCAAGCCGAACTTTTCCTAACAACGTATCCTGGGTATCGGCATTCCATGAAATATCCTCGCCGATTTTCATCGTTAGTCGATCATTCACGCTAGCTTCAAACAAATACTCTCCTGTGATCGGTGGGAGTAGTAGCGCTTTCCATGTGATGACGTAGCGATCACGAGGCATTTCTCTGCCAGGTGATTCGTTCGTCCAATCAAAGTCCACTGCTGGATCAATTCGCTCAAAAATGTTTTGTTCTTTTCGGTCCTGCAAACGGGCATAAACCGCAGATAGACCGCCGCCTGACTGATTGAGGATCACACTTGGGCTCCACGATGAAGCAACATTTAAATTCAATCCCCCACCTGCAGCCCATGTTACCATTTCATGAACGAGCGGTACAAAAGATCGCTTTGCTGGCAAATTCCCAGCACGTGCATCAAACGCACAGGTGCTCATCATCACGCGGCCACTGCCATAGGCGTGCGATGCAAGGAATACATCGCCATTTGAAAATGCTGCTGCCTGTGTGCCTAGTTGATCACCTTCCGCAGTTTTACGCCAGCGTTTGATGTTTGCCATTTCCATGTCACTATTTTTTACAAATAGCTTCAGTGATTCATGAACGAACGTCGCACTTGCAGGAGTGATGCCAGTAGTATCTGTTTGTTCGTCGCTCAGATTCATTGGCAATAGTTGCCCATCAATGCTTGACCAGTGATTGTAAAATTCTTTTTCACAACGTGGACCAGCAACGACGATCATGCCAGCGCCTGCAATAATTTTCGCGGCTAATCTCGTTGCGATTTTTTCGGGGAGTCGCGAGACATCGGCTAAGACAAAAACATCGGCATCATCGATGTCCTCGATACGCAAGGTGGCCGCAGAAACGACTCTCGGCGCCATGAGAAATTTTTCCCCCGCTTGTTTTCCATTCACCAATGATGATGATGGAGCCAAAGCAAGTGCCATGTAGCCAGAGGCGCGGTCAAAAAATGAACCCGCAGGATTGCCATCAATCAGCAACACTGGCAGTGAGTCTTGAATCGTCATCACGCGCTCGATGCGATTATCGATCAGCAAATCATCTTTCACATCGATTTCTGCACGCACCACATGATGGCCCGACTTGGTAAAGCGATGACGAAATTCTACGCTGGTACTTTGTCCCGGCATCAATAGACCAAGTGGATTACTTAGCGTTTTTTTATCATCAATGAATAAACTAATTTCACCAGGTGTGAACGCGCTTTTTCCCGTGTTGGTGATCTCGGCCTTCATGAGCACCTCGCGGTCAGTCCCTAATACCGAGCGTGATGTTTGCCAATTCGTGATCGCGACGTTGAGGAAGTTCTCTGGCTCGCCCATTTGGCGAAGAAGCAGTTTTGGTTTCGCTGGTAGCCCTGCCCACGCCGCCTCAAGCTCATTCCAGGCATTGGGATTTTCTAATTGCCAGCCACTGCGCTGCGCATCACTAAAGACGATGATTTCTTTGGTTCGATTATTGCCTTGCGCCAAACCAATTGTCGCGACGCCCAATGCTTCATACGCGCGAAAACTTCCGCCCACAGGCTGCAAAGAATCTAGCACGCCTAAGACATCCGCCCGATGAGTTAATGGAGCCGCGGTTTGTGCCTCTGGTGATGGCCCTCCAAGAACTACTATGAATGCCGTACCTCGTGGTGCATCGGTGACAATTTGTTTCGCTTCTGCGATGGCATGTTGAAAGGCAGATTTGCCCTCACGAGTGATTTCCATCGAGGCGGAGGCATCGATGATCAAGGCTACATCACGGCGTCCGCTTGCTTCAAATCGTCTAAGGTTGAGAATTTTTTCCCAGTAAATCAGTGCCGCGGTGATGAGCATTAGCACGATCGCGACGGTGCGGATCAGCCAGCGTGTTTTGCGATTGCTTAACACATAAGACGCTCCAAATAATGCGACTGCCACCAGTGACATGGGCAGTGCAACCAGCCACGGCACTTGAGAATCAGGAGTGAGAAATGGACGTGCAATCACTAGCGCAATCAAGGCTAGCAATAAACAACGAGAGGCCATCAGTAATAAATCTTCCCACTCCATTTTGCGACGTCGCACAGAGATGGTATCGAAAAGAAAACGCATGGCGCCCCAATCGATCGGTTTTGCCGCTTGGCGACGCATCATGTGAATGATGATCGGAATCGCTGCCGCCACCAAGCCGATGAGTAACCATGAGTTCAAAAAAAGCATCTATTTTCTCCCTCCTAAGTATCGCAATAAAGTGTCACGTAATGGAATTTTTGTATTCACTGGCACATAGTCAGCACGCATTTTTCCACAGGCTGTATCGATGCGTTTTACGAAATCGCGCAGTTTTTCTAAGTAGGCAGCGCGCACTGCCTGTGGGTCGATGCGGAGCATTTCTTGCACTCCTTCGAGATCGCGAAAACGTTGAAATGATTTATAGGGGAATGTGAGTTCTTCCTCCGCGAGCAAATGAAACACGACTAACTCGTGCTGGCGGAAATCGAAATGATGCAGTGCTGCGATGATCTTTTCTGGATCATCAAATAAATCGCTAATGAGAATCACCAATCCACGTTTCGGGATGCGATCTGCTACGGTATGCAATACGGTGCCGACATCAGTATCCTGACCTGCTTTGGCGTCATGAAGTTCTTCTAAAATGCGCCGCACTTGGCTGGGTCGGCTACCACAGCGCACGTAGCTTTTGATGCTTTGGTCAAAGGTGACTAGGCCTGAGCCATCGCCTTGTTTGATGAAAAGATATGCTAATGATGCAGCGAGATGTTTGGCATACTGGAGCTTGGATAGTGGGGCGTCATGAATTTTTGCCGCAAAGTCTCCCGTAAATTGCATTGATCCTGAAACATCTACTATGAGTGTAGTACGTAGATTTGTTTCCTCAATGTATTGCTTGATAACATGTCGATCACTTTTCGCCATGACCCGCCAGTCGAGATTTTTCGGATCATCACCTGGAGCATACTCGCGGTGCTCGGCAAACTCAACCGAAAACCCTTTGTCTGGTGAAGAATGCCGACCACTCAACGTGCCGAGCATGCGTTTGCGCGCATACCATTCTAACCGCTTCATCACCCCCATGATTTCGGGCGGTAGCAGCTTCATGCATTCGGGTAGTTGTAGTGTGGACATGAAAATTGTCGCAATTGTTGTTGATCCGATGTTAACTACTATGTATTTAGTAGGTAGAATAACAGATTTTTTGCAGTTTAGATCACTAACTCTTCCTTCGGCGCGAGAGTCTGGATGAGTTTTTGAATCACATCATCGCTGCTCACGCCTGCGGCTTCTGCATTGAATGTGGTGAGCACGCGATGGCGTAGCACCGGAATTGCTACGGCGGCCACATCACTAGTGGTGGCGTGGAAGCGACCGCGCAATACGGCATGTGCTTTCGCAGCAGTGATTAAGCTAATCCCAGCGCGTGGGCCCGCGCCCCAGCTGACCATTTCTTTTACAAAATCAGGTGCGGAAACATCCTTGGGTCTGGTGGAACGCGCGAGTTTTGCGGCAAAGTCAATCACGTGATCGCCGACAGGAACTCGTTTGACAACATCCTGCAAACGCAAAATATCTTCCGCATTCATCATCGCGGTGACCTTTGAATCTGATGGACTGGTCACGCGACGAATGATCTCACGCTCTTCCTCTTCACTGGGATAATCGACGCGGATGTTGAAAAGAAATCGGTCGAGCTGTGCTTCTGGCAGCGGGTAAGTGCCTTCTTGCTCAATCGGATTTTGTGTGGCTAACACAAAAAATGGTTTTGGCAGTGGCAGTGTGTGTTCGCCGACTGTTACGTGATGCTCTTGCATCGCTTCTAGCAATGCAGCCTGCGTTTTCGGAGGTGTCCGGTTGATTTCATCCGCTAAAACAAGGTTGGCAAAAATCGGTCCATGAACAAAACGAAAACCACGTCGGCCACTTGCTTGATCCACCTCTAATACATCCGTGCCCGTGATATCTGCCGGCATCAAATCTGGTGTGAACTGAATGCGTTTGTAACTCAAATCCAATGCCCGAGCGAGAGTGGAAACGAGCAGAGTTTTCGCCAAACCAGGAACTCCGACAAGCAGTGCATGACCACGACAGAAAATCGCCATCAATACTTGTTCTACCACCTGATCTTGCCCCACAATGACCCGGCCTAATTCTTCTTTCATTTGCCCGTATAAGGCATGCAATTTTTCTACCGCTGCTTTGTCGTCATTAGCCATAAGTGATAATTACGGCAGGGTAGCGGGCGTCTTTCAGATTTCTGATCGATTTTTGTATTAAATTTCTACGCAAAATCAGGCTTTTCCCGCACATAGCATAAAAGCATCTTTACATATTCGCATATTCGCATATAACTATAGCCATGAGAACAACATTAGATTTACCAGATGCGCTTTTTAAGGAGGTGAAAATGCGAGCCGTGCAACAAGGGGTAACTCTCAAGGAGTTACTCGCGACTTATATTCAAGCGGGCATGAGAGTCCCTAATATAGCGGAAAAGAGAGGTGCAACCGATAAATCTCCACGCCCGCTGCCCATTGCTTGGGAAAGAATCCCTGGCGAGCCTCTTGCGCCAGCACGATCCAACGCGGAACTTTATGCCATTCTAGAAGAAGAAGATATTGAGAATTTGCGTCGTGTGTATGGCCAAACTAAACCACAGTAATGATCGATCTGCTTGACGTGAATGTTTGGGTGGCTTGCGTCGATGCACGCCACACGCATCACTCGATAGCTCGTGACTATTGGGACCGTAACCCTTCCCTAAGGCGAGCATTTTGTCGCATTACTATGCTCGGATTTTTGCGCATCATAACTAGTGCCAGAGCCTGCTTGAACCCAAAAACCCCCGCCGAAGCATGGACGATTTATCAGGAATTCATGGCGATTTCTGATGTTGAATTCCTCGCAGAACCCGCTGCCATCGAGGAGCATTTTGAGACACTCACCACAGCCTCCGCTTTTCCCCATCGACTGTGGACAGATGCCTATCTTGCCGCTTTTGCGATGGCTAACGGCTGTAGACTGGTGTCGTTCGATGGCGATTTCTCGCGCTTCGCTGGGCTGAATTTTTTACATCTTACTCCGTGATGCTTCGTAGCATGACGGAGTGAGTTGCATCAACGATTCACTTTTCTACATCCGTGCGGAATGGGGAAGCGGGTAAATTTTCTTGGTTATAGAGGTTCACGTCTGGCACGTTGTCCCAACCGTAGCGGGCGGCTTTTGGTTCGGTGATGCCTTCGGCTGAGACGATGACTTTGTCGTCCTTGATCTCCGCTTTGGCGGGGATAAATTTGCCATCGGCACCCGCGATGGTGAATCCTTTGAGAATACCGTCTTTGGCAATGAGTCCCTTGCTGTGGGCGAAGCTGAGGATGATTTGATTGCCCTTCACATCCATCGATTGATATAGTGGGCCAGAGTATTCAATTTTTTCGCCGTAAGCAAGGGCGCGCGCGGCGAGAGCGAGTCGCTGGCCGACAGGTTCTTTGCGTTTCGGATGAATGTCTTTCGCTTCACCGACGTCGGTGGTCACTGCCATGCCGGTATTTTCTGATGCTGTGAGGGTGAGAAACTGCGCCTCGCGGATTTCTGGTGGCTGGCCGTTGAATGGCGCGATCTGCACAAAAAGGAAGGGGAAATTTCCTTGATTCCAACGGGTGCGCCAATCGGCAATCATCGCGGGGAATAAGGTGCGGTAAAGTTTTGCGGCGCCGGCGTTGGACTCTCCTTGATACCAAATCGCGCCCTTGATGGCGTAGGGGACGAGCGGATTCACCATGCCATTGAATAAGGTGCATTCATTGTTCTGAGTGCCTTCTGGGCTGACTGGCGCAGCGGGTTGAGGGCTGGCTGGAGCGGGTTTGGCGGGAGCTGGTTTGCCTTCAGCTTTTGCCTTGGCGCTGTCCTCGTTCCATTTCTTGAGGGCCGCTTGATAAGGAGCTCCTACGTCTTTCGTCCAGGCTAGCTGCGTAGCCTTGAGGTTGTCCATTTTTTGCTGATAGGCAGTGAGCGCCGCAGGATACTTGGCGAGTGCGTTCTGAGCGGAAGTGAAGTAGCCTTGCAATTCAGGGTTTTTCCCTAAGCCTTCGATGCCAGTCCATGCTTGCGCGGGAGTGCCGCCAACGGAAGTGTGTATCATACCGATCGGGATGCCGAGTTTTTGATGGAGATCTCTGGCGAAAAAATAACCGACCGCTGAGAAGCCGCCTACTGTTTCAGGCGAGCATTCTACCCATTTTCCTTTTGCTTCGGCGAGTGGCTTGATGGACACGGTTCGATCAACCGTGAACATGCGGATTTTCGGGTAATTCGCTTTTGGCCCTTCTTCTTTCGCATTGTGAGTGCCATTGAAACGGAATGCCATATTCGATTGTCCAGAGCAGATCCAAACATCGCCGACGAGAATGTTGTTCACGGTGACTTTGTTGTCACCCGTGATCGTGAGCGTGAACGGTCCGCCAGCGGCAAGTGGTTTTAGATCCACTCGCCAGGTTCCGTCCTTGGCAGTGGTGCTAACGGTCTGATCACCAAGAGCGACAGAGACTTTTTCGCCATCACGTGCGGTGCCCCAGACGGGAACTGCTTGGCCGCGCTGAAGAACGGAGCCATCGGTAAATAACGGGTTCGGCTTCACATCGGCATGTAAAGCACTGGTAGCAAGGAAGAACGCTGCGAGAGTATTAGGGAAGTTTGTATTCATAGAGTTAGTCAACTCCAAATTATACGCTCTACGATGGCGGATATTTCATCGAAATTTCTTCATGCGCAGATTCGTTGATGACAGCGAGGAAAATTGTTAGATCTCCGCGATGATGATTATGAGCTTGTGAAGGGGTTGTTGAAATGGTTGATTCGTTCACTAGATTCCTCCGACACATGGTGTTGTCTAATTGTAAAATAATTCTCAAAACCTATGAAAAACCGCTTGGTATCAAAAATTCTGCTGCTCTTTTCTCTTATGAATAGTGCTGTGGCATTAGCGGAGGAATTGCCTGCCTTGGTGCAACCACGACAGACCAATGGCAATGGCTCAGTGCTTATTTCTGGGGAGTTGAAACAGTGGCATAAGATTACACTCACTTTAGATGGACCATTCGCTGCGGAGCTGGATCAGGAGCCTAATCCTAGCGCGGATTTTAATCTAACAGTTAGCTTTACTCATGAATCCGGATCACCTAGCTACAAAGTGCCTGGATACTTCGCGGCCGATGGTAACGCAGGCGAGACGTCTGCTACTTCTGGAATGAAATGGCGTGCTCATGTATCGCCCGATAAGATCGGCAAGTGGAATTATGCCGTGGCTTTTACTAAAGGAAAAAATGCGGCGCTGGAGGGCGGCGGCGTTGCCATGAAACCATTTGATGACCAGCGCGGAAGTTTTTCGGTGGCGGCATCTGATAAAACAGGGCGAGATTTTCGCGGTCAAGGTCGCCTGCAGTATGTGGGTAAGCACTACTTACAGTTCGAAGGTTCCCAGCAATATTTTCTCAAAGTAGGTGCTGATGCCCCAGAGACATTTCTTGCTTATGTGGACATCGATGGCACGATCGCAAAGAAGGGAAAAGTGCCGCTCAAGACCTGGGCACCGCATGTAAAGGACTGGACACCTAGCAGCCCGACTTGGCAAAACGGCAAAGGCAAAGGAATCATTGGTGCATTGAATTATCTCTCAGCGAAAGGCGCAAACGCGGTTTCTTTTCTCACCTACAACGCTGGCGGCGATGGCGACAACGTCTGGCCATTTGTCCAGCGCGATGACAAGCTGCACTACGATTGTTCCAAGCTTGATCAATGGCAGATCGTGTTAGATCATGCGCAGAAGTTAGGAATCTATCTGCATTTCAAAACGCAGGAAACCGAGAACGATGATGGCAAAGGACCCGGCGCGGCACAATCGCTCGACGGCGGGGAGCTCGGGTCGCAGCGGAAATTATACTACCGTGAATTGGTGGCGCGTTTTGGCTATGAGCTCGCGCTGAACTGGAATTTTGGTGAAGAAAATACCCAGACCCCAGAACAACAGCGTGCTGAGATATCTTATGTGGCGAGCCTTGATCCCTATTCGCATTTGCGCGTGATCCATACCTATCCTAATGAGCAAGAGAAAGTGTATGGGAAATTGTTAGGCAAGCAATCATCTCTCACTGGCACATCATTGCAAAACGAGTGGGATAACGTTCACAAGTGTTCGCTCAAGTGGATCAAGGAATCCGCTAGTGCAGGAAAGCCTTGGGTGGTGGCCAATGATGAACAGGGATCCGCAGCAACCGGAATTCCCGCCGACCCCGGTTACCAAGGATTTAGTGGCAACACGAAACCGAATAACAAAACTGGTGGTTACAACATGCATGATACGCGCAAGTTCACCCTTTGGGGCAATCTCATGGCGGGAGGTGCAGGGGTGGAGTATTATTTTGGTTATAGCATTCCACAGAACGATCTTCTTTGTGAAGACTATCGCAGTCGTGATCAATCATGGGACTTTGCGCGCATTGCGGTAGAATTTTTCGCGTCTAACAAAATTCCTTTCTGGGAAATGACCAATGCTAATGACTTGATCGGCAATGACAAAGACGACAACACAAAATATTGCTTCACCAAAACAGGCGAGGTTTATCTGATTTACTTGCCGAATGGTGGCACCAGCGAGCTTGATCTTACAAATGCAGTCGGAGAATTTTCTGTTCGCTGGTTTAATCCTCGTAAAGGAGGTGCTTTGCAAACAGGCTCGGTGAAATCAGTAAAAACAGGGGCAAAAGTATCACTTGGCAATGCCCCCAGTGAGCCATCGGAAGATTGGCTGGTTGTGGTTCGTAAAAATTAGTGATGTGCTTACTTTATCGCTCGCGGCAAGAAGCGTTGCGAAAGAATGGGGCTTTCACTTCCTCCAAACGCGTACGCGGTGGCTCTCGCTATCGCCAATGTAAACGGCTCCATCCTTATCAACGAAGACGCCGTGGGGGCGGGCCAGCAAGCACTGCCGTGGATCATTTCCGTCAGGTCCATCACCGACTTTGCCATTGCCTACCAGTAATTCGATGCTGCCCTTTTTCACATTGATATAGCGAATCGAATGGGACTCGGTATCCGCGAGATAGACGTTGCCTTTTGAATCCAGACTGATGCCCTTAGGGCCTGAAAGTGTTGCCTTGAGTGCTGGTCCACCATTGCCAGTGAATCCATTTTTTCCTGTGCCTGCAATCCGTGTGATGGTGTTGGCTTTTGGGTCTAACAAAAGCACGGCATTGCCTTCACGCAGAGTAAGGTAGCATTTGCCATCTGCTGAAAATGTGAGTGCGCGTGGTCCATGCAAAGGTGAACCGTTGATCGGCGAACCATCGGCGGCAGTCTTTTTTT
The DNA here is from genome assembly GCA_903878115.1 of Akkermansiaceae bacterium. Taxonomy (GTDB): domain Bacteria; phylum Verrucomicrobiota; class Verrucomicrobiia; order Verrucomicrobiales; family Akkermansiaceae; genus UBA956. The sequence goes on along the minus strand of CAIRGO010000307.1, from coordinate 989 downwards.
CGCCATTACCGCACCAAGTGGTGACGATGCCAGTTTTTTGATCAATTGTCCGAATGCGATGATTGAGAATATCGCAGACGTATAGATTGCCACTTGGGTCAAAGCAAATGCTGTGAGGTTGATTGAACTGTGCTTGCAATGCGGATCCATCATCGCCACTAAATCCTGCTTTGCCAGTGCCTGCAATGGTGCTCATGATGCGTGTTTTTGCGTCAACACGTCTCACGCAATGATTACCGATTTCTACGATATAAAGATTGCCATTGCCATCCCATGCAAGCTCATAGGGTTTATTCAATTCGGCGTCCTTCGCCAGACCGCCATCGCCGCTATATCCAGCTCTGCCAGTGCCTGCATACGTTTCGATCTTGCCATCGGCGCTCACACGACGCACCCGTGAGTTGTCCATATCACAAATGTAAAAAAAACCATCTGGTCCACGACCCAGGCCATAGACAGTATTGAGTTTCGCTTCAGTGGCGCTACCGCCATCACCTGAAAAACCTTTTTCACCGCAGCCAGCAAAGGTAGTGATGCTTTCAGCGAATGCAGACGTTAGGGTGATGATGATCAGAAAAAGAATTTTTTTCATAAGGTAAAGTCTAGCACTCAAGCTAAAATCCGATCGATTAATTTTTTACCACTTTCAAATCGCCGCAGATTGCCCAGAAAATGCCTAATCAATGAACCAGCTTCAAAAGCATGACCGCCAGCGGTGTGCGGGGTGATGAAACAATTCGGCGCCGACCACAAACGATGCCCCTCTGCCAGAGGTTCGGGATCAGTGACATCTAGCCACGCCGCACCGAGGTGGCCCGACTCTAATGCCTCTGCTAGCGCCTCTTGATCGACCGTTGTGCCGCGCCCGATGTTGTGAAATACCGCGCCTTGTTTCATGTGTGAAAAACGGGTGGCATTAAAGTATCCACGACTCGCCGCATTGTCGGGCAAGATATTGATCACATGATCTGCGGTGGCTAACTCGGCAT